>JAQUEX010000402.1 GCA_028684935.1 Kiritimatiellia bacterium | reverse complement strand
TTGAGATCGTAATCCGTGCCGACCGGCACCGGATAGCTGAGTTCGATGTTCACGTCCACCGACGCGGTCTTGGCGTCCAGCAGGCCGCCCTTGATCTTCATGATGAGGCCGTAGTCGATGTCCTCCAGCGAAGTCGCGTCGCGCGTGGCCACCTTGACCTTCAGCGTGCCGCCGCTGTGGTAGGTGCGCCACTCCGGCGAGTCGTTTTTGAAGGTCATGTGCCCCGCCGTCTGGAAACGGCCCGGACCGCTGCCGGCGAAGAATTTGAGCGCGCCCTGCAGACCGCTGTTGATCGAATAGGTGCCTGCCCAGCCGGACGAGTTGTTGTCGAGATTGCCCTGAAATCCGGCCGAGGTGGAGTTCAGCACGATCAGGCCGGCCTTGGCCAGGTTCACGCCGATCTGCTTTTCCTCGGAATCCGTCACGCCCACGAAGACCACGTCCATCTCGAGCATGGTGGGCACCACCTCGATGTCGAGCAGCGCCTTGACGCGCGGATCATCGGCGGTTTGCGCCGCCTGGGCGGCCTCGCCGCCCTCGCGCTTGCGCGGCACCGTCAGCCAGTTCTGCGCCTCGATGATCTGCACGATGCGGTCTTTGTCCTTCTGGCTGTACACCAGGCCGTTCACGAAGATCGAGTTGCCGCTGAAGGCGAGGCGGATGGCGCCGGGCACTTTCTTGTTTTCCAGCGCATCGGCGTCGAGCACGGTCAGGCCGGCCTTCTCAAAGGCGGCCTTAAGCGACAGCATCACCTCGGGCGCCGGGTAAAACGTGACCAGGTTGGCGACCGAATCCTTATACAGATCGACCACCTTCAGCAGGTACTTCCAATGCTCGATGTTGCTGACCTCGCCCTTGAGCACCACGCGCCCGAGGTTGATCGCGACATCGACTTCCGGCACGGCGTCCAGATCGCGCTTGACCGCCGAGAGCACCGCGTTGATATTCTCGAGCACGGTCAGCGCGAAGAGCGCCGACACGCTGCCCTCGCCGGTCACCTGCAGATCGGTCGAGCCGGATTTGAGTCCCATGATGCGCAGTTGCTGCGGCCCCAAGGTCTCCACCTTGGCCAGCGAGGGATCGGCCAAGCGGTAGCCCTGCACCGGAAAGGGCAGGTTCAGCAGTTCCATTTTGCCGACACTGACCGTGACCGGCGTGGCGTCCGCCGCGCGCGCGGGCAGGGCGCGCGTCACGCCCAGCAACAGCGCAGCCGCCAGACAGCATGCCGCGAAACCCCACGTGAGTTGGAATCGTATCCATTGCGTGTTCATTGTCACCTCCTAGTTCTGCCCCGCGGCCTTGGCCGGCACGGGAGCGGTGATGACGCCGGGAACCGGCGGCATCTCAAACGTCTTCAGTCCCTGCATCAGTTTGTCAAAGGTCTCCTCGTTCACCATACCGGTGTCGATGCGGTTGACGGCCGCGTCGTCGCCGGGGCGGCGCAAGGCCAGCGTCAGGCGCGACTTGCCCTGCGCGGCGATCAGCACCTGCGCCTGCTGCGGCGGCAGCGCGAGGATCAACTCGCCCGCGCTGGCCTCGCCGCCGGTCGACAGCGTGCCCACGTCCAGCACCCGCACCCGCGGGAAGAGCACCAGCGTCGCTTCGCGCGCGATCTCTTCGGGCGCGGCCGAGAGGTCAGCCGTTTTCACCTGGCTCTTGACCTTGAAGGTGCCGATCACCGCCACCTCGTCGCCCGGCTGCACAATGCGCGCGATACCGCCGGCGGGCACGGTCAGCGAGACCGCCCACTCGCCCTCGCCCACGATATCCGCCATGCTGCGCGAGAGGCCGACATCGGAGAGCAGCACATAATCGCCCTGGGCGATCGAGCGCAGCGCTTTCTGGCCGACCACCATCTCCGCGCGCGTCCAAAAGATCGCCTGCGCCGGCCGGGCCGAGACGGGCACCTTCTTTTCCATGACCGCATCGCTGGTGAGCACCTCGCCGGCGTTCACATCGCGCGCCACGGCCACGACCGTGGTGGTCTTCTCGGTCGCCTGCCGGCGCGCGTGCAGCAGCCGTCCCACCGCCAACACGGCTGCCAGCCCCAGCAACACCGCCAGAACCAAGGGAATGAAATTCTTCATCGTCGTCCTTCCGTTTACCGTTCCTCACCCCAGGCGAAGCCGCATGTGCCCGCCTCTTTTTCCCACACCATGAACAGGACCCGGCGACTTCCCCGAATCCAAAGCATCAACTCCGACCGCGAGGGCGAGCGTCCCAGCACGATCGTCTTGTCCAGCCGCCAGCCGGCCGCGGCCAGCGCCGCGGCGCACTCGCCGCGCGCGGTCGCCACCGACCCGCCCAGCTCGCCGACCTGACGCCACGTCTCGCCCGACGGCTCGTCGGCGGTCACGCGCGCCAGCGCCGGCAACGCCACCGACGGCAGCGCCGCGGCGTCGCGCGCCGCCTGCACGGCCGCAGCGGCCAGCACCGCAACCGCCAGACAGCCTGCGCGCCTACTCATCGGGCCACCTCTCTTCGGCGATCTGCCGCCATTGCCGCGCCACCTGCTCCGAGTTGTCGACCCCGTAGCGGTTGCGGATGTATCCCGGCTCGGCCTTCTCCCGCGTCCGCATCAGCACCACGTGCCGCTGGTCCGGCTTGTCGCGTCCCTGCATGGCCAGCGCCTGCTCCAGCGGCACGCCGCTGTCGTACATGACCTGTCCCGCGTTAAAGAGATAGCGCGTCCACTCCGGCATGCGCATATCGAGCCGCACCTGTCCGCTCACCTTGTG
>JAQUEX010000401.1 GCA_028684935.1 Kiritimatiellia bacterium | reverse complement strand
AGCTTTGGACGCGGCTCAAGGCGGTGCCGCTCATGAAGCTGGGGCAGCGGCTGACGGTGGTTTTCGGCGACCCGTTTGACCTGCTGGCGCAGGAGGAGGTCGCGCGCAACACCCGGCTGGAGATCATTCCGCTGGTCGCCTCGGAGCGCGAAGTCACCGACGCGCTGAGCCGTGCCAAGGCGCGGACCGATGCCGCCAATCCGAAGCTGGCGATGGAGAACATCATGAAGGGGCTCGACGCCGACATCGAGTTCTCCAGCGAGCCGCAGAGCAGGGAAGAGAGCATCGACCAGACGCTGGAGACCGCCGAAGAGGCGCCGGTGATCCGGATGGTGAACATGATGCTGGTCGAGGCGCTGCGCACCGGCGCGAGTGACATCCACTTCGAGGCGATGGAAAAAAGCTCGCGTCTGCGCTACCGCATCGACGGGGCTCTGATTGAACGGCCCAGTCCGCCCCGCGCGCTCCATAACGCGATCGTCTCGCGCATCAAGATCATGTCTGATCTCGACATCGCGGAACGCCGCAATCCGCAGGACGGCCGTTTCAAGGTCAAGGCGCTCAAGAAAGAGGTCGATATCCGCGTCAGCATCCTGCCGACCGTCCACGGCGAAAAGGTGGTGATGCGTACGCTGGACAAGAGCAACCTCGCGCCCAGCCTGTCCTCACTCGGGCTCGACGATTTCGCCTTCCAGGCGATGAAACACGCCATCGAACAGCCGCACGGCATCCTTCTCGTGACCGGTCCGACCGGCTCCGGCAAGACCACCACGCTCTACTCCTGCCTGCAAGACCTCAACACGCCGGACGTGAACATCGTCACCGCCGAGGATCCGGTCGAGTACCAGATCGAGGGGATCAACCAGGTCCATGTCAACCAGCAGACCGGACTCACCTTCGCCTCGGTGCTGCGCTCGGTGCTGCGCCAGGACCCGGACATCGTGCTGGTCGGCGAAATCCGCGACGGCGAAACCGCCGACATCGCGGTCAAGGCGGCGCTAACCGGCCACCTTGTGCTGAGCACCTTGCACACCAACGACGCCGCCGGCGTCATCCCCCGCCTGATCGACATGGGTGTGCCGCCCTTCCTGATCGCCTCCTCGCTGATCCTGGCCCAGGCCCAGCGCCTCTACCGCAAGCTTTGCCCGCTCTGCAAGAAACCGACCGCGGTGGACCCCGACGTGCTGGCCGCCAACCATATCGATCCGGCCTTCTTCGAGGGGGCCACGCTCTTCGAGGCCGGCGGCTGTCCCAAGTGCAACAACATCGGTTACAAAGGACGAGGCGCCTTCATGGAGGTGCTGCCGGTCTCGGAGGCAATCCGCGGCGCCACCGTAAAAGGCTCGCCCGCCGATGTGATCCGCAGCATCGCGATCCAAGAGGGCATGGCCACACTTAAAGATGTCGGACTGATGAAGGTCCGCAGCGGGATCACCTCCCTGCATGCCGCTCTTGAAGTGACCGGCAGCGAATAATCCTCCACCAGAAAGGCCCACCCATGCCCGAGAGCACATCCAAAGTCACGACCCTCCGCGTCTCCGGGGTTGGCAAGATCATCAGTCGCGAGTTGATTCCGTTCACCCGGCAGACCGCCAGCATGCTGAACGCGGGCATGTCAATCCTGGCCGCCGTCGCGACCCTGGAGGACCAATGCCTGCACCCGGGATTCAAGCGTGTGCTGCGCACGCTGCGCGAGAACATCGAAAGCGGCATGCCCTTTTCAGAGGGCCTGCGCCACTTCCCGCAGATCTTTGACGACATGTACCTCAACATGATCGCGGCCGGCGAGAAAAGCGGACAGTTCGCGCCGGTGCTCAAACGCCTGGCCGTCATGCTGGACGCCTCGGCGCGGCTGGTGCGCAAGGTCAAATCCGCCATGACCTACCCGATCGTCGTGCTCTCGATGGCGCTGCTCATCGCCGGCGCCCTGATCACCTTCGTGGTGCCGGTCTTCGTGGAGATGTTTGAGGGGTTCGGGTCGAAACTGCCTGCCCCGACCCAGTTCCTGGTCAACCTCAGCGATTTCATCCGTCACTACTGGTATCTCCTGCTCGCGGCGGCCATCGGCGGGACGTTCGCGTTCCGCAAGTGGAAGGCCACGGTGGCGGGGCGCTATCAATTCGATAAAATCATCCTCAGGCTGCCGGTGTTCGGCGAACTGGTGCAGAAGGTCTCGGTCGCGCGCTTCAGCCGCCTCTTCGCGCAGATGCTGGTCAGCGGCGTGCCGATCCTCGATGCCATGCAGGTCGTGGCCCTCTCCATCGGCAACAAAGTCATGGAAAGCTCGATCCTGGCCGCCCGCAGCGGCATCGAGCAGGGCAACACCCTCAGCGCCTCGCTGGAGGGCAAGCCCTTCCTGCCGACCCTCATGATCCGCATGATCGCCGCCGGCGAAAAAAGCGGCCGTATCGACGAGATGCTCGACAGCGTCGCCGACACCTACGACGATGAGGTTGAAACTACCCTCTCGTCCTTGACTTCACTCATGGAGCCGCTGCTGATGGTCTTCCTGGGGCTCATCATCGGCAGCATCGTGGTCGCCATGTACCTGCCCATCTTCAAGCTCGGCACCGTAATTAACAACTGACAAACACCTGACAATCCCGCGTTACACGACGCGAAGGGGCGCATGGCAGTTCTGTTGGGGTCCGTGATTCGTAATCGTAATCTTGCTCGTAATCATAATCTTGAATGTGGCACGCACGAGCTATTGCACTGTCATCATGAACGGGCTATTCGACCATGAGAA
>JAQUEX010000400.1 GCA_028684935.1 Kiritimatiellia bacterium | reverse complement strand
GCGCGCCAGCCGCCGGCCGCGTCGCCGGACAACTCGGCGCGCACATGGGTGCCCTTGCCGATCGTGGGGCGGCCGGCATCAGGCAGGGGCTTGCAGGTCATCGCGAGGGCGACCGAACCGGCCTGAGCAAGGCGGCGCGGGATGCCGGCCTGCGGCGCGCGGAAAAACATCGCGCCGTACGGCCCGAGACGCAGGGGCACGCGCGTCGCGTCCGCGACCGCGCTCCGGGCACCGGTCGCCGGATCCCACTGCTCGCGCACACCCTCGCCGCAAAAGCGTACGGTGCCGCTCCATGCGGCGTCGCTGTCGTTGATCGCGAAATAAAGGTCGTGGCCGTCGATGCGGCGGCGCGTGATTTTGACAGGCGCGCGCGCATCATCGCAGGCCGCGTCGCGCTCCAGCACCGCGTCGATCATCTTCGGCGTGAGCGCGAGCATGCTGAACGGCAGTGCGATGCCCGCGCCGCCGGCGCGGTTGGTGACGACGTTCGGCAGCGTCGCCGCGCCGAACATTTCGCGCGCGATCGCCTGCACGGCCGGCGAGGGAGCGTCTAACTCGCTGTTGGCCGGCAGGGCGCCGACGGCAATGACGGTGCCGCCGCCCTGCCAGAAGCGGTGGACCTTGCGCCAGGCCGCCATCGGCAGGGTGTCGGCCGCCGGCAGCACCAGCACGCGCCAGCGGAGGTCGCCGTGGCGCAAGGCGTCGCCGTCGACGGTCGCGTCGCACAGCGCGCGCGCGTCCACGTAGCGGAAATCGCGATTCGCGCTGTAGAGCGCCGCGCTCACGCCGTCGAAGACGCTCTCGACCCGGCGCGCCCCAGCCTCGTCGCTCGCGCCGCGATAGGCCGGCGTGAAGGCGGCCCAGACGCTCTCGATCGGGTAGAGCACCGCGATGTCGGCCACCTGGTGGCCGCCGCGCAGCAGGGTCTGGCAGCGCCCGACATGCGTGTTGATCCGGCGCAACTGATCGTCGCTGAGATCTTGGAAGGCGTAATAGCTGGTGAGCGTGTTGATGCCGCCCCAGACGAGCCGGTTGCAGGTGCCGCGGATCTCGTCCTCGGTCACGACGCGAACCGGCCGCGTGTCGCCTTTCGGGCGGTAGCGCTGGCTGTGGTCGGAGACCTCGCACATCGTGTAGGTGCGGCCCTCCAGGTCGGCGATGCTGCCGATCATGCGCGCGATGTGCCACGGCACGCCGGGCGGCAGACTGGTGAGGCAGTCGATGCTGGGCGCGTCGAGCCGGCGCGCGCAGCGGAAGAAATCGCCGTAGAGCGGCACATGGCTGATCAGGCTCTCTTCGGCCAGCAGGTGGCCGCCCGAAAGGATGTTGTGGCGGGCGCACCACGTTTGAATCTGTCCGAAAAAGTTTTCGGAGACCAACTCGCCGACCGTGTTCCAGAAGTCGTAACGGGCGCGGGTGCCGGCCGGCCCCGCGTCGGCGACCAGCGCCGGCAGCAGCGGGCGCAGCGCACGGCCGCGGCGCTTGCGGAACTCGCGCTCGAACGTGAGCGACCACGGCAGCACGCGATACGGCATGGGGCGGAACCAGAGGTTTTGCAGCGACGGTTCGTCTGTGAAGGTCGAGACAAAGTATCGGCCGAGGTCCTTGCCCATCTTGGCCGCGTAGCGGTCATGCGTGACTTCCAGGAAGCGCGCGGTCGGCTCGGGCGTCAGCAGGTCGATGCACGGCTTCTTGTAGGCCAGGCTGATGGCGGCGTGGGTGCCCTCATAGATCAGGTCGTCGGTCATGACCGCAACGAACCACTCACCGTCCGGCGCCTGCCACGAGAGGTGGCCGACCACGACCGACGCGGCGAGATCAACCGCGCGGTCCAGCGCGATCACGCCGTCGCATCGCGGCACGGCCACTGCCGCGACCAAGCGGCCGGGCGGCAGCGACAGCGAAACGGCCGCGCCGCCGGTGACATTCGTTTCGGCGATCAGCAGGCCGCGCGCGGCCCATTCGGGGTGGCCGCGCAGGGTGAGGTCGCCGGCGCTGCCCGAGGGATACCCGCGTTCGTCGTAGAGCCAGAGCGACATGCCGGACGCTTTGGCCATCTGCACGCCGCGCAGAAAAGGCGGCCACTTGGTTTCATCCTCGACATAGCCGTCGAAGGAGACGTTGCCCGCGAAGCCGCCGAACCCCTGTTCGGCCAGCGTGAGCAGGTGCTTGTCCTGTTCCTCCGGCTTGTTTTTCTGACCGTGGATGATGCGCAGGATGCGGGTTGACGCGGGCGGCTCGGCGAAGCGTTCGGCCAGCGGCCGCGATTCGGCCGGTTGCGGCGGCAGCGCGGTGATCGGCGCTTCGGCCGAGCGTCCTGCCACGGCGGCGAGGACGGACAGCAGGGCAATGGGGCGGAGGGATGTCTGCATGGTTGTCTTTCGTGTGTTTTTGTCTGCGCGGTCTCTCGTCAGGCGAGCGCAGGGGGTTGTCGACATCGCGGACGGGGCCGTCCGCGCCCCCGGTGTCACTTGTCGGAGGCGCACATGGGGTCGTCGTACGTTCCGATCTCGTCAAGCGGCAGTGCGCGGAAAACCGACGCCGCGCCGGTGCCGGCCGCCGGCAACGCGGCGGCCGTCAGGTTGTCCCAGATGTCGGTGCCTTTCGGCTTTCTGAAAGTGGGCTCCTCCGCATTCACAAACACGTTGCGCCAGACGCTGTTGAGGTCGGCGCGCGTGCCGAGGTCGGCCAGTTCCGGATAGCGCCGCGAATAGGGGGGCTGGCGGATGTCGACATCGGTGAACATCAGCC
>JAQUEX010000094.1 GCA_028684935.1 Kiritimatiellia bacterium | reverse complement strand
CGCAGGGTGTGGATGCCGGTGGCCGTGAATGTCACCGGCACCGTTTCGGTGTGCAGGCGTCCACTGGCCAGCGTGAGCGTGGCGGTGTGAATCGGCACGTCGTCGGCAAGAACACGGAACGCCACGCGCTGCTCGGTCGGATAGCCGTTCAGCAGCAGCGGCACCGCCAGGGTAAGGGTTTCGCCCTCGCTGAGGGTGTCGGGGCAGGCGAAAGACTCGATGCCGAGATCCTGCACCTCGGCCAAATCGGTGCCGACCTGCACGCTCAGAATGGGGAGTGTCAGGTCGCTGCCCTTGAAGTCGGAATGGTCAATGCCGTCGCTGACCAGCACCAGGGCCGACACGCGGGCGAGGCCGATGTCTTTATCAACGCGATCGACCGCCTGACGCAGGTCTGTGCCGCCTTCGGGATGCAGACGCGTCAAGTCGTCCGGCTGTTCGAAACGCTCGACCCGGTGGTTGAAGGCGTACAGCGCCCGCGGATAGTCCGCGAGCCGGCGAAGCGGTGTGTCGCGCAAGAAGGCGGCCGCGCGCGCCAGACGCTGCTCGCCGTGCGGCAGGTCGCGGGTGCCCATTGAGGCGGACCTGTCGAGCAGGAAAACAAGGTGCGATTTTTCCAGATTGCGTTCTTCCGTCGTCTGTCCTGGACAGAGCAGCATCACGAGCGCCAGCGTGAGGCTCGCCACGCGCAGCGCGACGAGCAGCCGATGCTGCCACGCCGCCACGGCCGGATTGCGGTGCCGGAACGCAGTGACGGTCGCGACGGCGACCAGCGTCAGCAGCAGCAAGAGCATCCAGAGCGGTATGAGCGGATAAAAAGTCATGGGCGTCGCTGTGACAGGTAGGTGTTGCCGAGTAGGGCTTCGGCCGCAAGCAGCAGAATCAGTGCGGCCAAGAGAAGGCCTGAGAGATCGCTGCCGCGGCGGGCGGCCCGGATTTGTGTGTCGAGGGCGGCGTCTGTTTTCAGCACGTGCGCGCGGACGGAGGCCAACGCGCCGAGCCGGCTCGCCGACCAACAGGACAGGTCACTTTCTGCCGGGACCGGATTCACTGCCGTGGAACGGGGCGTCGCCCGTTCGGCGGTCATGATGCCGGGCTGCCAGGTGTCGGTGACACTGGCCGCGCCGTCGCGTACAGGCTGTGCGAGGCGCGTCCCGTCGCTGTGAAGGCAGGCGAGCGAGCTGTCCTCAGGCGTCAACGCGGTCAGGCGTAGAGTCTGGCCGCAAAGAATACCGGCATTGTGTTGCGGTTCATGCGCCGCGTAGGCCGTTAGATGGATCATGGCGATCGGGAAGGATTTAAGTTCAGGCCAGTTGCCGGTGTCGCGCCGCACGGAGAAGGCGCAGGCGATCAGTCTGCCGGCACCGACCTTCTGTTCAACGATCATCGGTATGCCTTGGCAGTCGGCGAGCACGGTGGCGGTTGGCGCGGGCTTCAAGGTGCTGAGGCGTTGCCAGGTGACCAGATCCATCTGGAGCAGCGCGTTGAGGCCGGTGAGCGCCGCCTTGAAACGCATGCCGGTGCGCGCCGCAGACTCGCGCTCGCCGTAGAGGTTGCGTAGCGTGTCGTGCGAAAACGCGGCGAATGTTTCGGGGCCCGTCGCTCCTCCCCCGAAGACGATCACGCTGCCGCCCCCCTCCAGATAGCGCGTCAACAGCGCGGCGGACTGCGCGGGAAAGGGCGGCGGGTTGGCGAACAGCACGACGTGGTGCCGGTCGAGATCGCGCGGCTGCATCTCGCTGAGGAACCCCGTTTCTGTGTGAATGCCATTCACGGAGTCTCCGCCCGACGGATCCAGCGCGAGCAGGAGAAAATGAAAAGGCCGCACGCGGCTCAAGAGGTCCGCTTCGACCAGCAGGGCCCGGATGTGTTCACTGACGGCAAGCGTGAACCAGCGCGTGTTGTCGAGCGCGAGCGAGGAGTCGGCGATGCGCACGGCACCGTTCAAAACGCCGGCCTGCAGCGGCACATAGTCGAAGCGCCCCGTGACGCGCTCGCCGGCCGGCACGCGCAGCGATTCGCTGCGGAGCGTGTCCTTGCCGACCTCCAGGCTGGCCACGGTCTCGCGGCTGCGGTCACTGTGATTCACAATGTCGTACGGGATGGCGATCGGCTTGTTGACCATCTGCGGGCGCGTGGAAAGGGCGAGGCGCGCGACCGACAGGTTGTCGGGAGGGCCGCTAAGCGGCAGCAGATAGAGACGCACGCCGCCGTCAGCGGCGACGGGAATCGGCGCGTCGGGGGTTTGATTGCTTTGAAAGTCGGAAAGGAGGTAGATTTCTCGGTTGGGTGCGGCACCGGCGGCGAGATCGAGCTGAGCGTTTTGCAGCGCGGCGGCGAAAGAGCCGGAGGCGCCGGTCACGCGCGCCTCCTCCAGCGCGCGCCGCACAGCCTGCCGCTGGCGGGTCAGCGCGAGGCCTGGGCGCCCGGAAAGAAAAATCAGCGAAGCGGCGTCGCCCTCCGACAGCGTGTTCAGGATCTCGTCGGCTTTTTGCGTGGCCAGCGTGAAAGCGGTCATGCCCGACCCCAGTTTGCGGTCCATGGAGAGCGTGTCGTCGACGATAAGGGCCACCGTCGTGCGCGCGGTGAACGCGGCGGTGAAGCCTTGCAGCGTCGGCCGGGCCAGGGCGAGGACCAGCATGAGAAGGGCTAGGGTTCGCACCAGCAGGAGCAACCATTCACGCAGCCGCCGCCGATGCGCCAGGTAACGTTTCTGCTGCAGAAAGAACTGCAGCGTTGAAAAGGCGATCATGGCCTTGCGTCGCCTGAAAAAGAGGTGCAGCAGGAGCGGAAGCGGGACGGCCAACAGCCCCCACAGAAAAAGAGGATGGCCGAAGTTCATCAGAAGAGCCGTTCTCGTTTGTGGAAGTAGGCCAGCAGGGCGCGGTCAAAGGGGGTGCCGGTGCTCAGTGTCTCGAAGGTCATGTTCATGCGGGCGCTGCCTCGACGCAGGCGCTGCTGCGCTGTATCGAGCGCGTCCAGATAGAGCGACCGGCAATCTTCGCTCTCGATTTCCATCGATTCGCCGGTCTCCAAATCGCGAAACTCAATCAGGCCGCGGAAGGGGAACCCAGTCTCCAGCGGGTCCAGCACTTGGAAGAGCAGCACCTCGCACCCCTTGTGCTGGAAATGGCGCAGGCTGGAAATGAAGTCAGGGTCAGGATCGAGAAAATCGGAAAAGACCAGGACCAGCGATCGCCGGTGGACCTCCTCCGCGATCCGGTGGAAACAGGGGGCGGCGTGCGAGCGGCCCGCAGGTGCCAGGCTCTCGAGATGCGACAGCAGGCTCAGCATGTGGAGGCGCGAGGTTTTGGCCGGATAATACGATTCAATGCGGTCGGTGTAGGTGAAGAGTCCGACTGCGTCCTTCTGGCGCTGCATCAGGTAGATAAAGGCGGCCGCAAGGTAACAGGCATAATTGAACTTGTGGTTCTGGGCTTGTCCGAGAGCCATGGAGCCTGACCGGTCGAGCACGATGTAGGCGCGTGTGTTGGTTTCGTCCTCGTACTGCTTGACGTAGTAACGGTCGGTCTTGGCGTAAGCGACCCAGTCCACATGCTTGACGGCATCTCCGGGACAATATTTGCGGTATTCGGAAAATTCGGATGAGAAGCCGTGGTAGGGGGAGCGGTGCAGGCCTGTGAGCGAGCCTTCGACCATGGCGCGTGCGATCAGTTCCAGATTTCTGAGGCTGTCCAACGTGCGGGGCGAAAGCAAGCGTGAAGCGTGCGGCGAAGGCGTGCGCGGCCGGTCAGCGGCAGACATGTCTGATGGGGGTGTGTTCATGCGCACTTTCAGAGGGCTTACGCGCCGGCACTGTCGGGTTCGGGCACCTGTTGCAACAGACGGTCGATGATCTGCGTGGCATCGATGCCCTCGCCGGTGGCGTGGAAATTGCAGGCGATGCGGTGGCCGAGGACGGCATGGGCGTTGCGGCGCACATCGGCACAGCAGACATTGAGGCGGCCATCGAGCGCGGCGGTTGCTTTGGCTGCGAGCACGAGATACTGGCCCGCGCGCGGTCCGGCGCCATAGGACAGATTGGCGCGCACGAATTCCGGTGCAGAAGCTTCGGCCGGCCTCGTGTTGCGCACCAGGTCGATGCAATATCCAAGCACATGCTCGCTGACCGGGATGTCCCGCACGCAGCGCTGCACGTCGAGCAGCGTGGCGCCGTCAACCTGCCGCGTCAGCGCCACATCCCGATTGGTCGTGGTCTGGCGCAGGATCTGCATCTCCTCGGTTCGCTGCGGGTAGGCCATACGGATCAGAAACATAAAACGGTCGAGCTGGGCCTCGGGCAGCGGATAGGTGCCTTCCTGCTCGATCGGATTCTGCGTGGCCAGCACAAAGAAAGGCTGCGGGATCGGGATGCTGCGGCCGCCGGTCGTGACCACGTACTCCTGCATGGCTTCCAGCAAGGCGGCCTGCGTCTTGGGCGGCGTGCGGTTGATCTCGTCAGCGAGCAGCAGATTGGTGAAGACCGGGCCGGGTACAAACCGCAGTGACCGGCGCGTGCTGCCGGACTCCTCGTCCAGGATCTCGGTGCCGGTGATGTCGGACGGCATGAGGTCCGGTGTGAACTGCACCCGGTTGAAGTCGAGGTCCAGCACTTCGCCCAGACTGCGGACAAGCAACGTTTTAGCGAGTCCAGGCACGCCCAGCAACAGGCAGTGGCCGCGCGAGAGAAGGACCGTCAGCACTTGGTGGATAACGTCATCCTGCCCGACAATCACCTTGCCGAGTTCCGTTTTGATGGCGGTATGGACGGCAGCGATCTGTGCCAGCTTTTCGGACGTGGGTACACTCATCGTCACGGCTCTCCTTGGGCTAAGGGAAAACGACAGGCACACACTCGCCTGACTGTCAACGCAGACGCCTTCGCGCTCCCCCCTGATATGGCGCAACTATAGTTCAAAAGAGCGATGGCCGCAAGGCGGAGTTCGCCCTTCGCCCGCTTGCCTTCTGCATTGCCGATGGGAGGTGGCGTCCGGTATACTGACGCCGTCTTGATGAACGAGTGTTAAGGAGGACGAAGCAACATGAGTGTCACACGCAGGGAGATGGTGAAGCGTTTGGGCTTTGGCGGCACGGCGGCCGGACTGAGTCTGCTGGCCGGGCGCGGGTTTGCGGATGAGACGGATGGCGATCCGGCCTATGCGGGGTTCGCGCGCAATATCCGCGTGATAGACCCGTCGCTGCAGGATGTGCCCTCGGCCCGTCTCGAGGGCGGCAAGGTTATCCAGCCCGCACGCGAACTGCCGGTGTTCCACGAGGCCGATGTCGCGGTGGTCGGCGGCGGCGCAGCGGGATTCGGCGCTGCCGTGGCGGCTGCGCGGGCCGGAGCGAAAGTCGCGTTGATTGAGCGCTACGGCAGTTTAGGCGGCCTTTTCACCAACGGCATGGTTTTGATCATCATCGGCACAGGCGTGCGCGAAAACGGTCAGTTCAAACTGGTGACCCGGGGAATCTGCGAAGAGTTCATGCGGCGGCTGGAGGCCATGGGCGACGGCGCGATCACCAAGCTGGAGCCGAACATCGGACAGCCGACGGCCGATCCTGAGGCCGCGAAGGTGTTGATGGACGACATGGTGCAGGAAGCCAAGGTCGATGTTTTTTTCCACGCGTGGGGCGTCGATGTGATCCAGAGCGGCCATGCCGTGCAGGGCGTCGTCTTCGAGAGCAAGCAGGGCCGCCAGGCGGTGCTGGCCAAGGTGGTGGTGGACGCCTCCGGCGATGGCGATGTCTTCTTCCAGGCGGGCGAAAGCTACACCCAGATCTCTCATGCGCTGGGCTTTGTTCACAGGCTCGGCAACGCGGACCGTATCGACTCGTCCAAAGCGCCGAAAGATACGAAGCTCAATATCGGTGCGCGTGAGCCGCTGAAATCGGTGCGCTGGGTGAACAGCCTGGGCAGTAAAGGCAATGGTTTGGACATTCGCGATATGACCAAGGCCGAGATGACACACCGCAAATCGGCTTGGAATTACACGCAGCGGATTCGCAAGACGCCCGGATATGAAGATGTCTTTCTGGCCCAGACCACGTCGCAACTCGGCGTTCGTGCCACGCGACTGATGAACGGTGTGGCGCGCGTCGACAAGAAGAGCGCGTCCGAGCGCGCCGTCTTTGCGGACACGGTGGCGGTCTCCGGGCATGACGGATTGCGTCTGCCGGAATTTCAGATCCCTTACGGCGCGTTGCTGCCGAAGACGGTCGACAACGTGGTCGTGGCCGGCCGCTGCATCTCCTGCGCGCCGGACCTGATCGATCGCGTCCGTCTGATTCCCGTCTGTGTGGTGACCGGCCAGGCGGCCGGCGTCGCGGCGGCGCTCGCAGCCAAAGCCGGCGTACGTCCGCGCGACCTGCCTGCGCCGGAGATCCAAAAGGTGCTGCGCGAACAGGGCGCCTATCTCGGTTAGCAGCCGGTGCGGGTCAATACGACGACGAAAGGAGCGCCAGCATGCGTGTGACGCGTGCTGGCGTTTCTGGCGCGCCCGAAGCATAGAAGGTCACCCGGGGCGATGTGGGCAAGGCGGGGGCACGCGGCCGCAGCGGGTGCAGGACGCGCGCCAACTGGTTGACGGTGCCTTGATTGCCGTCGAGCACGCGAAGCTCCAGACCGACTCGGGCTTGGATCAGGCGCCGGTAAAAAAGAAAGTGGGTGCAGCCGAGCACCACCGATTCGTAGTCGTGCCACGGCACGTCGGCCAGAACCCGGTCGAGGTAGGCGCAGAGGTCCGGCGTGTCGAATTCAAAAGCCTCGGCGAAGGTGACCAGGCGGTCCAGCGCGCGGCGCGAGACATGGTGCCCCTGCCCCAGGTTGCTGATCAGCGTGTCGAGTTTGCTGGCGCGCAGCGTTAACGACGTGGCGAAAACCATGATCTTTTTCCCGGTGTTCTGCTCCAGCGCGGGCTTGACGGCCGGCTCCATGCCGATCACCGGGAACGGGAAACGCGCGCGCAGCGCCTGAATCGCAACGGCTGTCGCGGTGTTGCAGGCCACGACCAACGCATCGATCTGCCGGTCTGCCAGGAAGTCGGCTGCGGCCAGGACGTGCGCCGCGACCTCGGCCTTGGGTTTGACCCCGTACGGTGCGTTGCGCGTGTCGGCATAATAAAGAAAGACATCGTCAGGCAGGGCCGTAAGCGCCTGCCGGAGCACCGTGAGCCCGCCGATCCCGGAATCAAAAACTGCAATGCGCAAGGGGGCATTCCTTTGGGTTCGTTGACGGTCTGCATCGTAGCAAATCGGCGTATGAAAGCAAGGGGGCAGGCTCGGACGAACAGGGCTGACGCATCTAATTTCTTGTCTTTACGGCCTTTCACCCGCGATGTCGGCGCATGGATCACTTTGCCTGTGTCGGGAGTCTGTGAATCAACGCGCCAAGGGATGCAATGGAGGATTAAGATGAGAGCAAGCTCCGGCCAGTCGCGGGACCGTACGCGGCCACGGGAAGGCGATGAGGCCGTCGTGTACGTGTACGTGAACGGGGACGGGGACGAGGGGCCACAAAACCATGCCGCAGTGCCGACTGCATGGCACTCACTGGGTGCATGTCACACCCGCAGTTCTGACGTTATGAGACATATTTAAGATGCGTCGGCCCTGCTCGGCCGAACGTCCAGGCATCCGTCTTTCAGGATGCGCCGGACGGTGACTCATGATACACTCATGCCCACTACAGAAAGAAAGGGCGGAGAAAGCATGTCGCGAACGGAATGGCCGGAGGATGTCGCTGGAGAGATTCGCAGGCGGGTGTTGGCGGAGCCCGGTTTTATGAAGGTGACTCAGGTGGTGCGCCGCGGCGGCGGAACGTTCCGCGTCAGCCTGCGGCCGGTCGTCATCAAGGGTGAAAAGGGATATCAGGGCGAGATGACCGAAGAGGGGCGCACGCAGGTCAAAAACTTTGATCTGGAGGGCGCGCGCAGCGGCCTGGAAGAGATGCTGGGACAAACCGGACCGCGCGAGTTGCATCTGGTCACGGCATCGGGGGATCTGCATGTGCGCGTGACCAAGAAAGGCAAGTTTCTCGAATCGCGCAGTAGCCCAATGGCTCGGGACGTTGATGAGCAGCAGGGCCATGACCGCGTCAAGCGGCAACCGTTGACGGACTTCGATTCGGCCGCGCTGCTGAAGGCGCTGGGGATTGCCGACGCGGACGGCCGTATCCGAGCCTCGATGCGCGGCAAATACGATCAGGTGAATGAATTTTTAAAGGTCATCGACGCGGCGATTGCGGACAAGCCTGAAAAAACCCTTAACATCGTGGATTGCGGGTGCGGGCGCGCCTATCTGACGCTGGCGGTCTATTTTTATCTGACGGCGGTCCGCGGGTTCGAGGTGCGCGTGTGCGGCATCGACCGCAAGGCTGACGTGATCGCGACCGCCCGTCGCCTCGCCGCCGATCTGGATGTGGCTGAGCACGTCGTCTTTGTTGAAGGGGAACTGGCCGAGAGCGAGCCGCCGTTCGAGGCGGACATGGTGTTGAGTCTGCACGCGTGCGACACCGCGACGGATGAGGCGCTGGCGCGAGGCATGGAGTGGAAGTGCCGCTACCTGATTTGTGCGCCGTGCTGTCAGCATGAACTGCACAAAACGCTCAAAGAGGGCGGGCCGATGCAGGCGGTATTACGCCACGGCATCCTGCGAGAGCGTCTGGCCGATCTGTTGACCGACACCTTTCGCGCGCAACTCCTCCGTATTCTTGGCTTTCGCGTGCAGATTGTGGAATTCGTGTCGGCCGAAGCCACGGCGCGCAACATCCTGCTCCGGGCGGAATTTTGCGTGAAGCCCGGGCAGCAGGCCGCGGTCAGCGACTATCTGGAACTGCGTGATTTCTGGAATGTCACGCCGTGGCTCGAGACCCGCATGGCACGCCTGACGGGCAAATATCTCTCGAAATATTAATGCCGTTCCCCGATTGAAGGTGAGGGTGAAGGAGGGGGAATCCACTTGTCATGATAAGTGGATTTCGCTGCCGGCTCAAAGCAGTGCGCCGGGGCGCTCGCAGAACGGACGAATAGCTGCGATGTCTGCGGCGCCGCAGGCGAGCATCACGAGCCGGTCCATGCCGAGCGCGATGCCGCCGCAGGGCGGCATGCCCCGTTCGAGGGCGTGAAGGAAGGGCTCATCAAGCGGATAGACAGATTTGCCGAGTGCGCGACGCTCATCGGCCGCCTGAAGAAACCGCTCGCGCTGCGCGGTCGGATCGCACAGTTCGCTGTAGGCATTGCCCAACTCCAGACCACCGATGTAAACCTCCCACCGTTCGGCCACGCGCGGGTCGCCGTCTTTGAGGCGTGCAAGCGAGGCGGCGGGTGCCGGATAATCGATCAAGACACACGGCGTGCCGCGCGGCAGGGCAGGTTCGATGCGTTCGACCATGTCCACGTCGAAGCGATCGGCGTCCCAGTGCTCGACTGGATCCCACTGCGCCCAGCGGCGGTAGGCGTCGCGCACGGCGAACCGGGGCCAGGGCGGGGTGAGGTCGATGCGCTGCCCCCCGTATGTGATGACCGTGCTGCCTGTGACGGTGTCAAAGACGCGGGTGATCAGCGCTTCGGTGTCGTCCAAAATAGCGATAGAGTCGGCGTCCGTGCGGTACCATTCGAGCATCGTGAACTCGGGGTTGTGTCGGCGGCCGCACTCGCCGCTGCGGAAACAGGGGCCGATCTGGAAAATGCGCGAGCAACCGTCCACGAGCAACCGCTTCATGTGCAGTTCTGGAGAGGCGCGGAGCCAAGCCGCGCCTGAGGGCGGCGCGTCGATATACGTTTCGAGTGCAGGGGCGTGGATGCGGACGGGGGTTTCGACCTCGGTGAAGTCGCGCGCATAAAAAAATTCGCGCACGGCACGGAATACCGCGCTGCGTATCCGTAAGGTGTCGGGGGAGGGTGTCATAGGGGCATGCTACACGCGCGGCCGCAGGCTAATACATCTTTTCGTATTCGCCTTTGCCGAGTCGCTTGAGCTTGGTGAATCCCGCCGACTTGGCGCGGTCGTCGAGCTTGGATTTCGATCGCCCGATGGCAGGCGCCGTGATGACCCGCCGGATCGGCGAACCGCACTTCGGACAGACGGTCAGCCGAGGATCGTGAATCGACTGGACCGTCTCGAATCCCTGGGCACAGTACGCGCACGCGGCGTCTGAGGAAACAGCTTCGTAGTCGTAAACAGGCATAGCGTAACCGTGGATCGCGAGATGTTAAGCGTGGGGTTTCTCCAGCGCGCAGGCGAAGGAGCCGTCTGTGTGCGAGCGCGTCGGGATGTTTTCGACAACGCCGGTACAGGTGATTTCCGGGTGCGCGCGGCGCAACAGGGTGATCTGCCGGCGGTTCTCTTCATGCTCCAAACTGCACGTGGAATAGACGAGCCGTCCGCCGGGCGCCAGCAGCGCAAGCGCGTTTTCAAGCAGGATGGCTTGGGTGGCGGCCAACTGTTTCATGCGCCGCGTGGTCCAGCGCCAGCGGGCATCAGGACGCCGGCGCAGCACCCCGCTGTTTGAGCAGGGCGCGTCCAGCAGGATGCGGTCGAACGGCCCGTGCACCGTCCATTCGGCGGCCGGCGCGGTCAGATCGCCTTGGCAGACCGTGACCCAGGGTTGCCGCGTGCGCGCGAGATTGGTACGGATCAAGGCGAGACGGTCTTCGTGCAAGTCGAGCGCGACGAGCCGGTGGTGCGGATCGGCCGCGTCCGGGGCACCCATGCGCCAGGCGATCTGGATGGTCTTGCCGCCCGGGGACGCGCAGGCGTCGAGCACGCGCAGGCCGGGACGCACGTCCAGCAGGTCGATCGCCGCAGCGGTGGCAGGATCCTGCACGATGAAGGCGCCCTCGGCGTAGCCGGGCACCTCTTCCACGCGCGTTCCGTGCGGCAGCGGCCTGAAGGCGTTATCGTTCTCTGGCTGACCTCCGGTCTCTGTTTCCGGGTGCGGCGGGTAGGCCAGCCAGGTCTCGGCGGGCGTGTTGTTCCACGCGCACAGCGCGAGCGTCTCTTCCGGGCCGAACCGCTCGGTCCAGCGGGTGACCAACGCGTCGGGGTGGGAGGTGCGCACGCCGATCGACTGTCGCGCCAAGTCAGCCAACACCGCCTCGCGCTGGCGTTGGAGATTGCGCAGGACGCCGTTGACCAGCCCTGCAGTTTGCTGCGAGGTCATTTTGGCGGCCTCAACGGTTTCATTGACGGCGGCGTAGTCGGCGACATCCGGCATGAAAAGCAACTGGCAGGCACCGACCAGCAGCGCCGCTTCGGTCTCGCCTTTCGGCATTTTCTTCAGAAACCGCTCAAGCGCCCAAGCGAGCGAGCGCCTGCGGCGCACGGTGGTATAGACCAGATCGGTGATGAAAGCCCGGTCTGGGACGTCCGGAATCATGCGGTCGGGGAATTCTTGGGTGGCCAGCCAGCGTGTGACAATGAAAATCGCTTCGCGTCTTGAACTCATGGGCGTGAATCATAGAGCAGGGGGGGGCGGAAAGCAAGAGCCCTTGC
>JAQUEX010000399.1 GCA_028684935.1 Kiritimatiellia bacterium | reverse complement strand
CGGGCGGCGCTGCCGGCCGGTGCCGACGACGAGGCGGTCAAAGCCGAACTGGCGAAGCGCCCCGAGTGGAAGGTGTTGGAAGAGGAGAACGCCCGGGCGCTTGCGGAGGTGGAGGCGACGCTGGCGGAGGCCCGCGAGTCGATCCGTCGGCGCATGGAAGCCGAGGCGCGGGATGTCAAGGCGGTGGCGGAGGGCCGGGCGGTGCCGGTCGCGCCGACGCAGAGGCAGTAGGCCCGGTGTGTGCGGGCGAACGATACTTTACGGAGAGAACAGGAGAATACGCATGAATGTGAGCGGCATGAAAAACGTATTGAAAAAGCTGGCCTTCCCGTTTGCGGCCTGCGGAATGCTGATGGCGGGGATGTCCGTCTCGGCGCAGGACTACGGCGATATCGAGCGCATTTTCAAATTCCCGGAGGGGGACCCCAAATATCAGTCTCCGATCCAGACGCCCGGCGAGACGGTGGCTTTCCGCCTGCGCCTGTTCAATCTGGCGGGCAATTTTGAAAAGGTCTATCTGGGGTCGGGCGATCCGCTGATTGCCGACATCCTCAACCCGCTGATGATGCGGGTGCAGACCGGCAACGGGTATGCCTACGCCAGGCTGTCCGGCCTGACGGCGGTCAGCGAGGACCAGACCGATCTCGAATTCTCCTACACGGTGCGGGCCGGCGACCTGGCGCTGCCGATGCTGCTGTACGGGAATGCCGGCTCGACGACGATCGGGACGCCCTATGAGTTCCTGAACAACAACGTCTGGGTGATCCGCAACATGGGCAACAGCAGCAATGCCGTGTGGCGGTTCATGCCGTCGCCCGTCAATCCGGACCCGACCTTTGCCAAGGCCAACGTGCGCCTCCAGACGGTCGATTTCGAGAGTGAGGACTGGTCGGTCCAGCAGACGACGACGCTGTTGAACTGTCTGGTGCAGACCACGACCGGGCAGGCGGTTTCCAACAACATCCCCTTCTACGTCTGGTCGGGCAACACCAACATCGCGCAGATCGTGGAGCAGCAGCCGGGGCAGCCTTCGGCCGCGCTTGCCATCCTGCAGGGCCAAAGCAGCCGAGCCTTCCGCATCTACGGCCAAGGCCAGGGGCAGACGCTCATTTATCTGAGTCCCGCACCATCCATGACGCCCGGCGTGACGAACTACATCACCAAGCTGGTCACCGTGACTGCCCCGCCGCCGCCGACGGTCGGCATCGCCCTCGACAATGCGCTGGTGCCCGACGCGCTCGGCTACGTGACTCTGACCGAATCCGACGAGCCGGTCAACCCGCTGCGGGTCACGCTTTCCGAGCCCTACTCGCAAGACATCACCGTGCGGCTGGATGTCGCGCCCGCAACGGGCAGCATCGTGTTCGACGCCTCGCCCAAGACGGTCGTGATCCCCGCCAACGCCACCGAATCGCCGGTGATCGCCTTTGCCGCCGCTGACGGCACGGCCCAAACGCGCGTCGTGCCCGGCATCGTGATCACCCCCGTGATCCTCAACGCGACGGCCAGCAACCACTTCTACAATACGCCCAACACGGCCAAGATCAAGATCTTGAACGCCGCGCCGCAGTTCACGCTGCCGGTACACGGCTCGACCAAGAACGCCAACACGCTGCAGGACATCCCCTTCGAGTGGCTGATTGAGGATGTCGCCGCCGATCAGGCGGCCGGCATGACCAACATCTGGAACTTCGGCGACACCCCCACGGAGTTCATTCAGGTCGGCGCCTCCGGCACGATCAACCACATGTATCAGGATGCCGGCGACTACACGGTCACGGTCTACGCCCGCGACAAGGACGGCAGCATCTCGTCCACGGTGTCCTTCACGGTGAGAGTCACCACCGCGCTGCCGACCCCGTTCATCGAGCCGGTGCTCTCGCTGCCGAGCTATGATGAGACCAACGGTATCGGTTCGGTCTCGTTCAGGCTGTCGCGCGACTATTCCTCTGATGTCTATGTCCGGCTGGTGGTCGAGCCCGCCGACCAGAGCAACGTGGTCTTCGACACGCTGGGCCCGATTCCGATCTATCAGTCCGAGACCAACTCGGCCGCCCTGGAGTTCCGCATTCTGGACGGCACCGACTTCAGCCGCCTGACCGGCCTCACCTTCACGCCGGTCATCACCAATGCGCCGGCCAACACCTTCTTTACGCCGCGCGTGCGGCGCGGCGTCAAGATCGTCAACACGCCGCCCGCCATCACGCGCATTCTCGACCAGCGGGTCGGCCTGATCACCAACAATGTCATAGTGCCGGCCAACGTGTCCAAGGCCTTTTCGGTCGAGGTGGCGGATGTGAACGCCGATCTCATGCCGGTCAAGGTGTCGTGGAATTTCGGCGACGGCACGGGCGATTTCGTCATGGACGCCGTGTCCAACCGCTCCGGCTTTGCCACCGGCACGATCAACCACACCTTCCCGGCGTCGGGCACCTATACGGTCATCGTGCGCGCAGAGGACAAGGACGGCGGCCTCTCCGAAGACGTGGAATTCACCGTGTTTGTCGGCTCCGCGCCCACGGTCGCGATTCTGCCGCCGGCCGGCCCGATCTTCGAGACGCCCAACGCCGGCGAAAAAGACTACATCGTGGTGCAGCTCTCCTCGGAGTACACGGAGGCGGTGACCGTGCAGTTGACGATCACGCCGCCGAATTCGGCCGCGAACGGCACGCTGCTGCTGGATCAGAATCAGGTGGTCTTCCCGGCCGGCGTCATCGGCCGAGCCAAAGAGCAGAAGGTCTATATCTCCAACGTCAAGGACGG
>JAQUEX010000398.1 GCA_028684935.1 Kiritimatiellia bacterium | reverse complement strand
GCGCGGCGGTGTAGAGCGCCTCCACGCGCACGCAGAGCGGCTGCCGCGCAGCGGGATTCAAGACCTGCCAGGCGGCGGAACCGTCGTCCGGACCGGTGACGCGCTGCGTGTGCATCGCGGCCGGCGTGAAGCGCCACGCGCCGTCGGCGTCCTGCCGCAGGCGGAACTCGGCGCCGGCGCCGGCGAGGCGCGCCACGGTGGCGTCATCGAAGTACCGCGCGAGCCGCAGGTGTTCGTACCAGCCCAGCAGCGTGAACTGACGCTCCAGATGGGTCGGCAGCGGCGCGTGATTGACATTGACGCCCTGAATGGACATCGCAGCGTCCAGTGACAGATTCTTGCAGGCGAAATACTCCATCTCGTCCAGATGGTGGCCGCGCGCGTACGGCGCTGCCATGCGCGGTGCCCACCACCCCATCTGCGGTCCGAGCAGATCGGTTTTGCGATACCGCTCGCACACCTTGACATGGTCGTCCTGAAAACGCTTCGCCGCCCAGACCGGATGGTCCCAAGTGCCCAGTCGCGAATGGAACCACCAGTTGTGCGCGCCATAACAGCTCGCCTCGATAACCGGGTCGCCGTCCAGACGGCGCATGATGTTGTGGCGCATGGCGTCGATCCCGTACCGGCTCATCATGCCTTCGGAGCCGTCGAAGTAGAGCTGGTCCAGCTTGCAGGCGTTGAACACGCTCGCGATGCACGCCGAGAGTTCGTCGGCCAGAGGCGAGTCAGGCTGCGGGTAGAAGGAGATGTAGCGCTGCTGCAGGTAGTCGGCCTGCGCGCCTGCGGCATGGGCGGCGGGCCGTGTCTTGAAGGCTCCGCGCGTGCAGGCTTTGAAGGCGTACGGCGGTTCGCGCGAGAGTTCGGCATACTGGATGATCTCGCCGCCGATGCGGATCGCATTACCGTTGCCGGAGTAGGTGAAGACCGTGTCGTGGCGCATCGAGGGCGGCTCGTTGACGTACAGCACGGTGTCGGTCGGCGAGAGCGCGCGGGCCAGCGTATAGCTGTCGAACGGGATCAGATGCGGACTCGCTACCGGCGTGATCCACGGGTCGCGCGGATCGATGCACGCGGTCAGGGTGTGGATGCCGACCCGCAGTCCGGCGTCATGGATGCGGGCGGCTGCGTCCTGCATGTCAGGCAGGCCGCGCGGGAAATAGTTGGTGCGCACCGCATAGTGGCCGAGCGTCTGCCACCAGCCGTGCAGGTGGATCGTCGAGAAGCCGCCGCGCCGCGCGATTTCGATCCAGTCGTCAGTCGCGGCGTGCGCGAGATCGGCAAAGAGATAGGAGCCGCGCACGGGCTCGGCCTCCAGCGCCCAGGGCCCGCCGCTGCGCGAGAACGGCACGCCCGCGTGCACCGCCATCGCGCGCAGCATGGCCGGCATCCGGTCCTTGGGGCCGGCGGCGAGTCCGGCGCGCCAGCCGGTGAGCCCGTGCTTCGCGGTCGTGGAGACCTGAAGCGCGTCGCCACGGATCTCGGTCTCGACCGGCAGGTCGTAGCCGCGCAGGCAGACGGCGTCGGTGTCGTCTGAGAGCATGTTGGCCATGCCGCCGCGATAGACGGCGGACGCGGCCGGCAGCTCGCAGAAGGTGAGCGCGACCGCGTTCGAGAGCGTCAGCGCGCGCACCGTGAAGGTCAGGAAATCGCGGCGGGCATCGACCTCCAGCTCGGCATCGCCCTGGCCGCGCGCGAAGGAGAAGGTAAGCCGGTTGCCCCGCGCGGCGACGCGCCGCGCCACCAGTCGGCGCCCGTCCGCCAGGCGCGCGCTCACCAGCGGGGCGGGGCGCGCGAGCAGTTCGCGGCCCGACGCCCGGTTGCGCAAGGAGACCGCCTGCCCGGCGGCATCGATCGCCAATTCGGCGTATCGGGTGCGGAAGCGGGCTGCGGGCGGCTCGGCGGCTGCGACTTCGTCCACCAGCGCATAGGCGGCGCTGGCGCGGCCCGCCGGCGACGCGAGCGCGGCCACGTCCCCGCCGGAGAGGGCACGCCCATAGATGCGCAGATCATCGAGCAAGCCGTGGTGAGAGACCGCCCCGTGCCAGCCGCCCAGGCGCAGCGCGTCGGCCTCGACCGGATAGGGCCAGGTCGCGCGGCTGACAGGCTGGCCGTTCACGTAGGTGACGAGATGCGGCAGGGCGAAGGTCACGCAGAGGTGCGTCCAGGCCCGTTGCGGCAGCGGGCCGACCAGATGCGCGCCGGTCTCGGTCCACTGCGGTCCCGCGCCGCCGGCGCGCGCGCCGGGCCGGCCGAGCCGGAACGAGCAGGCGGTGTCGGAGACGAACAGCATCAAGCCGCCCGGGCTCCAGGTGTGCGAGGTCAGCAGGTTCGGATAGCGGCGCGGCGCGGGATCTTCCCACGTGGCCCAGACCGAGAGGGTGAATTGCGTGGCGCCGTTGAGTCCCGGCACGGGAGGCAGCTCGGCGAAGGCGTTGGTGCCGCTGAAATGCAGGGCGGTGCCGAACGTGCCGGTCGCCCAGCGGAGCTGCGAAAGATCGGCTTCCAGAAGGTTGTCCGAACGGTCGGCCGCAAAGGCACCGCGTCCTTCGTCAAACGGCATCCAGAGCAGCAGCGACGGATCCGCCGGGGCCGCGGCGTGTCCCCATCCTGCCAGCCAGCCGCACATCAGCGTCACAACAAAACAACCACGCATATCCCCCCCCTTTTTCAAGTGCTAGTGTGCCCATTGTGAGGAGAACGCGCGGAGGATGCAAGCAGAAGTTGCGGTATGTTCCGTGCTGGGGCGCATGGCAGTTCTGTTGGGGAGACCTTCTTGTAATCGTAATCGTAATC
>JAQUEX010000397.1 GCA_028684935.1 Kiritimatiellia bacterium | reverse complement strand
TGCGCCAAACGGCCGCGCTTGAGGGCTTTCCCGAGTCTGCGCTTCCGGTGAACGGCGAGAACCATCTGCTGTTTGAGCAGTACATGGCCTACCGGTGGCAATACGGACGCTTGTTGCTGGTGCTCAGTGCCGTCATTTTGGTTGTCGGCACGCTCTTCTGGTGCGTGGTCTCTTGGACGCTGAACCGGATGGTCAGGCGCCGAACCGCCGAACTGACCGAGGCCAATGCGCAGTTGAACCAGGAGAATGAGATGCGTCGGTTGGCGGCAGAGTCGTTGCGGCAGAGTGAAGCGCTGTTCAAAACGTTAGCCGAGGGCATCTTCGATGGGCTCTCCATGGTGGATGCGAACGGTCGTTTAATCTACACGAACGCCCGGTTCGAAGCCATGTATGGGTACGGAGCCGGAACATTGATCGGGAAACCGTTTGAGTGTCTGCTGTCACCCGGTTATGCTGGACGCGAGTTGATGCGATTTGGCAAATGGAGTCGTACCGGTACGGGAGGAACCGACAGAATTGAGTCGGTCCTGCGCCGCAAAGACGGAAAGGATGTGCCGGTGGAAATCTCGGTGCAGGATGTCCGTGTGCAGGGCGAGCGGGCGTTGGTCGCGATTCACCGCGACATCTCGGAACGCAAGCAGATGCTGCGCGACATGGTGCGCATCGTGGAGTGGGAGCGCGGGCGAATCGGCCAGGACCTGCACGATACGATCGGCCAGGAGCTGACCGGCATCATGTATCTGATGGGCGCGCTCTGCGGCGAGGTCGAGCCGCCGCATTGCGAGCGGGAGCGGATCGCCGCCGATGTGCTGGAGATCTGCCGCGACACGCACCGCCAGCTCCGGAACATCGTGGCCGGCCTGCTGCCCCTGAGCGCGGATGAAACCTTGTCGGAGGGGCTCCGGCGTTTGACCCGCAATATCAAGGAGCGGCTGGGGGTCGCGTGCGAACTGCGCGAGCGGTCGGCGGTGCCTGTGGACGACATCCATACGGCGAGCCATCTGTTTCAGATCGCGCAGGAGGCGACCGCGAACGCGGTGCGTCACGGCGGCGCCACCGCCCTCTGCATCACCCTTGAGACCGACGACGGCCTGCAAGGCGAGCTGGTGATTGATGACAACGGGTGCGGGTTCGATCCCGCCTCCGTGAGCACGGGAGGCTCCGGGCTGAAGATCATGCGGAACCGCGCCGAGTTGATCAGAGGAAAACTTCTGTTTGTCAAACGGGAGGGTGGGGGCATGTCGGTGCGTTGCCGGTTCGGCGACCACATGGATAAGGAAGAGACAACGTAGAACGGGAGGCGGATATGAAGGCAGAGTCTGAAGGAAAAGCGAAAACGACGGGTGGCGGAGCGACGCGGCGTCGGCAGATTGTACTGGTCGACGACCATCCGGTGGTCGGCAAAGGTATCGGGTCGTTGCTGCACGCGACGCACGAGTTCGAATTGGCCGGCCAGGCGGTCAATGTCGTTGACGCCATGGAACTGATCAAGACCTGCAATCCCGACCTTGTTCTGCTGGACTTGTCGCTGCCCGGGCCGGGCGGGCTCGAACTCTTGAAGAACCTCCAGGTCAGCCATCCCGACCTCCCGATCCTCGTGCTCTCGATGTTTGATGAAAACGCCTTCGCCGAACGCGTGCTCCGGGCCGGCGGCAAGGGGTATGTGATGAAGCACGAGTCCGGCGACAAGGTGCTGGCCGCGATCCGCTGCGTGCTGGCCGGCGGCGTCTATGTCAGTCCCAGCCTGACCACGCGCCTGCTCGCCTCGTTTGCGCCCGGCTCCGCGCCTGAAAAAAAGGGCGCGGACACGCTGAACGACCGCGAGATGCAGGTCTACAGCATGATCGGCAGCGGCATGGCCACGCAGAAGATCGCGATCCAGCTCAATCTCAGCCCGAAAACCGTGCAGACCTATCGCGAACATATCAAGCGCAAAATGGGTCTGCGCACCGCCACCGAGCTGATCCACTCCGCCACGCTCTGGATCAGGAGCCAGTGCGGACGCTGAGGTAAGGAAGAAGGAGGAGGGAAGAAGGAAGAGGGAGGATGGGCTCGCCCATCCCGTCTGTCCCCCCCCGGCTGGTTCGGTCTGTCAAGCCAGATACGCCCCCGGTAGGGCGGTCTCGCCGAGACCGCCGCGGACGCCTCGGCGAGGCGTCCCTACCAGAAGCGGTTTTGCGTTACCGTTATGACCGCTCAACCTATTGCACGGCACGTTGTTGCGGGCGGGGACGCCCGCGCGCGTAATCGGCTAGCGACAGGGATGTGCGAAGCTCATGTGTTTCTGGCGAAAAGAGGAGGGGCGAGCCTGGGGGCGCGGACGGCCTCGTCCGCGACAACGTGCCGAGCAAAAGGCCGAGCGCGCATCCATCGAGAGCCAAACTGCGCATCCGAATCGCGCGCAGCCTTTCACATCGCGGACGAGGCCGTCCGCGCCCCGACATTCAGCGTCAAACACGCGCTAAACGCGCACACCGATAGCCGATTACCCGTCCGTCCCGCCCGTTCAGGCAGCCCCGGCAGCGCCGGCAGTCCCGGTTCAGGCGTACGAGATTTCTACGATATTCACTGACAGCGCTCAGCAAATAACGTACATATTTAGGCGCTAAAATCGTATATGTTTGTCATCTGATCCGTCATAGAAAGTTCCGCTTTGCACGAATTGTGCAAGAGACGGCCGCTGTGATTTACTATTGCCGTGAACGTATTGTCATTCTCACGGATCGCAGATGTTGCAGCGCCGGTTCAACAGCCGGCGTCGCGTGCCGGATGGCCATACGTGAACAGTGCGTCTCTA
>JAQUEX010000396.1 GCA_028684935.1 Kiritimatiellia bacterium | reverse complement strand
TGCGCCAGCGCGACCGCGTCGCGCGCCGCGCGGGCCGCCTTGCGCAGCGCCTCGCAGCGCGCGAACTCGTGTCCGTAAGCCGCCAAAGCGTCGCGCAGCTCGCGCACCGCCTCGAGCACGGTCTGCTCGTATGCCGCCAGCGCCTGCTCCTGCAGCGCGTTCTGCACCTCGATATTGGCGCGGATCGAGCCGCCGCGAAAAACCGGCCAGACGACCGACGGACTGATCCCGAAGAAACGGCTGCCGGACTCGAGAAAGGTCCCCTCTTCGAGTGATTCGAGACCGACCGAACCCGTTAGCCGGAAGGTCGGGTAACGGTCCGCCTCGGCCACGCCGATGCGGGCCGTCTGCGCCGCCAGCCGCCGTTCGGCGGCGCGCACATCCGGGCGGCGCCGCAACAGGTCGGCCGGGATGCCCATCACCACACGCGGCGCTGCGGCCGGAATCGGCGCGATAGCCGTCAGGGCGGCATCCATTTCGCCCGGCATCGTGCCGGTCAGCACGGCCAGCGCGTTGAGTGCGGCCTCCTCCTCGCTCAGCAGGCCGGGGATCGTGGCGCGCGTGCGCTCTAGGTTGTAGCGCGCCTGCTCCACGGCCAGCGCATCGCTGATGCCGGCCTTGGCGCGGGAATCCACCAGATCGAGCGTGTCCGCCTGCACCGTGAGATTGGTGCGGGAGACGGCCAGCCGCTGGCGCACGGTTTGAAGCTGCGTGTAGGCGCGGGCGGTCTCCGCAGCCACGCTCACCCAGATCTGTTCCAGCGTCGCCACGTCGGCGTCGAACTCAGCCTGCGCGGCCTCGATGGCTCGGCGCCTGCGTCCGAACAGATCGAGTTCCCAGGAGGCGTCAAAGCCCGCCGTATAGAAATCGCCCTCGCCCGGCGCGCCCGCGTTGTCGCTGTTGCGGAACCGGCGGTAGGCGCCGGCGGCATCCACCTCCGGCAAGAGTCCGGCACGGCTGATGCCCAGACGGGCGCGCGCCTCGCGCACGCTGGCGATGCCGCCCTTCAGCGTGCGGTTCGCGCGCAGCGCGCGGTCCACCAGTGCGGTCAGGGCCGGGTCGCCGAACACGCCCCACCATGCGGAGGCCTCCGCGCTGTCGATGGCCGCACCGTCAACCGCCTGCGGCAACGGCGCGGCGGGCAGCGCGTTCTCGGGCGCCTGATAGTCCGGCCCCACGGCGCGGCAACCCAGCATCAGCGACAGCAGCACAACGACCGCAGCGGCAGAGCTTGCGTCAGGTTTAGGCCTCCGCCGGAAAAACCCTTTGATCCTTTCACGCCACGTCTGGAAAAAGGCATACAGCCCTGGCACCAGAATGATGCCGAACACGGTGGCCGCGATCATGCCCGAGAGGGTCGTGACACCGATCGCGCGCCGGCTGGCCGCGCCGGCGCCGGTCGCGTAGACCATCGGCAGCACGCCCAGAACAAAGGTCAGCGCCGTCATCAGCACCGCGCGGTACCGTTGCCCCGCGCCCTCGGCCGCCGCAGCCACGATGGGCTCTCCCTCCTCACGCTTGGCCTTGGAAAACTCGACGATCAGAATCGCGTTTTTGCTGGCCAGCGCGATCAGCAGGATCAGGCCGAGCTGGGCATAGATGCTGAGCGACATGCCCAGATATCGCAGGCCGAACAGCGCGCCGGCCATCGCCACGAAGATCGAGAACATCACCGGCAGCGGGATCGTCCAGCTCTCGTACTGCGCCACCAGGAACAGATAGCCGAAGACCAGCGCCGCGATCATGAGCAGAACCGTCTGTCCCGACGCGCGCTGTTCCTGAAAGCTCAGTCCCGACCATTCGAACGCATACTCTTTGGAAAGCGTCCGCTTGGCCACGTCGGCGATCCGCGCCATCACCTCGCCGCTGCTTGCGCCCGGCACGAGCTGCGCCGTGATGCCCGCGCTCGGAAAGAGGTTGTACCGCGGATAAAGCCGCGGACCGACCTGACTCTCCAACGAGACCAAGCTGCCCAAAGGCACCATGGCGCCTCGCGAACTGCGCACGTAGAGCTTGAGCGCGTCTTCCGGCATGCGGCGGCCCGCCCAGTCGGATTGGATGATCACCTGATTGACCTGCGTGTCCAGATTGACGTCGTTCACGTAGAGCGAGCCGAAATAGTTCTGCAAGGTCGAGAACACTTTGGAGACCGGGACGTCCAGCATCTCGCATTTGAGACGGTCCACATTCATGCGGACCGAGGGCGTTTTGGCCGTGAACCCGCTGAAGGCGAAGAGTACGCCCGGCACGCGGTTGATCTCGCCCAGAAACTGCTGGAGCACCGCGTCCAGCTTGGCGGGATCGCTGTCCGTCAGCGCCTGCAAACGGATGTCGAGTCCAGAGTTCGCGCCCAGGCCGGGAATGGAGGGCGGCATGAAGAAGTTCAGCTCAGCGCCGGCGATCGCGGCGCATTTTCCGCGGATGGTGCTCATGATCGCGGCCGCCTGGAGGTCAGGCGCATGACGATCCGCCCAGTGCGTGAGCCCGATGATCACGAAGCCCACGCTCTCGGCGCGGCCGCCCATCATGCTGAAGCCGGTGATCGCCTGCACGAACTGCACGCCCGGCACGCCGCGGGCGACGGCGCTGACCGCATGCATGACCTCCTCGGTCCTCGCCTTGGCCGAACCTTCCGGCATCCGCACATCCGCAAAGACCACGCCTTGGTCTTCATCCGGGAGGAAGGAGGTCGGTGTCTGCTTGAACCACACCCACGTCAACAGCATCGTGCCGACCAGCAGCAGGGCGGTCAGCGCGAGCCGGCGCGCCAGAAACACGGAAAGCGAGACATAGCCGC
>JAQUEX010000395.1 GCA_028684935.1 Kiritimatiellia bacterium | reverse complement strand
GTGTGGCAGGCCATGTCGCCGAACGCGCCGGTACCGAAATCGTAGAAGCCGCGCCACTTGAAGGTGTGGTAGGTGCCGTTCTTGTAGGGACGGAACGGCGCGGTGCCCAGCCAGCTTTCCCAGTCCAGCGTCGCCGGCACCGGGTCAGAGCCTTCGGGGCGGGCGATGCCCTGCGGCCAGATCGGGCGGTTGGTCCACACGTGCACCTCGGTCACGTCGCCGAGAACGCCGGACTGCAGCAGTTCGGCATTGCGGCGCAGACCGTTGTTGGCGCTGCCCTGGTTGCCCATCTGCGTGACCACGCGGCTCGCGTCGGCGACCTGCTTGAAATACTGCGCCTCCCAGATCGTGCGCACCAGCGGCTTCTGCACATAGACGTGGCAGCCCTGCTTCATCGCGCGGATCGCGGCGGGCGCATGCATGTGGTCCGGCGTCGAGACCGTGACCGCATCGAGATTCTTGCACTCGTCCAGCATCTTGCGGAAATCGCTGTAGCACTTCACCTGCGAAGGATTCTTGCCCTTCTTCTCAATCTCGGCAAGCGCCTTGTCGATCGGGGCGCGGTCCACGTCGCAGAGCGCGACGATGTTCTCGCCGTGCTCAAACATCGGCATCCAGTCGCTCCACCCCTTGCCGCCAACGCCGATCACACCAATGTTCAGCTTTTCGCCCGGCTTGGTGAACGTGCGCGCGGGCCGCGACGAGAGGCATCCCCCCGCTGCCATGGCTCCGGCCGCACAGGCACTGCCCTTGACGAAATCGCGACGATTGAACTGCATCATGATCCTTTTTCCTCTCTGATGGTTTCCCCCGGTTGCCCGTTGTCACAGCCGGAAAATGCGTGTTAGAAAAAACAGAAAACGTTGTTTATTGTAAAACAATTTCACGCGCGGTTCAACCGCAAGTATTGCACGATGTCATCCGGAAACGCATGATCTCCGCGCATCCCTGCCACCCGCTGACTCCAACCATGCTCTTTTATTGTATTCTTTATTTTTATTTGTGGTTGACAATGGAAAGCGGAAACCTTACGCTGACACGCCTCATGAACCTTCTCCGCCTTGTCCGGCCCGTCGGCCTCACGGCCGCGGGCTTGCTGCTGACCGACTCTTCCTCAGCGCAACCCACGCCCGCGCCGCCCGAATCCGACTGGGTGATCCATGTCGACGCCACGCCGCTCTCCCCTGCCGTTCGCCCCGGCCCCTCGCTGCTCAAAGAGGTCCCCGGCCTCACGGTCCGCGACCAGGGTGCCGGCGGTCCGCAGGCCGATCTCTCCGTGCGCGGCAGCCCCTTCAACAGCACGGGCCTGCTGCTCAACGGCCTCACCCTCCGCAATGCCCAGACCGAGCATTGGCACGCCGACGTGCCTGCGCCGGAGGTCTGGTTTGACGCACCGGACGTGCTGACCGGGCTCGACCGCTTCCGCGTCGCACCCGGCCATCCGTCGGGGTCGGTCAGTCTGAATCTCGCCCCGATCCGCGAGAGCCAGCGGTCGGCCACGGCCGGCGCCGGCAGTCAAGGCGTGCTCTTCGGCAACCTTCTGGCCACTGAAGCCGCCACGCTCGACGGCGGCGCCGCGGCCGGCGTTTCGGCCTTCCTCTCGTTCGACCGCGCCGACCAGACCGACGGCGAACGCGACAACGACCTGACGCGCGCCGCAGCCGGCGCCCGTGTCGGCGCCGCGAGCGACACGCTGCAGGGCGATCTCGTCACGGCGCTCTCGTGGCGCGAGTTCGGCGCGCGCGGCTTCTACGGGACCGATCCGAAATATCCCGCCGAAGAGCGCAAATCCGACGCGCTCCTCGCCGGCACGCTGCGCTTCACCGATGATCCGCTCCAGCCCGCGCGCCTCTCGGCGGCCTGGCTGCGCACCGAGGACACCTACTGGCTGGACCGGCGTCGGCACGCTTTTTTTGAGAACGACCACACCACCGATTTCCTGGCGCTACACGGCGACGCGCGCCGCAGCTTCTTCGAGGCGTTTTCCGTCGATCTGCGCGCCGACGCCGATCTGGAGTCGATCCGCAGCTCGTCACTCGGCGACCACACGCGCAGCCACGCCTCATTCGCCGCCCTGCCGAATCTCGCCACCGGCCCCTTCACCTGGACGGCAGGCGGTTCGCTGGACCTCTTCTCCAGCGACTCGTCGGCCTGGCTGCCGGCGGCGGGTGTCGAATGGGCGCTTTCCGACGCGCACGCCCTGTTCATCTCCTACACCGAAGCGGTCCGCCAGCCCTCCTACACCGAGTTGAATTATGAGTCCCCCTCTTCACTCGGCAACGCCGGTCTGAAGCGCCAGCGCACACGCACCGCAGAGGCCGGCTGGAAAGGCCAGACGGACCGGCTGGCATGGCGCGCGACCCTGTTCCATGAACGGGGCGCGAACGTCGTCGACTGGTTGCGCCGCGAGTCAGGCGGACGCTGGGAAGCGGTCAATCTGGACGACATCGAGACTTGGGGCTTTGCCGCCGACGCACGGCTGAGCCTCTCGGCAGACACTGACATCGGCACCGATCTGCTTGCACTCGCAAAACGCTGCGACACGGACGTTCACGCTAGCCGCTATGCGATGGATTATCCGGACGCCGCAGCGGGCGCGACTGTGCGTCACCGCCTCACGCGCGACCTGCTGGTGCGCATGCGGCAGGGCGTTTCGAACTATGCCGCCAACCGGGCGCGCGCCCATGACGACTGGTTTCTCGACACCGGCGCCGAACTGCAATGGCGCCTGCCGGGACTTGACGGTGCCACGCTCAGCGCGGGAGCCAGCAACCTGTTGGGCGATGACTTTCAGCTCTACCCCGGCCA
>JAQUEX010000394.1 GCA_028684935.1 Kiritimatiellia bacterium | reverse complement strand
CACCATCTCGCACCGATTGGCTTTTAAGGAGAGTGTATGAATCAGCGGAATCTTTACATCACACAACACGATTTCAAACGGCTCCAGGAACTGCTGGAAGGCGGCGGCGCGGTGCATGACCGCGACCGGAAGGATCTCACCGCGCTGACCGAGGAGCTGAAGCGCGCAACGATTGTCGCCGCGGATCAAATCCCAGCCAAGGTCGTCACCATGAACACGCGTCTGCGCCTTTTGGACCTCGACACCCAAAAGCCGTTTGAAATGGCCGTGGTCTTTCCGCAGGACGCCCACGTCGACTCTGGCAAAGTCTCGGTGATCTCGCCGGTCGGCACGGCCGTACTGGGGTATGCCGAGGGCGACACCATCGAATGGACCGTCCCCGCCGGCACACGTCGCCTGTTGATCGAGAAAATCTTGTACCAGCCCGAGGCTTCAGGGGATTATCACCTGTAAATGACGATTGACGGCATAGCCGTGGCGATCGACGGCGCGGTAACCGTGTATGAAGCGGCCCGACGCGTGGCGATACAGATTCCGGTTCTTTGTCATCGTGCCGATCTCCATCCCACGGGTGGTTGCGGAGTCTGCACCGTCGAGGACGCGGCCACGGGGCGTCTGCTGCCGGCATGCGCGACCCCCGCTAGCGAGTCGATGGCGATCCTCACCGCATCGCCTGACGCGCTGCAGGCGCGGCGCGACGCGCTTGAGCTGTTGCTCAGCAACCATCCTGCCGACTGCGAGGCCCCCTGCCAAATGGCGTGTCCGTCTGGCCTCCCCGTGCCGCGGCTGCTGGAGGCTGTCGCCGCAGGCCGATGGGCAGAGGCCGAGAGGCTCGCGCGACGTTATCCCGTGACGTGCGGCAACGCCGCACCGTGTGAAAAAGCCTGCCGGCGCCGGCCGCTGGGCGGCCCAGTGGCGATCTGCGCGCTGCATCGCTGGCTGGCGGGCGTCCCCGACCCGCAATCGCCCGCCGCGCGCCCTCCCGTGCCGCGCCGCCGCTTCCGCGCACGCATGACCGGCCTGTCGGAGGAGACGCTGCTGACCTTCTGCGCCGAGACCGGCGCGCGCCGTTTTGAGGGGATCGACCCCGCAGCCATGACCCGCGCGCACGCGGCATACGAGGCGGCCCGCTGTCTGCAGTGCGGCTGCCGCAAACCAGACGATTGCCTGCTGCGCGATCTCTGCACAGAGGCCAGCGCGCGGCAGTCCGCCTACGCCGGCGCACACGGGAGCACGGCGCGCGAGCGGTCGGACCGATTTTGTTTCGATGCCGCGCGCTGCGTGCTGTGCGGCCTTTGCGTGCGGACCGCAGGGCAACTGAACGCATCGATCGCGCCCGCCTTTCACGGACGCGGCTTCGCGGCGCGCATCGCGCCGCCGCTCGGGCGCGTCTGGAGCGATATCCCGGCCGAAATCCTCGCGGCCTGCGCCGCAGCCTGCCCAACCGGCGCCATGACGCTTCTGCCGTCAGCGGATCGGGAAGAGCAGGAAGACCCCCACTGTCCAGAGCGCATGTGACACAATGCAGGCCGTCAGCGTGCCGCGCCAGCGGTAGAGCGCACACCAAAACAGTCCCGCCACCAGTGCCGCCATCACAAGCATGACATTGCCGGAGGCGAGATGCACCGCCCCGTAGAGCAGCGCGCCGACCGTAAAGCCAGGGACCTCGCCCCACCGCCGCACCGCCTGCCGCTGAATATATCCACGCCAGAACAGCTCTTCACCAGGGCTCGTCACGAGCAGCAGCACGGCCCCCACCGCCCAAGGATGGCCGAGTTCGCGGATCGCGTAGATCGCCTCGACCTGCCGCGGCGCAAAGCCGAAGAGCGCGGCGGCCAACGCATCGCCCGCCCAGAAGATCCCGTACAACACGACCGCCGCAACGGCGCCGATCGCCACCTCGCGAAGCCGCCACTCCTGCCGCGTGCAAGGCCACCCCGCCACCGCGACCGCCCCGGCACACAGCACGCACACCGTCACCGTAATTTTGACCCAAAAATTGCCGTGCGGGCATCCGAACACCCAGCCGAACCCTATTGCCGCCAGCGCGACCAACCCCCAGTACCGTTTATCCATACGCACTGCCTCCACACGTCCGGCATGGCCCACAGCCGGGCCCACCCGAACGTTCGGCGACACCGTAGCAGATGCAGCCCGCCGCCCTCAATCTCAAAGCGCGTCCATTTAACGATTGGCGCAGCTTGCTGCGCGCATTATACTGTCGGACATGATCATTCAGCATCTGTTGCGTGAGGGAAGCCTGATCGTCGGTGCGGCAGGCCTCTGTGCTGCCTTCGCGGCCGAGTCCGCGCCCGCTGTACGCGTGGTGTTTCCCGCTGCCGGCTCCACCGTATCGACCGCCACGCAGACCTATCTGATCGGTTCGGTCACGCCGCCTGCCACGCCGTTGACGGTCAACGCGCAAACGGTGACCCCGTGGCGCACCGGCGGCTTCATCTGCATGGTCAACGTCGTGCCCGGCACCAACACGGTCCTCCTGCGCACCGGCGCCACTGAACATCGCCACACGTTCCGCGTGCCGGAGGCTGTCGCACGTCCGGACGACGAGCGCGGCCTGCGCACGCTCGAACCGGCGCAGCCGATCGGCGTTTATACCGGCGAGAGCGTGCGCCTCGCCTGCCGTGCGCCGGCCGGTCGCGACGTCTTTGCCGCCGTCGGCGAGCGTACGGTGCCCCTGTCACCCTCCGACGATGCGCCCTCCCGCTATTCGGCAACGATCTCCTTCCCCGCGCCCGCTGAAGACGTGCCGGTGGTTTTCTTTGCGGACGGCCTCGCTGACGCCCCGGCCGCCCC
>JAQUEX010000393.1 GCA_028684935.1 Kiritimatiellia bacterium | reverse complement strand
CGGTTTTGCGTATGCCACCCGCGGTCGCAGTGTCTTTCTCGGATTTTATCTGCCCGGCACAGCGGAGATCAAATTGGAAGGGACCGCAGTCAGGTTGCGGCAAACGACCGATTATCCGTGGGACGGCGCCATCCGTGTCGAGGTGATTGAGGGCGCGGGCGAGTGGGAAATGAAACTGCGCGTGCCGGGCTGGGCGATGGGCAGGCCGGTCCCGACCGACCTGTATCGGCTGTCCGGCGTTCAGCCGCCTGTTCCGGCGCTCCGGGTGAATGGGCAGGCTGTTGCGTGTACGGTTGACAAAGGTTTCGCGGGCGTGACGCGTCAATGGGCGCGCGGTGACACCGTGGAACTGGTTCTGCCGATGCCCGTGTGCCGTGTCGCCGCGCACGCAAAGGTGCTGGCGAACACCGGGCGCGTGGCCCTGGAGCGCGGCCCGTTGGTGTATGGCGTGGAGGGGGCAGATCATGTGGACGGCGTGAGTCAGGTGGTGCTGCCGCCTGACGCGGCGCTGACGACGGAACGCCGGCCTGGACTGCTGGGCGGCATCAGCGTTTTGCGCGGCACGGGCAAAGCCCTGTATCGTGACAAACAAGGCGGCGTGGGCACCCGCCCCGTGGCGCTGACCGCAATCCCTTATGCGGTGTGGAGTCACCGGGGGCCGAATCCGATGGCGGTCTGGCTGCCCGAGACCGAGGCGCTCGCCACGCCGCTGCCGTATCCGACGTTGGCCGGACGCGCGCGCGCCACGGCCTCGCACACGCACAGCGGAGACACAACGGCGGCGGTCAATGACCAGGTTGTTCCCGCGAAGTCAGGCGATCTCGGCCTGCCGCGTTTCACCTGGTGGCCCCGCACGGGTAGCGCGGAATGGATCCAGTACAATTTCAGTAAGCCGGAGAAAGTGGCGGCGGCCGAGGTTTATTGGTTTGACGACGAGGGTGTCGGCCGGTGCCGGGTGCCGCAGTCGTGGCGGTTGACCTATTACGACGGCAGCACCTGGCAGCCGGTGCCGAATGTCTCCGGATGCGGCACAGAAAAAAACAAATTCAACGCCGTGACGTTCGACGCCGTGACAGCCACGGCCGTACGGATCGAAGCGCAGTTGCAACCGGAGTTTTCCGGCGGCATCCTGGAGTGGCGGTTGTCGCATGACGAGTGACAACGTGGGCCGGCTGGAGGCGCGTGTCGGGCACACGGGTTAGAACGTGAACGCGGCGCCGACTTTCCAGAAGCGCCCGCGGCCGGGATAATAGTAGGTGCCGCTAAAGCTGGACCAGCCGGCGTAATCGCAATAGTCGCGGCCGAACAGGTTGTCGACACCGACTGTCACGCGCAGGCCCTCGACGAAAGAGGGTTCATAGCGTACGCCGCAATCCACCAGCGTGTAGGCCTTGAGCGGCTCCGCGCGGTTATTGAAGTCGCTGCCGAGATACTGGCGCGTGACATGACGCACCCCGCCCACGAGCGCGAGAGTGTGCAGCAGGTAATAATCGCCGTTGACGCTGATGGTTTGCGCCGGCACGAGTGGCATGCGGTTGTCGTCGTACGGGCCGCCGGTGAACTCTGAGCGCACCGCGCTGTAGGCGAGCGCGGCGGATCCGACCCGCGCCCGCGACCAGCGCAGTGAGGCGTCGAGGCCGATGCGGCGCGTGTCGCCCGGCGAGTTGCGGTTCTGGTAGACGGCAGGATCGTAATAGATCTCGTCTTCCAGCGCCATGTGGTAGAGCGACAGCGCAGCCAGCCATTCGCTGGCGATACGGGCCTCTGTGCCGATCTCGAGGTTGAGGCCGGTTTCCGGGGCGAGTGAGAGATTCGGCGTGCCCGCGCCCGCGAAGATCTCGTCAATGAACGGCGCATGGTAAAAACGGCCGGCCTTGGCATAGATTTTGGAATTGTCGCCGGGGCGGTAGAGCAGCGCGGCTTCAAGCGCCGATTCACGTGTGCTGAAAGATGACGCGGAGGCGGCATTGCGGATGCGGTTGTCAAACCACTCGGTCCGCCCGCCGAGCGTCAGCGACAGGTCGTCTGTGAAAAAGAATTCGTCCTGCGCATAGCCGGCGAGGCTGGCGCGGTCGTATTCCCAGTCGAGCAGCGATGTAAAGAAAGGCGAGCGGTAGTCCGAGGAGAAGGCTGTCGTATCATACCGCAGGTCGGTGCCGAGCGTGAGGACCGACCGGTGGCCGGCGATGCGTGCGTCGAGCATGTACTGCGGCAGCACCGCGAACGAATCGATCTCGCTGCCGTAGAGGGTTTGGCTGGAGGGGCTGAGCCAGCGGCTGTCGGTCTCGCGGCGGCTGGTCGTGACGGTGAGGTCGAAGGTGCCGTCCGCGCCGGCGGTCGTGCGGCCGCCCAGGCATAGGCCGAAACTTTCCAGCTCGCTCCGGTCCTGCGGGGTGGCGCTGCTGCGCGGCGCGTTCTGGTAGCGCGTGCGGGAAAGGGACCCGGGCAGGCCGTAGTCGGCATCGTGGTAAAAGGCGGAGAGCGAAAGGAAGCGGTCCTCGCCGAACTCCTTGCGCAGGGCCGCGTTCAACTCATAGGTTTCATAATCGCTGTTGTCGCGATAGCCGCCGGACTTCTCCCAGTCGGCGCTGGCGCGGTAGGCGACGCCATCCTCGCCGAAGGTGCCGGTGGTGTTGGCGAAAGCCGCATAGGTGTCGTACGCGCCGGCCGAGGCGCCGAGTGTGGTCTGCGGCTCGGCGGTCGCGTCATCCGTGATGATGTTGACCACGCCGGCCGAGGCGAAATCGCCGTGCAGCACGGTTTGCGGCCCGCGCACGATTTCGATGCGCGAGATCGAGGCGACCGGAATGCGCAG
>JAQUEX010000093.1 GCA_028684935.1 Kiritimatiellia bacterium | reverse complement strand
GGCGCGTTCGCTGACGCTGAAAGCCGTGGCAGCGACGATGCGTGTCCGGATCGTCTTTGACCCTGCGGTGGCGCGCGTCACCCAGTTCCGTCTCATGCAGGGCTCCTACCGCCCGTGGGGGACTGGTGGGTGTTGACAGTGCAAGCAAGAGATTGATGAAGGACTCCCACTCACGGTAGCAGCACCTGCGCCCACAGCGCGTCCAGCCGTTTGGCCGACACCGGCGCGGGCGTGCGCAACTCTTGCGCGAAAAGCGAGACGCGCTGCTCCTCGATCTGCCAGCGATAGTCGGCCAGCAGGGCCGGGTCGTGGCGCGGCGGTTCAGCGAGCGCGACGTGGCGCGTATAGCGTTGCCAGAGCGGTTTCAGTTCATTGAGTTTGCGTGTGTCGCCGTGCGGGTTGCCCTGCGCCCGCTGGATGCGCACGCGGCAGGCCTCGAGATAGCGCGGCAGATGCTGGAGCTGCGCGGCGGGGATCGACTCCGCGAAGCCGGGGAAAATCAGCCACGCCAACTGTTCGGCCAGATCCTCCTGGGTGTCGGGCGGCAGCGCGGCCGCCAGCAGATCGTGCTCCACGCCACGGGCGGCATGCAGGATGGCGACCACCAAACGCGAGCGCGCGAGGTGCACGCCATGCAGACGTCCGCGCTCGGCGGCGAGGCGTTCCTGAAAGGCCGCAGCGTCGCGGATCGGCGGGCGTCCCTCGGTGAAAGTCTCACGCAGCGCGGCGCGGGCGAGTTCCTGTCCCAGGCGTTCGGCGCTCATGTCGAGCTGCTTGACGTACGCGGCGACATCGCGCGGCAGCGACGGCGGCTGCATCACCCGTTTCCACTCTTTGCCGAGCGCGAGCGCGAACAACCGGCACACGCCTTTGTCGTGAGCGGCGGCGGCTTCGGCGGGGGTTGCGAACAGGCGCAGCGACGCGGTGTCGCCGGCATCGACCAAGGCGGGATAGTGAATGATCGGCCAGCCGGCCTTGCCCACATCAAGTTGCGCCGGCAGCGCGCCGAAATCCCATTGCGTCAGGCCGTCCTTCTGCCAGCGCGCGTCGGGCGTCTGAACGGCGGCTCCCGCGCCTTCGCTGCGCGGCGCGAACACGTTGACCAGCAGCGCGATGTTGCGGCCGCTGCCCAGCTCGCGTCCCGCCTCGTCCTGCACCGCGAAGCGCATGCGCAGATGGTCGGGGACCGCATCTTCGTGCCAGCAGTCAGTCGGCACCCGGACGCCGCGCGCAGCGTACAGCGCGTCTGAGAAGGCCTCGGCCAGCGCGCGGTGTCCGGGCGTGAGACGGCTGCGGCACATGCTCAGTGTCTCGTCAACCGGCTGCAGCAGGCGGCGGTAACGGGTCGGCAGCACATGCACCATCCAGCGCAGCTTTTCATCCAGCAGGCCGGGCACCAGCCACTCGCTGCGCCACGCCGCGGCCAGCGGCAGCACGGCGGCCGGCACGGTGCAGGTGATGCCGTCGTCCGCTTCGCCCTGGGCATGCCGGTAGGTCAGGGCCAGGCGGTTGCCCGAGAGTGTGACGGCATCCGGATATGCCAGCGAGAGGTCGCGCACGGGCGGCAGATCCGCCTCGGTCAGGGTCATTGCGTCAGACGCAGTCGCGTTCTCACGCAGCCAGCGGCGCAGGTCGGCGGCGCTGCACAGCTCCGGCGGCAGGCGGGTGTCGTAAAAGGCGAACGCGGTCTCCGGGTCAAAGAGTGCGCCATGCTGGCGCGTTTTCTCTTCGGCATCGAGCAGGGTGCGGATCCGCGCGAGATTGGCCGTGAGGCAAGGCGGCACCGGTGCAGGAAAAGCGCCGGCCACAAGGCCTTCGCGAATGAAGATGGCGCGCGCTTCAAGCGGCTCGATGCGGCTGTAGTCGCGCGTGCGGCCTTCGACGAGCACGAGCCCGAAAAGGGTGACGCGCTCCTTGACGCGCACAAAGCCGCGCGTCGCGTCCCAGGACGCGGAGTGATAGCTGGATTTGCAGAGCCGCTTGGCGATGGGTTCGATCCAGGAGGGGTCGATACAGGCTGCGGTACGTGCGAAAAGGCGCGAGGTTTCGACCAGTTCGCCCGCCAGGATCCATTCGCGCGAGAGCACGGCGGGTCGGCGTCCGGCGGAGGGGTATGCCGTGCGGTCCGTCGCGGCTGGCCGCGGCTCTTTCAGCTTGGCGAGCCCCGAGCCGGGGAAGATCGCGAACCGGATGCCGCGCGCGCCACGGTAGTCATTGGTTTCGGGATCGCGTTTGCCGAGGTTGCTCAGCAGGCCGGTCAGCAGGGCGCGGTGGAGGCCGTGGTCGCCGCCGGATGCGGAGGTGACATCAAGCTGCAACTCGGTGCAGAGGCGTTCAAGCTGGCCGCGCAGGTCGATCCAGTCGCGCAGGCGCGGGTAGGAGAGAAAGTTGTCTTTGCAGAGACGGCGCGCGCGCGATTGTGAAGCGCCGGCGGTCTGTTCGTGATACCAGCGCCAGAGGCGGATGGAGGCGGCGAAGTCGGAAAGCGGCGAGAGAAAACGCGCATGCAGCTTGTCGGCCTCGGCCTGTTTCTCGATCGGACGGCGGCGCGGATCGTCGCACTCCAGCGCGGCCACGACGATCAGCGCGTCGGCCAGGACCTTCTCGTGATGCGCCGCGAAAAGGATGCGGGCCAACGCCGGATCGAGCGGCAGCCGCGCGAGCCGTCGGCCGAGAGCAGAGAGAACGGGTGAGGCGTGCTTCTGTTTCTCAGCGTCAAGCGGCGGTGTGCGTGGGGCGGTCTGCGTGGCGTTCGGAACGCTTGGGGGCGGGCTCTCCAGCGCGCCGAGGAGGTCGAGTTCACGGTAGCCATCGCGGATCATGGCGGACGAGGGCGGATCGATGAACGGAAACGTTTCAATGTCGCCCAGCGCGAGGTCGAGCATGGTGAGGATCACGCCGGCCAGGCTGGAGCGCACGATCTCCGGCGGGGTGAACAGATCACGCTTGCGGAAATCATCCTCGCCGTACAGGCGGATGCAGATGCCGGGCGCGAGGCGCCCGCAGCGGCCCTGGCGCTGGTTGGCGCTGGCCTGCGAGACCGGCTCAATCTGGAGCCGCTGCACCTGCGTGCGCGCGTTGTAGCGGCTGAGGCGCACCAGCCCGGAGTCGATCACGTAACGGATGCCGGGCAGGGTGACCGAGGTTTCGGCCACATTCGTGGAAAGGATGATGCGGCGGTTGGATGAAAGGCGGAAGGCGCGCTGCTGTTCGCCGGCGGGCAACGAGGCGAGCAGCGGGATGATCTCGGTGTTTGGCAGACGCCGTCCGGACAGCGTTTCGGCGACATCGCGGATATCGCGTTCGCCTGGAAGGAAGACCAGGATGTCGCCGGGACCTTCTGCGGCCAGTTCATCGCAGGCATAGGCGATCTGCCGGGGCAGGTCAGGGTCGTCTTCTTCATCGGCCGGACGCCAGCGCGTCTCGATCGGATAGAGCCGGCCGGGCACGGAGAGGATGGGGGCACCGTCAAAAAAATCTGAAAAACGCTGCACGTCCAAGGTGGCCGAGCTGATGATCAGCTTGAGGTCGCGGCGGCGCGCGAGCACGCGTTTCAGAATGCCTAAGAGGAAGTCGATGTTGAGCGAGCGCTCGTGCGCCTCGTCGATGATCAGGGTGTCGTAGGCGCGGAAGAGCCGGTCGCGCCGCGTCTCCGCCAGCAGGATGCCGTCGGTCATGAACTTGATCACGCTGTCGCGCGAGAGCTTTTTGTCGAAGCGGTGCTGGTAGCCGACAAACCCGCCGGGCTCCTGGCCGAACTCCTCGGCCACGCGGCGCGCCATCGCCAGCGCCGCGAGCCGCCGCGGCTGGGTGCAGCCGATCAGGCCGCGACGGCCTCGGCCGGCCGCGAGGGCGATTTTAGGGAGCTGGGTGGTTTTTCCCGAACCGGTGTCGCCGCAGACGATGATGGCCGGATGATCGCGCAGGGCGGACGTGATGGCTGGGGCGTACGCGGTGATCGGCAGTTCGGGAGGGAAACGGATGTCTGGAAAAATACTCAATCGCGTGTCTCGACGGGCGGGATTCGTTCAAAAACGGGTTCAGTATCCGGTACCGCAACGCCGCTGTCAACCGTGCAACATCGACATTGACGGAAATTCTAAGCGAGGGTAGACTCGCTGCCATGAACGCGATTCGATTTTCTTGGATGGTGCTGCTTGCGGGTGTGTTGATACGGCAGGCTGTAACCGCTGCATTGCCGGAGGGCGCACAGGTGGTGCAGGCCGAAGAGATGACGTTGAACGGCAGTGGTTGGCGGGTGCGGGATCATGATGACCAGGAGTGGTACACAGGGCGTTCTTATGGGCAGATGTTGAGCGGGAAGAATGGGGAGCAGGGGAGTGCCTCCGTGATTTTGACGCTGCCTGCCGGCGGCCGTCACCGTGTGTGGATCCGCCATTTGGATATGCTGACGCACCGCGCCCGATCAGGCTTCGTACTGACCGCCGAGCAGGGCGGCCGGCACGTGGTGCGCACGGTGATTGGGGCGGAAGAGCGATCGCCGCGCGCTACCCCTGAAGGCGCAAAGAAATGGGGAGACAACTACGCGCGCTGGATCTGGAGTGTCGCGGAGTTCGACGCTGCTGCTGGACCGCTACAGCTCACCGTGGACAAGCTGCATGCCGTTCCGGTCTCGTCGTGCACGCGCTGCCTAGACGTGCTGGTCGTGACAACGGATGTGGCTTATGAGCCGCGTGTGACCGATCTTGCGCCGTTTTATCTGAAGGTGCGCATGTTGCCGGAACAAATAGTGCCTGTTGTCATTCACTTCTGGGGGCGTCGGCCGTTTGAGCCGTGGTACACCGATCATGCCAACATCAACCGCAAGGGCGTGGTTCGCGGTACCGGAGCCGGGGCAGAAGATAAACCCGGTATCCGGATAGCGCCCGGCGAGGAGAGCCCTTGGGTGGATGTTTCGCCGTACCTCGCCTATGGCGGACTCAATCAGATCAGCCTGTATGCGATGCGGGTTTTTGCAGCGCCGGAGACGGAGGCGGCATTTGAAGTGATGTTCTCGAAGACGCCGTCTGAAGAGGGTCTTATGCGGCGTGAGGTGAGGCGCGGCAAAGGCGATGGATGTCAATTCGCGATTGACCTTTCGTCGTACCGGCTGGTGACCGAGCGCGAGGGGAGCGAGGCCTCTTTGGTTATGGCGAAGGCGGTGCCGCAGGTGCCGGGCAAATCTCCGGAGGTATTCCCTTTTTTCACCGGCATGAAGCTAAGCGAGGCGCGTTCGACCAGGCAGGCGGTGGAAAATGAACGCGAGGCGCTTCGCTTGATCGGGATCGGAGGTTTGAAAAAGTGGCCGTCGCACTTTTATTTTCACATGACGGCAGCCCCGGGCTGTCTCGGCCAGCCCGATCACGCGCGTATGGATGCGATGTTCGCGGGCGTCGCGCGCGAACATCCGGATCGCTCCGGCTGGACAGCCGTCAACCTGATGGACGAGCCAGGGTTTGACTTCACGCACGTCGCGGCCTGTAAGTCCTGTCAGAAAGGTTTCGCGCCCTTTCTGGAGCGGGTCGGGGTGCCGGCGGACATGCGGGACGTTTTGACGCTGAACAACAGCCCGGACGGCACCAACGTGCAGCAGATGGCCGCGTATTATTATACCCGGCGATACATGAATCACCTGATGACGGAGATGCTGCGCGCGGGGCATGCCAGCGCGCAGCGGCACATGCCCGGCGTGCCGACGACCGTCAATTTCGCCTGCGAGCTGCTGGATGGCAATTTGGTTTCGCGCAGCGTCGATTGGTTCGAGATTCTGGGATCGGGTGCCTTGACCTACGGGTGGCACGAGGATTGGGGTGGTTGGGCGCGCACGCGACAGGTCAACGGCTATTACGTCGATGTGATGCGGGCCGCCTGCCGCGCGCCGGGCGTGGCGTTCGGCATCTACAATATTCTGTGCCGGACGCCGTGGGAGATCCAGGCGCGTGCCTTTCTGGAGTTCGGCCACGGTGTCAGGGCGATGCATTTTTTCAACTATGGCCCGTATTACGCGATCACCAGCGATGCGAACAGCCACCGGCCGGAAATTTATGAAGCGATCAAGCGCGTCACCTTTGCGATGGGTGCGGTGGAGCGCGATGTGTTGGCTGGGCGCCCCGCGCGAGGTGACGTCGCTCAGCTTCTCAGCGTGAGCGGGGATATCTGGTACGCGACACGCGACAACGTGTTCGGCAAGGAGCGTACATGGCTCCATCTGCTGTTGCGCCATTGCGGGGTGAGCTGCGATGTCCTGCACGAAGACGAGATCCCCGCATCACGGGTTCCGTATCGCGTCCTGTTTGCAAACGACGCGCACCTGAAGCGAGCGGCACTCATGCCGTTGGTGACGTGGGTACGCAGCGGCGGCGTGCTCGTGTTAGGTGCCGGCGCGTTGACGCGTGACGAACTCGGTGCGCCGCTCGGTTTGGACGAGGCGCTGGGCTTGACGCGCGCGCCGCTGGCATTACGCGACCAACCGGGGCGCGCCGAATATGAGATGTTGCGCCTGAAGCCGCTCGGCGAGCATCGCGGCATGCCGCTATTGTGCGGGACGAACGCGCCACTGGAGCACGCGGTTGCGTCGGGCCGGGGGCGGGTCGTCTTGACGGGTTTCTTCCCGGGCATCAGTTATGTCGCAACATCGAAACGCCCCGATGCGGCCGAGTATTCGGCTTTGGATTTCGAGGCGGCTCACCGTACCTGGATGGCTAGGCTCTTGGAGGCGAATGGCGTGAGGCCTAGGATTCGCGTCACGCCGTACAATGTGGAAGTCAACTTGTTGGAGTCCCCGGAGGCAGACGTGCTCGCGGTGTCGAACTGGACCGGGAAGCGGGCAGTCGTAACCGTCGAAGTGGACCGCACGCCCGGTTATCGTGCGGTCGAGCCGGTCACGGGCCGACTGGTCGAACAAAGTGTCAGGCAACAGGCGCTCTGCCTGACACTTGAGGTCGGCGCGGGTGACCTCGTCCGTCTGGTGCGCTGACCGTCCTCCGGCGATTCAGCCGTCCTTCTCAGACAACACGGCCACCTGTTTGCCGCAATGCGGACAGGTGCCGGTCGTGTTCCACGGGAACAGTTTGCCGCAGGCGGCACAGGTCCAGCGCGTTTTCAGTTCTGCGGCTGCCGCCGCAAGGCCGTCCTTTTTGACCCGGGCGCAGGTCCGCCGCGCCACCTGACGGTAGAGCGGCTTCTCGTGGTGTTTGATCAGCTTCTCGCAGCTTTCAAAACTGTCGCACAGGCCGCAGTTGACGACTTTCTTTTCCTTGGCGCACAGGAAGACGGCACACTTCGACTCCATGCTCGGGTGTGTGCAGCCCTTACATTTCTTGCCGTCTTTGTTGCCTTTGAGATGCAGTTCGCAGGCCGCGCAGAAGATGCCGCAGAATGCGATCTCCATGTTTTTCTTGCCTTGGGGTGCAGGCGTCCCGTGAGCAGGCGGCTTCTGATCCGGGCCGGCTTCTTTAAGGCGGCGGACATTGCGGGCTGAGGGTTGGGCGGCACCTACACTGTGCGCACAGGCAGCGCACATGCACCCGGCGACAAACCTGCGACGGCTGGCTGCATTGGAATATGCCATAACGGCCTCCTTCTTTGATTGTGGTAACAAGATAGTTCTTTTCCCGGCCGACAACAAGCAGGATCACGTCCCGCATCGTGGCGCGCGCGGGCCGGCCCGACATCTTTCCCTGACATCTTTCGTGGATTGTGGTTGATCCGCTGCCCCTAGAAAAGCTAATATTCCGAATTGTCAAAAGCGGGAACGCATCCGTTTTCAAAAGGCCAGTAGCTCAGTAGGACAGAGCACTAGATTCCTAATCTGGGGGTCGCCGGTTCGACTCCGGCCTGGCCTACCATCCCCAAAGGTGATAAAAGCCCAATAAATAAGGGTTTTAACATATATCGGCTATTCCCGCACGTTGTGCCCTGTTTACCCTCTTACCCCTGTTTCACCCCTTGGCAACCCGCGATTTGGTTACAAAGTGGTTACACCCTCCCTGTAACCACCTGTTACCACCCCCCCCGCCACCCGGCATCCCCCCGACCAAACCCCGCGCCAGTTCCACCGACGCCGCAGAGACTCTACCACCCTTCCACACTCGCGCCGCCTTCTTTTCTCTGTTCATAGGCACCCCCCGGCGGCATGACCATTTCTTTCGGCCCTTTCGTATCTGCGATTCCCGTTTGGATTTTTTACCCAGTTTCTGACCGTCGAACCTTTCGTCTAGTGTGATTATCTGGCGGCACTTTATGGCGGGCGGATATGAAAGCGAGTGTAAACAACGGCAAGCCCGAGGAGTGGGTCCTGGTCAAGAGCCCGCGTTTCGACCATTTCGGCAAATGGGTGCAGCATGGCGACTGCATTCAGAACGAGGTGCCCGCAGGCGTCTCACCCGACGAGCTGCAGGGCAAGCGCGCCGGAGACACCTACACGAGCATGGTCTACGCGAAGCCCTTCACAGGCGACCTGCGCATCACGGCCAGCCTGGCGTTCACTTACCGGATGGTGCCGCTCGTGGTGCTGGCGCCCGCGCTCGGCAAAGACGCCGCCGGGCGGCCTGAATACCGCGAGCACTTCGAGATCTGCGTCTACAACGAAGGCGTCAACGTCTGGCGCCACACCTTTGCGGACGGCAAGCCGTCCTGGAAGAAAGCAGCCTTCGCCCGCTTCCCGCTGCTGCCGAACACGCGCTACGCGCTCGAGGTGGAGATTAAAGGCAAGCAGATGAGCGTCACCATCGACGGCCGCACGTTCGGGTACTTCGACGAGGCGCTGCCGATAACAACCCACGTGGGCATCACGGGCTGCGAGGGAGTGAACCGCTTCTTCGACCTGACCGTGACGCCCGCCTCCGCGAGTCGGTGATACCCCGAGCTCAAACGCGGTTTCCTCCTCTCTTTCCTTGCCCATTGCAGGCAGAGATCGCTGCTGTCTGGGCGTAAGGCGCCAATAAGCCGGCAGGAGAATCACTGTTTCCGGTAAAAGATCAGATGGAACGACCGCGGCGCAAGTTTGACGGCCAAGCTTCCCAGCTCGGAACCTTTGACGGCCTTTGTCGAGCCGCCGTAACTCTCGACTTGGTACGTCGCGCCGGGCTCGACCCCGCCGAGCTTGAACGCGCGGGACTCCTCCGGCGCGGCGCCGCGCCGGAAGAAGATCGCGAAGCCCGCTTTCAGATCCGGCCGGCCGCACTGCCACGCGCACCAGACGTCGTCGCCGGCGGAGGTCTCGTCGGTCAGCGGATAAAAGTCCCCCATGTAGAACGGGCGCATGCGGACTGCGACATCGAAGACCTTAAGGATAGGACGTACAAGCTGCGTTTTCCTGCGGGCGCGGGATACGGCAAAGTCGGATAAAGGCGCTTCTGTCAAGTAGCGGACGTGGCTGAAGGGGCTCGGGCGGGTCCGGCGCCCGTTTTTCGAGCCCGAGAGTTGACAGCGGGCACCCCAAGACGTAGGGTAACCAACGCTTTCAAGCAGGAGAGGCTAAACCTCTCGGGCGTGCGGGCGTGGGCGCGCCTGCACGGAGAACTACGGAGGGTCGGATGTGTACGACCACCTCACCTTCAATCGCTGATTCAATTCCAAGGAAAGAACCATGAAGAAACTCACCCTCGGGGTCGCACTGTTCGCGTCGGTGCTGGCCTTTGCCCAAACCACCTTCAAGATCACGGCGGACAACACCAATTACCTCTATCGCTGCGGCGAGCGGGCGACGTTCACCGTCACGGCCGTGGGGACGAACGGGCTGCCCGTCAAGACGGGCACGGTCACGGCGTCGCTCGACAACTTCGGCCCGAAGAAGTTCGGCAAGAAGGTCCTGGACCTTGCCCGCGAGAATCCGTTCAAGGTTACGGGCACGCTCGCCGAACCGGGCTTCCTCCGTCTGTACCTTGCCGGCAAGGACTGCAAAAACCAGGTGTTCGGTGTCGGCTACGAGCCCGAGAAGGTCCAGAAGGGCTCCCCCTCGCCCGCCGACTTCGATGCGTTCTGGGCGGAGGCGAAGGCGAAGCTCGCGAAGGAGGTGCCGCTGGATGCCCAGGTCGTCCGCGTGCCCGAGCGCTGCACCCCCGAGTTCGAGTTCTTCCGCATCTCGTTCGCGACCTTCGGACGTCGTGTCTACGGCTACATGAGCGTGCCGACGGAGAAGTCCCTCGCCCCGTACCCCGTTGATTTCCAGGTCTCCGCGGCCGGTTTCGGCGGCTGGACCAACAACATGGGCGGTAAGCGGGACGCGATCAACGTCTTCTTCAGCGTCTATCCCTTCGAACCCCATTGGAATTGGGAGAAGCTCGGCCTCAAGGCGAAGTATGACGAGCTCAATGCCCAGACGAAGGCGAAGTACGGCGTGGGCTACGCGACGAGTGGCATCACCGAGAGCCGGGAGGCCTATTTCTTCTACCCCGTGCTGCTCGGCATCAACCGCGCCGTCGATTGGCTGGCGGCGCGTCCGGACGTGGACAAGTCCCGCTTCCGCTACCAGGGCACTTCGCAGGGCGGTGGCTTCGGTTTCTATCTGACGGGACTCAACCACACCTTCACCCGTGCCGCGTTCTACGTGCCGGCGATCACGGATACGATGGGCTACCTTCGGGGCCGCCAGAGCGGCTGGCCGCAGGTCGTCGAAAACAATTCCGGGACGCCCGAGAAGCGTGCGGCCGCCGAGAAGAACGCACCGTATTTCGACGGGGCGAACTTCGCCTCCCGCATCCAGTGTCCGGTGCGCGTGGCCGTGGGCTTTTCGGATACGACCTGTGCCCCGTGCGCCGTCTATTCCGCCTACAACGCGATTCCCGTCAAGGACAAGGGAATCGTGCACGGCATCGGCATGACCCACAGCTGCTTCGGTAAGTTCTACAGCGAACTCGGCGCCTGGGTCACCGGAAAGTAGTCCACCGCCATAATTTCGCCCCCCGTTCCGAAGTGCGAGGGGCGTCATGGTTTTTTACAGACCGACCCTTACTGGGCCGTGATCACGGTCGTGACGGGGTTGGTCTGCTTGTTGTCATTCAGGTCTTCGCCCTTTGAATCGGCACCCTGGGTCGAGTCGGCTCGGCTGCCAGAATCGGGAAGCTGTTTTGTCGTGCGCGTGGCCGTGATCTTCCGCACCTTTGCCGCCACTTTCGCAAGCTGTTCATCGGTGAGCTTGTCCATCTGCCCCAGAACACCCTCCAGAATCGCGCCTGTTGCGTCCGTGGGCTCCGGCAGGTCTTCGTATGGGTCACGTCAGGAAGCAAGGCAACGGCGTTCTGTGCGGTTTCAATAGCAATGTGCGTATAGTGCTGGGTCATCACCGTCGGCGTCCCGACGGGCAGGAAATGGGTGGAGGCGGCCATCGACCGCCATTACGAATCCATCGCCTCCCCGGAGCGCTACCGCCGGATCGACGACTCCGAGTCTCTCTGCGTCGTGACCGACCTGCGCAGGTGGGGCGAGGACAGGCGGCGGGCCTACCTGCACATCTACTACAACGCGCTACGGACAGCTCTACACAGAGACCGGCCCCATCCAGCGTAAAATCATGGAGGCGTTCGGGGTCACGCTCCCGACATAATTACACCTCTCGGGAAATGAGGTTTATGGGACGATCTCGATCCGAATCTCGTTTAGCCCCTTGTTTTCTGGGTTTTGACGTGTTTTCTCGCTCCAAGATTTTGCTCAATATTTTGCTTTTGACACAGCAAAACACAGCGATTCACAGGCCTTCTAGCGGGGAATCAGTCGAGGTGTATATAAAGCAAAAAACCCGAATTGCATTGGGGTTTTTCGTGATTTTGGCCTGTTTTTAATGGTGGGCGCTACAGGATTCGAACCTG
>JAQUEX010000092.1:8480-11837 GCA_028684935.1 Kiritimatiellia bacterium | reverse complement strand
CGCCCGCGCGGCCGCCCCAAGAAAGGGTGAGGCGGACACCCGTCTGGCGCGGTCGGTCACTCGCTGGCGGCATGCAGGTCCAGCGCCACGAAGCGCATCAGGTCATCATTGTTCATCTCGGTGAGCAGCGTCTCGCCGCCCCCTTCCAGCAGGTCGTCGGCCAGCGCGCGCTTCTCCTGCAGCAGCGCGTCGATCTTGTCCTCCACCGTGCCGCGGCAGATGAAGGTGTGGACCAGCACGTTCTTCTTCTGGCCGATGCGGAACGCGCGGTCGGTGGCCTGGTTCTCGACCGCCGGATTCCACCAGCGGTCGAAATGGATCACGTGCGAGGCCTGCGTCAGATTCAGTCCGGTGCCGCCGGCCTTGAGCGAGAGCACGAAGAACGGCGGACCGTCGTCGCGCTGGAACGCCTCGACCAGCCCGCGCCGCCGCGCCACCGGCGTGCCGCCGTGCAGGATCAGTCCGGGCCGGCGGAAGACGCCCGCCAGAAACGCGGCAAGCGGTTCGGTCATCTCGCGGTACTGCGTGAAGACCAGCGCCTTGTCCTGCCGCTCGGCGAGCGTTTCGCACAACGCGCGCAGCCGCGCGAACTTGCCGCTGCGCGCCTCGGCGAAATCGCCGTCGCCGAGCGCCTGCGCCGGATGGTTGCAGATCTGCTTGAAGCGCGTCAGCGCGGTCAGGATCACGGCGCGGCGCTTCATCGGCTCCGCGCCGGACTCCTCTTCCAGCTCTTTCTTGAGCTGCTCGATCTGACGGGCGTAGAGCGCGGCCTGCGGCGCGGCGAGCCCGCAGTAGGCCGGCATCACGGTCTTCTCCGGCAGGTCGGCGATCACGCGGCGGTCGGTCTTGAGACGCCGCAGGATGTAGGGGCGCGTCAGGCGGCGCACCGGCGCGTAGGCGTCGGGCACCTCTTCGCGGGCGCGCAGAAAGGCGGCGAAGCTCTTGGCCCCGCCGAGCAGGCCGGGGTTGATGAAATCAAAGAGTGACCAGAGGTCGCCCGCGCGGTTCTCGACCGGCGTGCCGGTCAGCGCCAGACGCGCCGTCGCTGGCAGGCGCTTGACCGCGCGCGCCTGGCGCGTCTCGGCGTTCTTGATCGCCTGCGCCTCGTCCAGGATCGCCAGCCGCCACGCCATGCGCTCCAGCCACGCGGTGCGCGCGGCCATGCCGTACGTGGTGACCACCAGATCGACCCCCTTGAGCCCGGCGGCGGGATCGGCCTCGCACCGCTTGAGGCGCAGCGGATCGGCGTTGCCGGAGGGATGCACGATCAGCAGGCGCAGCGACGGCGCGAAACGGCGCGCCTCCTCGCGCCAGTTCGCCAGCAGCGAGGCCGGCGCCACCAGCAGCGAGGGGCCCTCGCCCTGCTCCTGCTTGAGCCAAAGCAGCAGCGCCAGCGTCTGAATCGTCTTGCCGAGCCCCATGTCGTCGGCCAGGCAGCCGCCGAGCCCGAGCGAGGCCACAAAATGCAGCCAGCGCACGCCGGTCTCCTGATACGGCCGCAGCGCGGCGTGCAGCGCGTCGGCGCACGGCAGCGCGCCTGCGGCCTCTCCGGGCTCGCGCAGGCGCGCCAGGGTCGCGGCGAACCACTCGCCGGCCTGCACGCGGCTCCACGCGCCGACCTCTTCCGCCGCGCGGGCCGCCTCGCCGCCGCCCAGCGAGACCCCGGCGAAAAGCCGCATCGCCTCGGCGAACGGAAGCCCCTCGCGCCGGGCCGTCTGCTCGATCTTCTTCCAGTGCCCAAGCACCGCCTTGAGCTGTTCAGGATCGATCTCCACCCATTTGCCGCGCAGCGCCACCAGTCCGCCCTCGGACGCCAGCAGTGACTGAATCTCGCTGTCGGAGAGCGGCTCGTCGCCCAGCGTGACCGACAGGCTGAAGTCCAGCAGCGCCGCGGCGCCCATGCGCGACGGCGCACGGTCGCCCAACCCCACGCTGACGGTCGGCCGCGGCGGCCGGCGCGGGTTCCACCAGTCCGGCACGCGCACGATGACGCCGCACGACTCGAGGGCCGGCACATCGCGCAGCAGCCGGTACGCCTCGCGGGAGGTCCAGGCCAGCGGCTGATAGATGCGGCCGGACTCGAACAGCTCTTTGACCAGTGTGCTGTGCGCCATGGCGCGCTGGATGGGATCCAGCAGGCGCAGCAGCGCCTCGCGGTTGTTGGCGCCGGCAGAATCGTTGAGTGCCCGCTTGAGCGGCAGATGCTGCACGCGGCCGATCTCCGAGACGCGGCTCGCATAGGTCACCATGAAGGCGAAGGGGCGTTCGGCGTTCTTCTTGTTCTCGGCCAGATGGAAGGTGACGCGCCCGACCGCGCGCCAGGCCGGGCCGAAGGCGTGAAGGACCGCTTCGAGCCCGCCCTCCGCGGCGGCCCGGCCGCGCACGGTCTCGTGAAGGTCGAGCCACAGCCGTTCGGCGCCGGCGAGGTCGAACGCCTCCGCGCCGCGGAACGGCGGCGCGGCCTCGAGCCACTCCGCCCAGTCCGGCGCGGCGTCGAACGGCAGTTCCGGCAGGACATCGTTCTCGGCGCGCGGCGCGTGGCAGAGCGCGGTCAGATAGCGGCGGGCGAACGCGCGTCCGAAGGCCAGCGAGGACGGCAGCGGCTCGTTGCACGCCGCGAGGGCGAGAAAACCCTCGGCGGCGGCCTGTTCGAAGGCCCGCCGCCAACGCGCCACCGCCGCTTCGGCGAGCGGCAGCTCCTGCGTGTCGGCATCGGCCAGATAAAAGCGGCCCCCCGGCGAAAAACAGAGTTCAATAGACATAAAAAACCGCGACTGAGTTTATCAGGCGGCTCTCGCATGTCCACCAGAAACTAAGCCTTTTTGCCCTTGCGGGCCGGGGCGGCGGTGGTATCATGGGGTGCATGCAACTGGATCTGTTTGAGTACGCGCAGGAGATCCGTCACGCGCGGCAGGCGCGGCCGCAGGCGGCATGGGAAGAGCCCGGCGTCACGCTCTGGGGCCGCGCCTGGCTGGAAAACGTGATGAGCGTCTGCCTGCCGAAGTTTTCGTCGGACATCGCCCTGGGCCAGCGCCTGCTGCAAGGCGGGCGGCTCACCTCGTGCCGCGTGCGGCGCGGCCACGTGCAGGCGACCTTCACCAACCGGGAGGGCGGCACCGCGCTGGTCAATCTCGCAGTCCGGCCGCTGCCGCCGGCGCGATGGGCCGAGCTGGACGCTTTGTGCGAACAGTGCGGCGACGCGCTGTTCACCCACGATGACCTGCCCGGCGCGGTCGAGGACGGACTGTTCGCGCCCGGCGCGCTGCTGCCTGAACTCGGCGACCTCCGCTTCGAGTGCTCGCACTGCCAGGCGCCCTTCTGCGTCTACCGCGCGGCCACGCTGCTGGCCGTCGCGGC
>JAQUEX010000092.1:5914-8380 GCA_028684935.1 Kiritimatiellia bacterium | reverse complement strand
CCGATGTCGTCCTTGAGGTTGTAAAGCTCCACGCGCCGGTCTTCATAGAACTCGACCAGCCGGAAGTCGCCGGCGCGGATCGCGCCGTAGGGGGTGGCCCCGCCGGGATGATAGTGCGGATAGTGCCAATAGATCGCGTCGCGCGCCAGCGGACCGCTCTGCTTCAGAAGCGGCACGAGGCTTTCGCCGTCCACGACATGCCCGGCAGGCTGCGGCACGCCGGCCATCGCGAGCAGCGTCGGGAAGAAGTCCGCGCCGATGACCGGCGCGGAGCAGACGCTGCCGGGAGCTGTCGCGCCCGGCCACTTGACGATCAGCGGCACGCGCACGCCACCTTCGTAAGCCGAGCCCTTGCCGACGCGCAACGGCCGGTTCGAGGTGCAGCCGATGAGCCCGCCGTTGTCGGAGGTGAACACGATGACGGTGTTGTCCGCCAGCCGCAGGTCGTCCAGCGTGCGCAGGATCACACCCATGGCGTCGTCCACGCTCTCGACCAGCCCCGCGTAGGTCGGGTTGTGGTGCGGGTTCTCCTTGTCCTGCTTGGCCTTGTACTTTTCAAACGCCTGGCGCTTGGCGGCGATCGGCGTGTGGACCGCATAGTGCGCCAGATAGATGAAGAAGGGGCGGTCGCGGTGCTCGCGCATGAAGCGCGCCGCCTCGGCCGCCTCGCGGTCTGTAAGGAACTCGCCGTCCGGGCCTTCGGGCAGGGTCGGAATCTTGTACGGCGCCACGTAGCTCGGCGGCTGGCCGCGATGATAGCCGCCGATATTGACATCGAAGCCCTGTTTGTCCGGATAGCACGCCTCGTTGCCGAGGTGCCACTTGCCGATGCTGGCCGTGGCGTATCCCGCTGCCTTGAGCGTGCGGGCGAGGTTGGGGATTTCGGGCGCGAGCCGCAGCGTCCAGTCAGGCACCGCGAGCTTGGCGAAGGGCCGCTTGTGGCCTTCGATCCAATCGGTGATGCGCAGCCGCGCGGGATACTGGCCGGTCATGATGCAGGCGCGCGACGGCGAGCAGACCGTGCAGGCGGAGTAGGCGTCGGTGAACCGCATGCCCTGCGCGGCGAGGCGGTCGATGTTCGGCGTCTCGTAATAGGTGCTGCCGAAACAGCCGAGATCGGTCCAACCCATATCGTCGACCAGCACGAAAACGATATTGGGCGGGGCTGCATTCGCCAACGCTGCACCCCATCCGATCAACCCGCCGGCCAAGCACGCAAACAACCCCGTTTTCATAAGTGTTATCAGCATACGACAAGCGTGGCGAACCGTCAAGGCAAGGAGGGAACGGCGCGCGCGACCCGCAGCCAGACACGCAGGAGTTCGGACACGCCCCACGCCTGCGCGCAGCAGCCGCGCGCCGTGTGCGGTGCGTCGCCGTCGCAGATCTCCGGCGGATGCCCCAGACAGCCGCCGTTCAGCCGTTCAACCGCCGACCCCAGCAGCGAGAGCCCGGTCGCACGCGCCGACTCGCCATACAGCAGAACCAGCGCCTCGACATAGAGCGGGAACGTCCAGCTCCACGCCGTGCCGTTGTGATAGGCGGGTTTGCGCCGCGTGTCTTCGTCGCCCAGATACCGCCCCTGATAGGGCCGGTGCGGATCGTTCAGCAGCGTGCCGTCGCGCCAGACGCCGCACTCCGCCAGCACCGGCCGGTCGGCCAGACTGCGGATCGCGCCCGGCACCAGCAGCCGCTCGCACGCGCCGACCGCCGCACGCGCCAGCTCGGGTGCCAGCGGCACCCCCAGCGTGACCGCCAGAAGCTGGTTCGGACGCAGCGTGTCCTCCTGCGGCGCCCGTTCGGCCGGTTCGCCGGCCTTGGCCCGCAGACAGTCCGCCAGCCATCCCTCCTTGACCACGTAGAGCCGCGCCAGCGCCAGCGCCGCGCGCTCGGCCAAGGCGTTCCACTCGGCATCGATCTTGCGCGCGACCAGCCGCAGGCTCGCGATCCAGAGCGCCTGGATTTCCACCGGATAGCCCTCGCGCGGCGTGGCCGCCGGATAGTTGGTGTCCATCCAGGTGAAGTGGGGCGGACTGTAGATCAGCCCGCTCGCCGGATCCATGCGGATGCCGTTGGGCGTGCCGTCGCGATAGTGGACGAGGATCGACACCAGCACCTCGCGCAGCGTGCGCGGTCCGCAGGCAGCCTCAAGCACCTCGCGGTCGCCCAGTGCCTCCATCAGGTCGCCGGCCGCCACGCAGAACCAGAGCGGCGCGTCGGAGGTGTCGCGGTTGCCCACCGTGTTGCCGTGGATGATATTCGGCAGCGTGCCGCGCTCCTCGAAGCGGCCGAACTCCCGCAGGATCGCCAGCGCGTCGTCGTGCCGGCCGTCGGCGATCAGCCCGCGCAGCACGATCAGCGTGTCGCGTCCCCAATCGAGAAACCACGGATACCCCGCGATCACGGTCTTCAGCGCGTCGCGCCGCACCACGTAGAGCGACAGCGCCTGCGAAAGGGTTTCCGGGA
>JAQUEX010000092.1:0-5814 GCA_028684935.1 Kiritimatiellia bacterium | reverse complement strand
CTCCCTCTTCGCCCGCCTCAAGCGCCGCCTCACCGCCGTCATCCAGCTCCAGCTCAAACCAGCCGGGACTGAACAGATCGCCGTGCCCGTCAAGGCCGCGCTCCTGCTCGTCGGGATGCGCCACCATGTAGGTCCAGGCCGGCTCGTGATGGAACGCGCCCGCGGTCGCCTCGATGCCTAGCCGCGTTCCGGCGGCCGGTTCGAACGCGAATCCGCGTGCCGAGGGGCGCACCGCCGCCGGCCAGGCGCTCTCAGGCCCCAGGAAGGCTTTGGTCTTGTGGTGGAAGCTGCGCCACTCGATGTCCGGCCGCACGATCACCGTCACCGCCTCATCCGCCTCCAGCAGGCCGGCCTGCGCCGCATCCAGTCCGCACACGCCTGCGGCAGGACGCGACACGCTCAGCCGCGCGCGGTTGACGCCCTGCTCCAGTTCGAGCCGGAAGCGCAGCGGCACCCAGCGGCCCATGCCGCACGGGACCTTGAAGCACCACTCGGCGAAGCGCCCCGCCGGATCGGCCGCGAAGGCGTCGAGGCAGGCCGTCCCGATCGCCTGCGAATACCCGCGATAGCGCAGCCAGGTGCGGCAGCGCGTCCAGAAGACCCTCTTGTCGGCCGGCACGCGCGGATCGGAATTGGCGGCCAGCAGGCAATCGTACTGGCTGCGCAGCACGCCCCACGCGGCGCGCGCCTGCGCCATTGCGCCCGCGCCGTTCGAGAGCACCGCGCAGAGGTCCGGCTCGCTGCGCACGCGCACGCCGCCGACGCGCGACACCGCCCGCGCCGCGCCGGCGGGCGGCAGCACCAGCAGGTCCGAGACCGCGCGCCGCACGCCTTCGCCGGTGAAAACCGTCGTCACCAGCGCGCGCCGTTCGGCGTGCGTGCCGTCCAGCGCCGCATCATACGGCGGCACCGTCAAGAACGCGCCCCACGAGCCGTCGTCCAGCCGCACCGCGCGCTCGAGCGCCTGCGTGCGCCGGCCGCTCTTCAGTTCGGCGAGGAAGGGCGACGCGGCCTGCACCAGCAGCACGTGCCCCTCGGGCACCATCACCTGCCGGCGCTGATCCTCGGGCCAGCGCCACACCGTGCGGCGCGGCAGCCGGTCCGGCGCAGCGGCGCAGAAGGCGTCGGGATCGGCTGTCATTGCCGCGCCCAGCGCGTCCGGTTCGCAGGCGCAGGCGAAGCGCGCGCCGTCGCCGTTGTCCGCCGCCATGAGCTGAATCCGCACCCGCAGCGCCATGAGGTTCCGGCGGCGCCGCGCCACGGCGGCGGGCTCGCCGGGCGCTGCAGCGGGGTCGGCCGCCTGGATGTCCTCCGAACGCAGCGTCAGGCAGCAGACGCGGCCCGGCGCCAGCGCAAGGCCTGCGCCGGCCTTGAGTGCAAAAGCCTCGCCGGTCAGGAGATCCCACGCCACCGCTCCGTGGAAGGCCGCGTCCTCCCAATGAACGGTGTGCGCGTGCGCGCAATCGAGATTGACCAGCACCAGCACCGCCTTCCCGCCGGCGGCAGCTTCCGCGCCAGCTTCGCGCAGCACCGCCAGAACCGGCCCGTCGCCGCGCTGCACCGGCCGCAGTCGCGTGCCAGGGCCGAAGGCCGGATGCGTTTCCAGCAAGGCATTCAGGTGCGCGATCTCGGCCACCTGGTTGCGCGGTGCGTCCCAGTTGAGCGCCGAGGCGCCGTGCACATCCACCTTTTCCGCAGCGAACCACTCGACGCCCGCCGTGATGCCGAACGCGCCTTGGTGCGAGAGCAGGGCCGACAGCGCCACGCGCATGCGCGCATAGCACTCGCCGCGCGCGGCCAGGCGGTTGTTGTCATGCGTCTCGGCGAAGTGGATCAGCGGGCCGCAGCGCTCCGCCAGCGGGATCGCGCGCGGCAGGTACCACTCCAGCGCGCCGCGGTCTTCGGTCTGGAACAGCTCGGAGTAGGCCCAGTCGAGATTGGCTTCGGTGAGCAGCGCCTCGGTCACCTCCACCTTGCCGCCCAGCCCTTCCAGCAGGAAGACGGTATCGGGGAACTCTTCGCGCACGCGCGCCACAATGTAGGTCCAGGTCTCGGCCGGAATCATGTAGCCGGCATCGCAGCGGAAGCCGTCCACGCCCTGGCTGCACCAGAAGAGAAAGACCTTGGCCATGTAGGCGCGCAGCCGCGGGTCGCGGTAATCCAACTCCACCAGATCGGCCCAGGTCACGCCCCACGCACCCGGCGAGACAAACTCGCCGTCGGGCCGGCGCCGGTACCAGTCCGGATGGTGGGTGTGCAGCGTCGCGGCCCAGCCGGTGTGGTTGGCGGGCAGGTCCATGAAAAGGCTGCCGCCGCGGCTGTGCACCGCGTCGATCAGCTCGCGGAACTGCTCCAGCGGCGTGGCGCGCGTGTCGAACTCCGCCAGCGCGGGATCGACCGAAAGGAAATCCAGCGCCGCAAAAGCCGAGCCGAAGCGGCCCATGCGTCCGTAGGTGGTCGGCACCGGATGCACCGGCAGGAGCTGGACAATGCGGAAACGCAGGCGGCCCATGATGGTGTCGAGCTGCCGGATCAGGTCGCGGAAGGTCCCCGAAGGCGGGATCACGGTATAGCCCTGTCCGTCGAGCGCCGCCTCGTGCGCGCCGAGTGCCGGCGTGCGCGGGTTGCGCTGCAGCGCCGCGCCGAACTGGCGCACGAAGGCGGTATACACGGTGTTGGCGCAGGCGGTATGGGCGGGACCGACCTTAATGCGCAGGTTGCCGCCCTCCGGCCACTCCGGTGCCGGCGAACCCTCGGCAAAGAAGCAGGCCTTGCCTTCAAAAACGCCGACTTCGGTCAGCGGAATGCGCACGCGGAAAACGCCGGGTTCGCACGCGGTCATCGGGATGTCGTGCCAGTCGCGCGCCAGCACCGGCTCGCCCGACTCGGTACAGGCGATCAGCTCCCGGCGCCGCACGTGCGCCATGCCGAGGTTAGTGCGGAAGACAGCGCGCCCCGGCCGGGACCGGTCGAGACGCAGCGTCACTTCAAAAAGATCGCCGGCCCATTTCAACTGAAAACTGCCCGGTGCAGGTGTGTGGTTCATATCGCTTCGACTTTACCACATCCAGCCGTTGGCGTATACTCTCGCACCTCCATGACCTTTTTCGAAAAACTCCAGAGCGGCCGCCCGACGGTCTCGTTTGAATTCTTTCCGCCCAAGACGCCGGAGGGCTGGGCGCGGCTGTATGCGACGCTGGCCGAGACCGCGCGCTTGGACGTGGATTTCGTTTCGGTGACCTACGGTGCCGGTGGCAGCACGCGCGAGAATACGGTAGACCTGGTGGCGTCGCTGCAGAACAACCTGGCGCTGCACGCCATGGCGCACCTCACCTGTCTCGGCCACTCGCAGGTGGACCTCTCCAAGATCCTCGACCGGCTGGCCGCCAAAAACGTGCCGGCCATCATGGCCTTGCGCGGCGACCCGCCGCAGGGCGAGAGCAGCTTCCGCCCGCATCCGTATGGGTTTTCGCACGCCAGCGACCTGATCGGTTTCATCCGCGACGGCTGGCCGCATTTCAAGATCGGCTGCGCCGCCTATCCGGAAGGCCACCCTGAGTCCTTTGAGGAGGGCCAGCCGCACACGCCGGCGCGCGACATCGCCTTCCTGAAGCGCAAGCAGGAGAACGGCGCGGACTTCGCGGTCACGCAGCTCTTTTTCGACAACGCGGTCTACCACGACTTTGTCGCGCAAGCACGCGCCGCGGGCGTCACGATCCCGCTGCTGCCCGGCATCATGCCGCTCAGCTCGGCCCGGCAGATCGAACGTTTTGTCGCGCTCTCCGGCTGTTCGATCCCGGACACCCTGCGTCAGGCGGCCGCGTCTGCGGATGTCGAGGAGGCCGGCTTCCGCTTTGCGCTCGCGCAGTGCCGCGACCTGCTGACGCGCGGCGCGCCGGGCATTCATCTCTACACGCTCAACCAGTCCTCTCTCTCCGGCCGCATCCTCGCCGCACTGCGCGCGGAAATTCCCGGCCTGTGAAAAATTGTGTGCGTCACGGCGCGCGCGATGTGCTAATCTTGAAAAAAAGTCTTGAGCAACAGGATATCGTGCATGCGTATTGTCTTCATGGGATCTTCGGACGCGTCGGCGGTCACCCTGCGCGCGCTGCTGCGCGCGCCGCAGGTGAACGTGGTCGGCGTCGTGACCCAGCCGGACCGTCCCTCGGGCCGGCGGCAACGCTTCACGCCCTGCCCCTGTAAGGCGTTTGCGGTCGAGAAACACGTCTCCCCGATCATCTCGCCGGAGAAAGTGAACGCACCCGAGGTCCTGGAGCAGCTTGAGCAGCTCAAGCCCGACGTGATCATCGTGGTCGCCTTCGGCCAATTTCTCGGCCGGCGGCTGTTGGCACTGCCGCCGCGCGGCTGCATCAACGGCCACTTTTCGCTGCTGCCCAAATACCGCGGGGCAGCACCGGTCCAGGCGGCCATCGCCTCGGGCGACGAGGTCACCGGCGTGACCGTCATGCAGATGGCGGCCGGCATGGATGACGGCGACATGCTGCTCAAGGCGATCGAGCCGATCTGTTCGGACGACACGGCGGTCACCCTGATGGAGCGCCTTGCGATTCTCGGCGCCGTCACGATGGTCAAGGCGCTGCGCCTGATGATCGCCGGTTCGCTGCCGCGCGAACCGCAAGACCACGCGCAGGCCACCTACGCCCCCAAGATGCAGAAGGCCGACGGCCAGATCGACTGGTCGCTGCCGGCCTCGCTGATCGAGCGGCGCACGCGCGCCTTCGAGCCGTGGCCCGGCGCCTTCACCTTCCTGCCGGCGCGCGCGGAAAAAGAGGCGGTCCCCGAACGCATCAAGATCCTGCAGGCCGAAGTCGTGCGCGAAAGCGTGTCCGGCTTCGAGCAGGCCGCGCCCGGCACGGTCTGCCTGATCACGCCGGTCGGACCGCTCGTCACCACCGGCGACGGCCTGCTCTGCCTGACGGCCGTGCAGCCCGACGGCAGCCGCCGCATGGACGGCAAGTCGTTTTTAAACGGCCACCCCATGGAGCCGGGCGACCGTTTCCGCAGTGTGTTGTAGCAAGTGCCTGCCCTCCAGGGTCGCCTGTCACGGATTTTAGCGCAGAGACGCAGAGATGAAGAGACGCAGAGATTTTTTGGGAGCGGGGCGGGATCGCCGCAAGTCGCCAGTCGCGGGTCGCCTGTCACAGATTTTGACGCAGAGACGCGGAGATGGAGAGACGCGGAGGTGTTTTTTGGGGGTGCCGTCTCCGGTAGCGCCTCGCCGAGGCGTCCGCGGCGGTCTCGGCGAGACCGCCCTACCGGATACGCATTCGGCTCACATGCGGACGTTCATCACCTTGCGGGCAGGGCGCCCGCGTCCCCGGCTGTTCTTCATGTCGAACACGCGATCGGCTTGCATGCCACTTGCCGATGGCCGTACTGTTAAGGAGATGCTATGACAATCAATCGTTTCAGTGTTGTGTTGGTTTCAGGCCTGTCCGTATTTCTGCTGGCCGGCTGCGTCACGAATCCCATCACCGGCAAACAGCAGTTCAGCCTGCTTCAGGGCGAGAGCGGCAAGAGCCAGCTCGTCACCCTCGCCAAGCAGGCGGTGCCGTCGCAGTTCTCAGCGGACTACGGCGAATCGAGCGACGCGCAGGCCAACGCCTATGTCAATCAGATCGGGCGCAGGCTGGTCGCCACCCTCACGCCGGCCGACACCGTCTTTCCGGACATGCCCTTCAACTTCCATGTGGTCAACGCGGTCTACGTCAACGCCTACGCCTTCCCGGACGGCACGATCGCCATCACGCGCGGCATGCTGGCCGAGCTGGAGAACGAGGCGCAGCTCGCCGC
>JAQUEX010000091.1 GCA_028684935.1 Kiritimatiellia bacterium | reverse complement strand
GGAATTGGAGGTCAAGGCCGTCCGGGAGGGTGACGGGTTTCTTTTGAAAAAAAAGGACGAATGGAGCGAGCTGGCGAGCGTGGCGGAGGCTCCGCTGTCGGGCTATATCCCCAGCATTAATCCTGTCAATCGCCACCGACAAAACGCATTAATAACCTATCGCGCCATTGTCGAAGCAGCAGGCGACCAAGCCAACCGCGATGTGGTTCTGGCCAAAGCGGCGGAGTGTATTTTCTCCGCACAACCCACGGCCTTCAGCAAGTTTGAGGGTGCCGAAGGCGGCAGTGTTTCTTTGATCAATGTCCCCGGCGGCATCAATCCGTCATTCCAAATCGCTATCGGTATCGGAATCTTTCTAGCGGTCTCGGCGAGACCGCCCTGCCGGCTGAAAGACCACATCGGCCGAGAGGCGGCAGGTGGAAAGGAAGGAGAGGGAGAAGAGAGGAGGGAGAAGGGAGGAGGGAGGGGGCGCGCGGCTGCCCAATCCTGCGGGTTTTCGCTTGAGCGTTGAATGTTGGTAATCGGTTAGTGACAGGGGGCATACGAGTCGAGCGCGTGTTTGATGCGAAGCACAATCGGGAGCGCGGGCGTCCCCGCCCGCAAGGTGAAAGCCTCGTGCGATTCTGGAGCGCGGTTGGATTTCCGACAGGAAGGTGCGCGTCAGCCTTTTGCACGGCACGTTGTTGCGGGCGAGGACGCCCGCGCTTGTCTCGACATCCCCCCTTTCACCAGAAACGAACGATCTTCGCACACCCCTGTCGCTCACCGATTGCATGCACGCAATCGGTGAGAGGCAGTCCCCTCACTCCATCGGGCGCAGCCAGCCGGTCTGCCAGGGGCCGACGGCGGGCAGCGTGATCAGCGCGTCCTCTCCCTCCCGGCGCACGGCGAGCGGCACCGGCTTTTCTTTGGGCGTCAGCCACTCGACGTGCGTGATGCCTTCGCGGCAGCCGCGCAGGCGCAGGGTCGCCGGCGGCTGCGTGTCGATCGAGGCATTCACGAGCGCCACGCTGCGCAGATCGCCGGCCATCGACACGCGCGGTATGACAACCGCTTGCGCGGCGTTTTCCACAAAGACCGGCAGGCGGTTCTGCGCCACCCAGTCGGCCGCCAGCAGCAGTTGCCGCCGCCGCGCCTCGCTCGCATACGGCGAAAAACCGTCAAAGCCGAATGCCGCGAGGCGGCCGCCGCTGGGCAGCTCGATCAGGACAGAGGCGGCTTCCAGGATCTTGCCCTGCGCGTCCCGATAGCGCCCGATCACCCGCGCCGCGTCGTTCGACGGGACGAGCGCAAACGTGTTCTCGTCAAGCGCCCGCGGGCGCCAGACATAGCCCACGCGGTTGACGTTCAGCTCGTCGTCCGTGAACTCCTCGACAACCTGTTGCGCGCTGCGGGGACGCGCGCCCATCTGGATGCTTGCGCCGGCCCCCCGCGCCTGCAAGGCGGCGACCGCAGTGCCGTCCAGCAGCACGCCGCCGGAGAGCACGCGCTGCAGCTCCACGTCGCTCATGCCGGCGACATTCGCGGCGGTGAGCAGGTAGCCGACCGGATAGGGCGAGCCGGGACAGACCGGCAGGCCGAGCGGCGCGAGCGCGTCCGCCGCGTAGAGGGTGCCGGGAAGCGTGCGCGGTTTGAGCGCGGTTTCGCTCTGCGCACGAAAGGGGAGGAGTCCGCCGGGGCGCGTCTCTCGGTTGTGGCGGGCGTAGGCCTGGAGGAAGGGGCGCCAGAAGGTCAGTTCGCTGAAATAGACGCCGGCAAACCGGTCGGGCGTTTCATGCGCGTCTCTCAGGAAATCGACCTCCACCGCATCCGCGCCGTAGGCGAGCAGCAGGAAGGTCTGCACGCACAGGCCGTGCGCGGTGGCGGACGAGGCGAAGGCCGCGCCGTCGCCGATCCGCGCGACAGTCTGCGTGGACGGCGCGGCGAACCGCAGCGCCTCGCTGATCATGCGGCGCGGGAGATTGCTGTCGGGGAACGCAAAGATGAAACGGGGCTCAGCAGCCGGCGCGGCAACGGCGTCGAAGCAGGAGGGGTAGCGTTCCAGCTCGGCGGCGAGCGCCGTGTCGGCGGGGTCACCGATCAGGGTCATGAAGGGCGCTTCCGCAGCGCGGATGACCGGAAGGGCTGAGATGAGCACGGCGAGAAAGGCGGGGAGGGGTTTCATGCTAGGCTCCTTTATTGCGGCCACTCAGTGACCGCAACGGGGAGTGTAAAAACGGGCAAGCGGATGCAGCAAAAGCGCACTGGGTCTGTCATGGGGAACTCGCGCGGTGAGGTCGCAATAAGGGTTAGCGGATCAGCCGTGCGCCGGCGGCGGGCGTGATGACGCTGACATCGCAGGGCGCGCCGAACCGCGCGGCGTAGGCGTTGGCCAAGGCGGCCGCCGCGGTCTCCGCGTCGCGCGGATGGATCAGGACCACGACCGAGCCGCCGAAGCCGCCGCCGGAGAGCCGCGCGCCCAGCACGCCGGGGATCTTCTTCGCGGCGGCGACCACGGCATCCAGCTCTTCGCAGGAGTTGCCGAAGAGCACGCGCGAGCTTTCATGCGAATCGAACATCAGCGCGCCGAAGCCGGCGGTGTCGCCGCGGGCCAGCAGCTCCGCGCCGCGCAGCACGCGCTCGTTCTCGCCGATCGGGTGCGCGGCGCGGTCGGCCACCTCGGCCGGCAGCCCGGCGCGGTAGATCGCCCACTCCGTCATGCTCACATCGCGCAGCGCCTGCACCGGGTGGCGCAGCACGCTGGCAAAGTGCGCGGCGGCCTGCTCGCACGATTCGCGCAGGCGGTTATAGGCGCCGTCCACGAGCGCGTGCTTGGCGTGGGTGTTGCACATCAGGAAGCAGACCTCTTCGCCCATGGCGACGGTTTCGCACGTGACGGAACGGAAGTCGGTTTTCACCAGCCGACCGGCCTCGCCGGCCAAGCTGGAAATCTGGTCGAGCAGGCCGCACTTGCAGCCGGCATAGAGGTGTTCGGCCTTTTGGCCGATCCGGGCCAGCGAGACGGTGTCGGTCTCGATGCCGTACAGGCGCGCGAGCGCCAGGCCGGCGCACATCTCCAGCGCGGCGGAGCTGGAGAGCCCGCTGCCCAGCGGAATGTTGCCGAGGAACATGCCGTCAAAACCGTGCGCCGCCGGCTGTCCTTCGGTCAGGCCGGCGAAGGTGCCCTTGACGTAGTTCTGCCAGGTGTCGCTGGATGACGGCGCGATGCCGGTGCAGGCGAAGGCGACCTCTTTCATCAGGTCGCCGGCGACCAGGCGGCATGCGGCGTCGTCACGTTTGGCGGCGGCGAAAAAGGTGCCGGTGTTGATGGCGGCCGAGAAGACAAAGCCCTCGTTGTAATCGGTGTGGTTGCCCAGCACCTCGATGCGCCCCGGCGCGTAGGCGATCACTTCGGGCTCGCGTCCGAAGTGCGCCCGGAACTTTTTCAGCAACTCATCATGCACGGCTTCGTTGACCATACTATCCTCATTTTCAGCGGGCGTGTTCATTTCCGGATGATCGCAAGAATCTCATCGCGTTTGGCGGTCATCAGCGCTGCGGTGCGGGCTTCCAGGTTCAGACGCACCAGCGGCTCGGTGTTCGAGCAGCGCACGTTAAACCACCAGTCGGCGTATTCGACGCTGACGCCATCCAGCTCAAAGACGCGGCCTTCGGCATACGCGGCGCGCAGCTCGTCCAGGATCGCCTTGGGATCGCGCGTGACTTGGGTGTTGATTTCACCGCTCGCGACGTATTTGCGCAGCGGCGCAATCAGCGCGGAGAGGGGGCAGTCGGACTTGCTGACGATATTCGCCAGCGAGAGAATCGCGAGGGCTGAACTTTCGGCGGTGAAGTTGTCCTTGAAATAGTAGTGGCCGCTCAGCTCGCCGGCGAAGAGCGCGTCGTGCTCGCGCATCTGCTGCTTGATGAAGGCGTGGCCGACGCGGCTCATCATCGGGGTGCCGCCTGCGGCTTCGATCGTCTCTTTGACCACCCAACTGCTGCGCAGGTCATAGAAGATCACGCCTTTGCGCGTGGCCAGCACATCCTGCGCGATCAGCGCGGTGATGAGGTCCATCGGGATGATCTCGCCGCGCTCGTCGACGAAGCCGGCGCGGTCGGCATCGCCGTCGTAGGCCACGCCGAACGCATAGCCGCCGGCGCGCACCTTGGCTTGCAGCTCGGCCAGCGTGGCGTGGTGCAGCGGGTTCGCTTCATGGTTCGGGAAGCGCCCGTCCGGCTCTTCGTACAGGCCGTCCCAGGTGAGCAGGCCTTTCAGCGCCTTGACTTCCCAGATGCCCATGCCGTTCGCGAAATCGATCGCCACATGCACCGGTTTCTGCAGGCGCGCGAATTCGGCCACATGGCGGCCATACGCCTCCAGGACATCGGCCCCGCTGATCGTGCCCGGAACCTCGGCCTTGGGCGCGAAGCTGCCCTCGGCCACGATGCGTTCGATCTCCTGGATGCCGGTGGCGCCGCTGATCGGCACCGCCTGCGCGCGGCACAGCTTAAAGCCGTTCCACTCCGCGGGATTGTGCGAGGCGGTGATCATGATGCTGGCGTCGGCGCCCAGCGTGCCGTTGGCGAAGTAGGACATCGGCGTGGAGCCGTAGCCGATATCGATGACGTCTGCGCCTTGTTCGGTCAGGCCCTTGGCCAGTGCGGCGAACAGCGGTTCGGAGTGGGGGCGGATGTCGCGCGCCACGACGACCTTCCTGCACGCGGTGAAGGTCACGAACGCGCGGCCGATCGCGTACGCGATCTCCTCGGTCAGATCCTGTCCGTAAATGCCGCGAATGTCATACGCTTTAAAAATGCTGGCCATGAGACTCCTTTAACTTCCAACGTTCAACGTTCAACTTTCAACGCTCAATTTTTCATCTACGGGATGCAGGGCGAGCAGGTCGTCGACCGCCTTCAGAAAGCTCTTCTTGGCCTGCGCGAGCGGCTCTTTGATCGTGCAGCCCGCGGCGCGGGCGTGCCCGCCGCCGCCGAAGGGGCGGACCAGCGCCGTGGCGTCGAGCGGTTCGCGTGTGCGCACGCTGACGCGGGTTTCGGCGTGATCGTCCTCGTTCCCGTAAAAAAAGATCGCGACACGGTTGCCGATCAGGCTGCGCGGGATCTCGATGACATCCTCGACATCGGCCTTGGTGCCGCCGGTCTCTTCGAAATCCTTGCCGGTCAGCGTGACGGCGGCCACGGTGTTGTTGTCCCAGATGGTCAGCGTGCGGAAGGCGCGCTTCTTGAGTTCCAGCGTGATCCGGCTGAACGAGCAGTAGATCTTGTCGTTGATGAAGGCGGTGCGCACGCCGTAGCGCAACAGGTCGGCCCCGCAGCGCAGCGTGGCGGGCGTGGTCTGGTCGTAGGCGAAGCGTCCTGAATCGGTGATGAGTGCCACCCAGAGCGCCTCGGCCGCGAGCGAATCCAGCGGCCAGCCGGCTTTGCGCGCGAGGCGCCAGATCAGCTCGGCGGTGGACGACACATGATCTTCAATCCAGTTCCAGGTGCCGAAGCGCGTGTTGGTGCGGTGGTGGTCGATGTTGATGACCGGCACGGCGCGCGCGAGCGGCTGGATGGGTTCCGGCAGGCGGTCGAATGACCCGCAATCCAGGGAGATCAGCAGATCGAAGCGCTTGCGGGCGGCGGTATCCGGGGGCATCAGGCGCTCGACGCCCTCGAGAAAGCCGGGGCCGCCGAGAGCGCTGCGGTCGGCGGTGGCCACGGCCGCATGGCCTGCGCGCGTGAGCAGGTGGCTCAACGCGATCATGCACCCCAGCGAATCGCCGTCCGGCCGGACGTGTCCGGTGATGAGGATGCGGCGGGCGGTCGCGATGGTCGCGATCAGTTCAGCCGGTTTGGCGTTTCTCGGTGTGCGGTTTTTTTTCATGCGGAGGTGTTTCAACGGATCTGGCCGCTGCCGGTGACAACGTACTTGTAGGTGGTCAGCTCTTCGAGCCCCATCGGCCCGCGGGCGTGGAGCTTGTCGGTGCTGATGCCCATTTCCGCGCCCATGCCGAATTCGCCGCCGTCCGTGAAGCGCGTGGAGGCATTGACGTAGACAGCCGCCGAATCGACCTCTTTGAGGAACAGCTTGGCGTGGCGGGTGTCGCGCGTGATGATCGCGTCGGAGTGGTGCGAGCCATAGGTGTTGATGTGCTGGATGGCGGCCTGGACATCCCGGACCACGCGCACCGCGAGGATCAGGTCGAGGTACTCCGCGTGCCAATCCTCTTCGCCGGCCGGCTCGCAGCCGGGGATGCACGCCCGCGTGGCCTCGCAGCCGCGCAGCGTGACAGCGCGGCGCGCCGACATCGCGGCGAGCTTAGGCAGGAAGGCAGCCGCAGCCTGCGCATGCACGAGCAGGGTTTCCAAGGCGTTGCACACGCCGGGACGCTGGCATTTGGCGTTCTCAACGATGGCCAGCGCCTGATCGAAGTCGGCGTCGGCATCAACGAACACATGACACACGCCTTTGTAGTGCTTGAGCACCGGCACGCGCGCCTGGTCGACCACGGCGCGGATCAGCGATTCGCCGCCGCGCGGAATGACCACATCCACGCGGTCGTCCATCTGCACCAGCTCGCGCACCGCCTCGCGGTCGGTGGTCTCGACCAGTTGCACCGCGTGCCGGGGCATGCCGGCCGCGGCACCGCCCTCCTGCAAGGCGCGCACGATGGCGAGGTTCGAATGAAAGGCCTCTTTGCCGCCGCGCAGGATCACCGCGTTGGCGGTCTTGAGGCAGAGCACCGCGGCGTCGGCGGTGACGTTGGGACGCGACTCGTAAATGATCACGATGACGCCGAGCGGCACGCGGCGTTTTTCGATGACAAGCCCGTTGGGGCGCGTGCGTTTCCAGAGCTTCTTGCCGACCGGATCAGCCAGTGCGGCCACCTCGCGGATGCCTGCGGCCATCGCGTCGATGCGCGTGTCATTGAGGGTCAGACGGTCGATCATGGCGCCGGAGAGGCCGCCGGCCCGGGCGGCGGCGATGTCCTGCGCGTTGGCGGCTTGAATGACGTCGCGTTGGCGGTCGACGGCGTCAGCCATGGCGAGCAGGATCGCGTTTTTCTTGCGGGTTGAAAGCCGCACCATGCGCCGCGAAGCCGCCAGCGCCTGGTCGCCGAGTTTGCGTATGGAGTCCTGTATGTTCATAAGTGTGGGCGTTAGAGCGCGCTGCTCAGGATCAGGGTGCCGATGTCATGTCCGGCCATGATCTCGGTCAGCACATTCTTGGTGCGGCCGCCGGCGATCACCACGCCGCAGCCGGCCTTGGTGGCGATCTGCGCGGCGCGCAGTTTGGAGTCCATGCCGCCTTTGGAGAGACCGCCCGCTTCGGCCGGTTTGACCCAGCCGAAGGCTTCGGTCATGTTCTCGATGCAGGGAACGCGCCGGCCGTCGCTGTCGAGCACGCCGTCGACCGTGCTGAGGATGATCAGCAGGTCGGCGCGGGTGAGCTTGACCACCAGGGCGGCGAGGTAATCGTTGTCGCCGAGCGAAAGGTCGGCCTTGATCTCCTCGTCCGCGACGACATCGTTTTCGTTGATGATCGGGATCACGTGGTGGCGGATCAGATGCTCCATCGTCCGCTTGGCGTTCGCGAAGCGGATGCGGTGCTGGAAGTCGGCATGGGTCAGAAGAACCTGGCCGATCACGATGCCTTCGGCGCCGAACAGCGCCTCATAGTGCGCCATCAGGCGGGCCTGGCCGACGGCCGCGCACATCTGGAGGTCCGGCACGCTGGTGGGGCGCGCCTTCATGCCCAGGGCTTCGATGCCGGCGCCGACGGCGCCGGAAGAGACCAGCAGCACCTCGTACCCCTTGCGGTGCAATTCAGCCACCTGTTTCACGAGGCTGCGCAAGGGACGCATGTCCGGGCGTCCGGAGGGCTGGGCGATGACCCGGGTGCCGATCTTGACAACAACGCGCCGGGCTTCCGGCAGAAATTCGCGGTAACGGTGTTCGACATTCATAAACAAAACTCTGACTGGAAACGGTTCAGGCTTCACACTTCAAAAAAAGCGTTGAGATTGTAAAACATGTGCCGGGCGATTGCAAGGATAGGGCGGCATTCTGCCTTGCGCCTGCGGGTACGACTCGCATACACTAAAAGCCTTTTAAACAGTGGGGGGGAGTTTGTGGTATGGCAAAAGGAATCGTGACGGTCGCGCTGGCGTGCTGGAGTCTGATGGCGTGCGCGGAGGTGCCGGAGGGGGGGGCGCCGAAGGCAACTGAGACGGGGGAGGCCGTCTCCTATGAGGCGTTCGGTGCGGTCGGAGACGGCAAGGCGGACGATCTGCCGGCCATCTGCGCGGCGCACGAGCATGCGAACAAGCACGGCAAGCGCGTGAAATCGAAGCCTGGCGCGGTGTATCATTTGGGGCGCCGGGCCTTGACGGCCGTCATTGCGACTGACACGGATTGGGGCACATCGCGGTTCACGATTGATGACAGTCAAGAGGTTGAAAATCACAGGAAGCATCTCTTCGAGATCCGGTCGTTGCTGGCGCCGGTCGAGGTGAAAGTTGAACGGCTCGCGCGCGGGCAGACCCGCCTGGAGCCGTGTCCTCCCTGTGACTGTGTCGTTTATGTGCAGAATCGGAACCGGAAAATTTTCATCCGGAAGGGGCTCAATCAAAACGACGGCACCCCACAGCAAGAAGTCTTCATTTTTCGTCGGGACGGCGCGATCGAAGGCGCTATCACCTGGGATTATGACACCGTCACGCAGGTGACGGCCCGGCCGATCGATCCTGTCCGCCTCGTTGTGCGCGGCGGCGTTTTTACGCATGTCGGTAACCGGATGCGGCAGGAAAAGGGTTACAACTATTGGGGGCGCAACATCAAGATCACGCGCTCAAACACCGAGATCGCCGGCTTGACCCACCGTGTCACCGGCGAGACCGAGGTCGGTCATCCCTATGGTGGTTTCTTGGCCATTCAGCAGTGCGCGGACATCACCCTGCGGGACTGTTCGATCGACTCGCGCAAAACGTATAAAACGATCGGAGCGGCGGGGAAACCGGTTTCGATGGGCTCGTATGGGTACAGCGCGTCGTTGGTGGTGAATTTCCGCATGATCAAGTGTACGATGGACGCCATCAACGACCGTGCCCGCTGGGGCGTGATCGGCAGCAATTTTATGAAAAACATTCTGCTGGAGGATTGTGTCCTCTCGCGCATGGATGTGCATCAAGGCGTGTCGGGCGACTACATCATCCGGCGCACCACATTGGGGTATGCGGGACTGAACGCGATTGGCAACGGCCGGCTGATTGTCGAGGACTCCACCCTGCATGGCAGCCATCTGATCACGTTCCGTTCTGACTACGGTTCGACGTGGGAAGGGGATGTGGTCATCCGCAACTGCCGCTGGATTCCCCAAGCGGGCAGCATCCCTGCGCAGCCGGTGATGTTCGGCATGCAGAACGACGGCACGCATGATTTTGGCTATCCGTGTTCGATGCCGCGGGAGATCCGGATCGACGGCCTTCACATTGAAGACGCCAAGCCTCCTGCCAACTATCAGGGGGTGGTCATTTTCGGGGACCCTGCCGGACGGTCGCAGGCGGAACGCCCGTTTCCGTATGCGCAGACGCAGACGGTGCGGGTGCGCGGCCTGAAAACGGCCAGCGGCGTGGCGCCGCGGCTTTCCACAAACCCCGAATGGGCACGGCCGATTGACTTTGTTTCAGAGTGAGCGTGTCCGCCGGCTTGGCCGGCTGTGCCCTGCTTGGCGCGTCGCACGGGCGGTCATGCCGTGATGGGCGGTTCGAGGCACGCGTCGCAATACGAGGCGATCGGGCAGCCCGAGCACTGCGGCTTGCGCGGGCCGCAGCGTGTCTGCCCAAAGGCCACCAGGTAGGAGTTCCACGTTTTCCAGTAGCGGGTCGGCAAGGTCGCGCGTAACGCCATTTCGGTGTCGAACGGCGTTTGGGTGTGCACAAGGCCGAGACGGTTGGTGATGCGGTGGACATGCACGTCCACGCACACGGCGGGCTTGTCGAAACCGAGCGCCACCACCAGGTTTGCCGTCTTGCGCCCTACGCCGGGGAGTTCGCACAACGCCTCCACCGTGTCAGGCAGGACGCCGCCGAAGAGGGTGTCGAGCACATCGGGCAAGGCCTTCAGATGGCGGGCTTTGTCGCGGTAGAATCCCACCGGATAGATCGTTTTCTCGAGCACCTCAAGCGGGATGCGGCGCAGCTCTTCCGGCGTGGTCACGCAGCGGAAAAGCCGTTCACACGCAGCGGCGGTGCAGGCATCTTTGGTGCGGGCGCTTAGGATCGTTCCCAGCAGCACGCGGAACGGGTCGCGCGTCTGTATCGCGACCAGATCGATGATCGGAGCTTTGACGCTGTGGAAGGCAGCTTTCAGCCTCCGGTTGACGGCGGGGATGTCGGCGGGGGTCATGGGTCACTCCGCAGCAGCGCGGCGCTCGAACGCCGTGACCGAAAATCGGGCGAGGTCGTCCAAGACCCAGTCGGCTGCCGAGAGGTCTTGCGGGTGCGCGCACGGTCTGCTGAGCGCCACGCACGACATGCCCGCCGCTTTGGCCGCCGCCACGCCGGCTTGCGAATCCTCGAACACGAGGCAGTCTTGCGGGTTGACGCCCAGACGTCGCGCGCCTTCTAAAAAGCCCGCCGGCGCCGGCTTGCCCGGGGCGTAATCCTCGGCACCGAGCACAAAGCGGACATGCGGCTCGGCCTCCAGCAGGCGCACGGCTTCTTCAACATCCGCGCGCGGCGATCCGGAAACAATGATGACGGGGAACTCCGCGGCGAGCTGTTTGAGCAGGCGCGACGACGAGGCAATAACGATGTCGTCGCTCTGGTCCCGCAACCGGATGTAGTACGCCCGCAAAGCGACCGCCATGTCGGCGGCCGTGACCGACGCCAGTACCGGCTGCAACGCGACCACGCTGCGGTAGATGTCGGTCCAGGACCGGCCGAACACGATGTCCAGAATCTGTGTCTTGTCACAGGCGCAGCCGTGGTCCGCCAAGTAGGCGCGCAGCGCGTCCGCCCAGAGCAGTTCGGTGTCAACGAGGGTCCCGTCGAGATCGAAAATCACAGCCTGGAAACTCATGACGCGTCCTGCGTGACCGCACAGCATTTTTTGTATTTCTTGCCGCTGCCGCACGGACAGGGGTCGTTCCGGCCGATCTTCGGCTGTTCGCGCTTAACAGGGTCGGGACCCAAGATCTTGCCGTCCATAAAGGTCCAGACGCCGTCGATCTTTTGGAACTCGGCGCGCTCATGATGATCGAACGAAGTTTCCTTGACCGCATAGTGGGCGATGAACTCGACCACACCTTTTTCGTCGGTCGTGCTGCCCCCTTCTTCCAACAAGACCTCGATGCCCGTCCACGTGGCGGATTCCGCCCACTTTCGGCTGCTTTCCGCGTCAAACTCCTTACGGACTTTGGGGCCTGACGTTTTGTACAGGTAATCCACCGCGCCCAGTGCGTAGGCACAATACCGCGAGCGCATCAGCGCGGTGGCCGTGTCAGGTTTCTTCCGCTCAATCAAATACGGTTCGCAGCACGACTCAAAGGCGAGCCCGCTGCCGCAGGGACAGAGATCACTCATGAACACATCCTCCGGGGTACCGAAATCAAAAAAACGCTGCCTGTCGCAGCGAATAACCCCATTACGTTACAGAAAGGGCTCGTGAACCGCAATGCGAAAAAGGCACCCGACCAGGGCCGACGCATCTAATTTCTTGTCTTACGGCCTTTCACCCACGATTTCGGCGCATTGATCACTTTGCCTGTGTCGGGAGTCTGTGAATCAGGTTTCACATCGCGGACGGGGCCGTCCGCGCCCCCGACTCTTCGTTCAAAGCACGCGCTCAACGCTGACGTTGGGAGTAGACA
>JAQUEX010000392.1 GCA_028684935.1 Kiritimatiellia bacterium | reverse complement strand
AACTCGTCCCGCGTATACGGCTTGCCGAGAAACGCGTCGTAGCGCTCGTTCGCGAACATCGCACGGATCCGCTCTTCCGGATGCCCCGAAAGGATCACCGTCGGAATGTCCGGTCGGCTCAGCCGCAAAATCGAAAGCAGGCGCACGTTGTCGAGACTGCCCAACTGGGCATCCAGCAACAGCAGGCGGATCGCGTCGGCGTGCTGGCTGAACAGAGTCTGCGCCTCGCGCTGGCTCGCAGCCGTCAACGCCTCAACGCCCAGCGAGCGCAGCACGATGCGCGTGGTCCGCAGGATCGCCGGGTCATCCTCCACCAGCAGGACCAGTGGACAACTCGCGACCGAGCCCCGCGCCGTGCCCGGCGCGCCGCTGCCGTCCGTCCCGGGACCGGCGTCCCCCGCGCACGGCGCGGCGTTCACCGGCACGGCCCCGTCCGCCGCTTTGGCCGTCGGCAGCCAGATGCGGAAACAGGTGCCCTGGTCCGGCTCGGACGTGATCGCGATGCCGCCGCCGTGAACATCGACAATGCCGAAGACCGTGGCCAGTCCCAGTCCGCGCCCGACCGCCTTGGTCGACACGAAGGGCTCAAAGATGCGGTCGATCACCTCGGGCGGGATGCCCGGACCGCTGTCCTCGACCTGGAACAACACGCCGCTCTGCAGCGGCAACGGGCGCGAACTGAAGAAATCGGCCGCGCTCTGCTGCGTGAGCGTCAAGGGGCCCGTGCTGATCGTGATGCGCCCGCCTGCGCCTTCGAACGCTTCCGAGGCGTTTTTCAGCAGATTGATCAGAACCTTCCAGAACTGGTGGGGGTCCGCGTCCACCGGGGGCAGCCCCGGCGAGAGCTTGAAGTCCAGGATCACGTTCTGGGCGACCACGCCGCCCATCAGCTTTTCCAGCTCCAGAATCATGGCGTTGGGGTCGTGGCGCTCGAACGCGGTGCGGGTGTGGCCGGCGTAGGTCATCAGCTCGCGCGTCAGCGCCGCGCCTTTGTCGGTCGCCTGGCGGATGGTGCCGAGCGCCTCGCGCTCCCCATCGTCAGGCTGCTCCCAGTTGAACTCCACGGTGTTTTGAATAATCGCCAGAATGTTGTTGAAATCATGGGCGATGCCGGCCGCCATGGTTCCGAGGCTCTCCATCTTCTGCACTTTCGCCAGATGCGCTTCGACGTGTTCGCGCGCCGCCCGCTCACGCCACTCTTTGGTGACGTCGCGCAGCACCACCACCGCCAGCGCGTCGTCCATGCGGCTGATGCGCGTCTCGAAGTGGCGGTACGATCCGTCCGCCTCCCGGCAGGCGAGCATCATCATCTGGATGCGGTCTGTGCGGAACGCCACGCCCAGCGCCCGGCAGAACGCGTCGCAGTCACTCTCCGGAAAGATCGGCGGAGAGACCGGCTGGCCCATGACCAGGCCGGGAATCGGATGGGCATAATCCGGCTGCTTGCGCACCGACACGAGCTGCGCCTGGCTGTTGAACACGCAGAGCCCGTCCGGCATGCCCGCGATCAAGGCGCGCTGGCTCTGCTCGGTCTGTTCGTTCTGCCGCGTCTTGCGCGCCAGCGCCGCCACCATCTCGTTGACGCTCATGGCCAGAACGCCGAACTCGTCGTGCTGCGGCCAGGCGATCGCCGGGCACTGGCCGTCCAGATGATGCTCGCCGATCTCCTGGATCTGACGCGTCAGGCGGCTGAGCGGGTTCAGCAGAATGCGCGACTGGAACCAGAACATGGGCAGCACAAACACGATGCCGACACAGGCGATAAAGCAGGTCAGCCAGCCCAACGCGACGCTCGCGACCGCCGAGAAGGAGCCAGGCAGCCGGATCGTGATCGACGTGACCGTATTGCCGAGAATGTCGGCGACGGGAATCTCGGCTTCGAACGCGTTGCTGCCCAGATGCCAGTTTCCGCCGGCGGCGTATGTCAGCATCTCTTGGATGCCCCCCGCGCGTCTGCCGTCCGCCCTCCCCGCCTCCCGGCTGGTGCGGGCGAGCGCCGCCGAGACCTGCAGGCCCGGGGTCGCCTCGCTGACCCGCTTCAGGAAAAACGCGCTCTGAACGTGCGAGCCGAGCATCAGCAAGCCCCTGGAACCGCCCTCCGCGTCAGGCAGCGGCGCCAGCGCGTAAAAGATCGGCTGCCCGCCGCAGACCAGAATGCCCGGCAGCAAGGGGTCGCCCCGCCGGAGCGCCTCGTGCAGCGGCGAAGCCGTCGCCAGATACGGCTGCAGGTCGGCGGGTGCCACCGCGCGGAGCGGCGTCTCAGGGAAACGGGCATACCCCCGGATCAGCCGTCCGTCGTGCGTGAGCAGTACCGCCATGTCGATTGCGGCCCCGTGAGACTTCATCCCGAGCTGCTCCCTCAACAGCCCGTCGGTCAGCGCCGGCTCGGCCTGCGCAAAACGCGCGGCCTCATCTGCCGTCAGCCGCTGGAGCCGGTGCAGTTCGTCGAGGACCATCCGCTTGATGTCGCTGCCGACGCCCCGGATGTTCTCCTCGGTCTGCCGGATCATCTGGACCAGGATGTAACGCCCGCCGAGATAAACCGACAGCAGCAGGCTCAGCAGCATCAGCCCGGTGAGCAGGCTGTAGCGGCATCGGATGCTGTGAAGCGAAGAAACTATCGATCGGTGTGGCATAAACGACCAACGGTGAGGTAGGAGAATGTTAGCAGGAAACGAACCAAAGGCCCAGCCGATTGTCGCCTGCCTCTTCCTTTTGGGATTGCGCGTCCGCCACGTTTGTCCTACACTCCCCGCACCCTATTTCGCCGGACGCCGCGGGGCGTTGCACAGCCTGGTAGTGCGCCAGCTTTGGGAGCTGGATGTCGGGGGTTCAAATCCCTCCGCCCCGACCA
>JAQUEX010000090.1:4169-11934 GCA_028684935.1 Kiritimatiellia bacterium | reverse complement strand
TCGCGTGTTCGATCATCACCTGGCACGTGTTTTCCACAAGGGTCGACACATGCTCAGATTACTTCGTTATAAAGTACCACCGCAGGGGGGCAAGAGCCAGAGCAAAAGCCGGTATTCAGCGCCAGTGTTTGCGGGTTATTCCATTGGCCTTGGGTTTGTGTCGCGCAAGCCGCATCCACGGAAACTGAGGATAGGCCGGAACTGGCTTGAACGGGGATCGGGCCGTGTGCTACCGTCCTCTTGACGCTCGGGAACGGCAATACGGAGGATCAAGGTAATGAAGAAGCTGGGCAGAGATTCAGTGTTGGAACTGGTGCGCGGGTTCCAGCCGTCATGCGTCGTGATCGCGGGCGCGGAGCTGGACGTCTTCACGATCCTGCACGACCGGCCGATGGCCGCGGCAATGCTGGCCCGCCGCGTTAAAGGGGACGTCAGGGCCGTGACCGTCCTGCTGGACGCGCTCGCCGCCATCGGTTTCTTGGATAAGTCGACCGGCGCCAAGCCCCTCTACAGTGTTCCTCCGGCGGCGGCCGAAGTCTTGGCCGGGACCGGGAAGCAGTGCATGCTGGGCATGGTCCGCCACCTCGGCAACTGCCTCCGCGGCTGGGGGCATCTGGCCGGCACCGTGCTGAGCGGGAAACCCGCCAAGTGCCGCCCGAGCGTTTTGGGCGCGGGCGGCGACCTGGCCTCGTTCATACGTGCCATGCACGAGATATCCGAGCCCATGGCGATGCCGCTCGTCGCCGGCCTCGGCAAGCTGAAGTTCACGCACGTGCTGGATCTGGGAGGGGCCTCGGGCACGTGGACCGTCCCCTTCCTCCGGGTCAACCCCGGCGCCAGCGCGACCATTATGGACCGGCCCGACGTCATCCCCATGGCCCGGCGGCTGATGAGGGCGGCCGGCCTCACGGATCGGGTGAGGCTGGTTCCGGGCGACTTCATGAAATGCGCGTTGCCGGAGGGCGCGGACCTGGTCTGGGTGAGCGCGATCGTCCACCAGAACTCACGGGCGCAGAACCGGAGGCTGTTCGCGAAGGTGTTCTCGGCCCTTGAGCCCGGCGGCCTGATCCTGATCCGCGACATCGTCATGGACGCTTCCCGGACGCGCCCCGCCGCAGGCGCGATGTTCGCCGTCAACATGCTGGTCAACACGCCCGGAGGTGGGACGTTCACCTTTGACGAGCTCCGTGAAGACCTGTCAGATGCTGGGTTCACGAAGGTCAGGCTCCTGCGCAGGGGCCTGTGGATGGACTCCGTGGTCGGCGCCTCGAAGCCTCTGGGCAAAAGCCGCCGCAAGGCATGAGGTTATCCGAGGGAATCCGAAAAGAGGGCGCCAAGATGGGGTAGAACCCGTAAAAACGAAAAAACCCCAGTAAAACCGAGGTTTTTTGATGGTGCCAGGAGAGGGAGTCGAACCCTCACACCCTTTCGGGCGGCAGATTTTGAGTCTGCTGCGTCTGCCATTTCGCCACCCTGGCATGAATGGAGCGGGCGAAGGGAATCGAACCCTCGTAACCAGCTTGGAAGGCTGGGGCTCTGCCATTGAGCTACGCCCGCAAACAAGTCCGATTAATGTAACGGTTTCCCGATGAAGGGTCAATAGGCCACGCACGGTTTATAATTTTTTTTGCAAGGGACGGTTGTCCGGTCTCGGGCGTGGCGGTTCGGGGAGAGGGGCGACATATCGTCGCCGAAGTGTGACTTTTTGGCTGACACCCATGCGTTGCGGCCGTATCGCCGAGGAGGAGGGCGTGCCGTTTAAACCGGCAACAGCAACAGGACCGCGGTGTTTTTCACGCGTTCGGCAAGTTTTAGGCATGGAAAATGCCAATGCTATGATCTATAATCGAAGCTTCATTTATGAAACTGGACTTTTTTTGGTGAAAGGTGAGCCTTCATGGCGGGTCAGCCGGATGCATTTGCAGCCCTTGTCCTGAAGAAAACGGGGCTTTTTACCGACATTCAGCTCGCGCATGTGCTGGCGGCTGACCGTTCGGATGGTGCGGGCATCACGGGCGTGGTGGTGCGTCTGGGCCTGGCCCGCGAGGATGAGTTCTTGCGCAAGATCGGCGAGGTGCTGGGGTTTGCCTACACTGAGTTGGCGCAGACGCGGCCGACGGACGAGTCGCTCACCCGGCTGCCGGCGCGCGCGGTGTATCAGTACAACGTGTTGCCGTTTGCGGTCGAGGACGGCGTGTTGACCGTGGTCACCTGTGATCCGTTCAACACGGGCATGACGGATGGCCTTAGGTTGGCGGCGGGCTGCCCGGTGCGGGTGACGCTCAGCCCGCGCGAAGAGATCAACAAGGCGGTCCAGAAGTATTACGGCGTGGGCGCCGACGCGATCGAGAAGATGATCGAGGACGGACGCTACGCGGTAGACGCCGATCTGGCCTCGATCTCCAAAATCGATGTGAACGAGATCGGGGCTGAAGCCTCGATCGTGAAGTTCGTGAACCAGATCATCGCGGAGGCGGACCGCCAGGGCGCGACCGATATCCATGTCGAGCCGATGGAGGACGAACTGCGTATCCGTTACCGGATCGACGGCATGCTGCACAAGGTGGACGTGCCGCCGCAGCTCAACCGACTCAAGGCTGCGATCATCTCGCGCATCAAGGTCATGGCGAATCTGGACATCGCGGAGAAGCGTCTGCCGATGGACGGCCGCATCGGCGTGCGGCTCAACAACGATGACATCGACATCCGCGTGTCCACGATGCCGACGGCTTACGGCGAATCGATCTCGCTGCGTCTGCTGCAGAAAGCCGGCAACTTCGTCAAGCTGTGCGATCTCGGTTTTAATGACTTCGATTACGGCCATGTGGTCAAGCTGATCAACCGCCCCAACGGGATTTTTCTGGTGACCGGCCCCACCGGGTCCGGCAAGTCGACCTCGCTCTACGCCTTTCTGCACGAGATCAATAAGATGCAGGTGCGCATCCTGACGGCCGAAGATCCGATCGAGTACGAGATGCCGGGCATCAACCAGGTGCTGGTGCGCCAGGACATCGGGCTGACCTTCGCGCGCGCGCTGCGCGCTTTCCTGCGTCAGGACCCGGACATCATCATGGTCGGTGAAATCCGCGACGGCGAGACGGCGGAAATCGCGATCAACGCCTCGCTCACGGGCCATCTGGTGTTCAGCACGCTGCACACCAACGATGCGGCCGGTGCCTTCGCGCGTCTGATCGACATGGGCGCGGAGCCGTTCCTGGTGGCTTCGGCGGTGGCCGGCGTCATGGCGCAACGTCTGGTGCGGAGGCTCTGCCCGAAGTGTCGGCGCGAGATCCCGCTGGACATGAAGTGGTATGACTTGCCGTATCCGCCGGCGAAGCCCAACGTCTGGGTGCCTGAGGGGTGCGAGGCGTGCACCAAGACCGGATACCGCGGACGCGGCGGACTCTTTGAGCTGCTGGTGGTCACGGAGGACATCGAGTCGGCGATCATCGCGCGCAAATCCTCGACCGATATCCGCGATGTCGCCCTCACGCACGGCATGAAGACGCTTCGCGAGGACGGCTGGACCAAGGCCTTCAAGGGCATGACGTCGGTGGAGGAGGTCATGCGCGTGACGGAAGACGCGGGGTAAGTTAGAAATTAGGATTTAGGAATTAGGAATTAGAGATGAGGGGTAAGGAGTTTAGTGAGGAGCTGTTCCGAGTATCATGTCCCCAACTCCTAAATCCTAACTCCTAATTTCTAATTGACACGACGGTGATGAGCGTATGGCGAATTTTTCCTACAAAGCGTTGACGAAAGACGGCCGCAAGGTCGAGGGCGTGCTGGAGGCGGGTGATCGCCGCGCCGCGCTGGCGGCGGTCGAAAAGCTGGGGCACACGCCGCTGGCCGTGACGGAATCCAAGTCGAAGCAGGCCAAGGCTAAGGGCACGCCGATCTGGAAGCTTAAGGTGGGGGGCGGCAAGCTGCGCATGAAGGCCACCGAGGTGCTGCTCTTCACGTCGGAGCTGAGCGACTTGCTGGAGGCTGGCATGACGCTGGGCGCGGCGTTGAACTGCCTGTCCAATCAGGGCGAAGAGGATTCGGCGCAGAGCCAGATCGCCGGCGACCTGCGCGATCGCATTATCCGCGGCGAGCAGCTCTCGGACGCGGTGACGGCGCATCCCGACACCTTCCCGCCGCTTTACGGCAACATGATCCGTGCCGGCGAGGCGTCGGGCGCGATGATCGAGGTGCTGCGCCGTCTGGTGGAGCACTATGAGCGCAACGAGAGTATGCGCTCCAAGATCACCTCGGCGATGACCTATCCGATCGTGGTGCTGATCTTCGGGGTGGTGACGGTGATCTTCGCGATGGTCAAGGTGATCCCGCAGTTCGCAAAGATCTTCGAGGGCATGGGCACCACCCTGCCGTTGCCGACTCGCATCCTGGTGGGCACGAGCGATTTCGTCATCAAGTACGGTGTTTTTCTGGCGGTGGCAATCGGCATGGGGCTGGTGATGTTCAAGCGCTATCTAAAGACCGATGCCGGAAGGATCTGGTGGGACGGGCTCAAGCTGAAGGCGCCGCTGATCAAGGGCATCGTGGCCTGCGGCGCGTATTCGAGCCTGGCCTACACCATGAAAACCCTGCTGGCCAACGGCGTGAATGTCTTGCAGGCGCTGCGGATCGCCGAGGAGACCTGCGGCAACGCGCTGATCGCCAGCGCCCTGCGGACCGCGCGCCAGCGCGTGACGGACGGCACCACCATTTCCGGGCCGCTGGCCACCAGCAAGGTGTTCCCCAAGATGATGACCGATATGCTGGCCGTCGGCGAGCAGTCGGGCGACATGCCCTCGTCGCTGGGGCATATCGGGCGGCGGTACGAGAGCGAGATGGACCGCAACATCAAGATCTTCACGAACGCGCTGGAGCCGATCCTGATCGTGATGATCGGCGGGGTGGTCGGCTTTGTGGCGGTCAGTATCCTGATGGCGGTTTTCAAAGTCACCTCGTCGCTCAGCCCGGCGGGCTGAGCGCAAGGAAAAAGGAAAAAAGAAAAAGGAAGAAGGTTTCTGGTTTCTGGTTTCTGGTTCCGGGTTGGGTGCAGTGGTTAGGTTAACGATGGAGGAATAAGGCAATGAAACGGGAGAAAAAAGAAGAGCAGGTGAAGAAGAACCGGCGCAGCGGTTTCACGCTGGTGGAGTTGCTGTTGGTGGTGTGCATTCTCGGCATCTTGGCCGCAGTGGTCATCCCGAATGTGATCGGCCACGATGAGGAGGCGCGGCGCCAGGCGACGCGCACGAGTATCACGGCGATCGAGCAGGCGGTGCAGATCTTCGCCATGCGTCACAACGGCAAGCTGCCGGATTCGCTGGATGAGTTGACGGCCGGCACCGACGACAAGCCGGGGCTGCTGAAGGAAGGCGCGCTCAATGATTCATGGGGTACGCCGTTCCAGTACACCAAGACCGGCAAGAAGTTCAAGATCGTCTCGGCCGGGCCGGACGGCGAGATCGGCGGCGAGGATGACATCACGAACTAGTGCGTTGGTGCGTTAGTGCATGAGTTAATGGCTAACGTACGACTGAACTAATGCGGGCGGTGCCCGCAACCCTCACCCCGCCCTCTCCCAGAGGGCGAGGGAGAAAACAACTTGTTTTTGATTGTGATTGTCAAGCCGTAAGGCACTAACGCACTAATGAACTTCTCCCGACAGCGGCGCGGGTTTACTCTGGTCGAGTTACTGGTGGTCATGGTGATTATCGGCGTGATGGCGCTGGTGATCCTGCCGTCGTTCGGAACGGGGTCGGATATCGCACGCATCAAGACCGCGTCACGCGGCGTGATGCAGATGACGCGCTACGCGCGGACTATGGCGGTGCTCTACCAGACGCCGATGGACTTGGTGATCGCGTCGGACGGCGAGCTGCGTGTCGAGCGGCGCGGCGGCGGGGCTGTGGACGCGGGGCCGTTGCCGCAGGACGCGGCGGAAGAGCGCGCGGCGGAGCCAGCGGGGATTTCCGCCGGAGACGAGGCGGGCGGGGGCGCGGGCTATGCCATGGCCGAACTGAACGCCGCCAAGCGGTACGAGCAGGTGGCGTTCACGGTGGCGCTTGATCAGGACGCGTTGGAGGCGGAAGAGGCCAGCCTGGAGGTGGAGCAGGCGGATGCGGAGGCGGTTGCCGATGCGGAGCAGGATCCGCTTGCCGAGCAGGCGCGCGTGGCGCGCGTCCCGTTCGAGACCAACGGGCGCTGCCTGCCGTTTGTGGTGAGGGTGATGGCGGGCGGCGAGGATGCCACGGACGCGATCACGGTGAAGGTCGACCGATTCGGTGTGCCCCGGATCGCGGATGAGGATGAACGCTGATGCGGCGCAACGGTTTTACGCTGATCGAAATTCTGTTTGCAACCATGATTCTGGCCACCGGGCTGTTCAGCCTGATGGTCGGGCTGGGTAACTGCGCCCAGATGATGGCGCTCTCCAAGGAGTATCAGGATGCGCAGTTTGTCTTCAGCCTGGGCGAACGGTGTTATCCGATCCCGCCGAACGATGAGGTCACCGACCCGGAGGAGGATGAGCGGCTGAACATCGATCCGGTGCGGGCGGAGGAGATGATTGACGACCTGCAGATGGAGGTCTCGCGCGAGATGCGGGAAACCTATAAGGATTTCACCTTCGAGCGGGCGGTTGAGGAGAAGGAGCTGGAGACCAACGAAGAGGATGACGGGCTTTATGTGCTGCGTACGCGCATCACGTGGGGCAGCGGCAAAGAGGGGTATTACGAGGAGCTGGTGCGGCTGATCCGCAAGGGGAAATAGAACGCTTGAACTCTGAACGCTGAACGCCGAACGCCGAACGCCGAACGCTGAACGCCGAACGCTGAACGTGTAACCTGTAAAGTGTAACTCTCAACGCTCAACTCTCAAATTATGGACGAGGCACAGAACATCCGTTCAGGGTTCACCCTGCTCGAGTTGATCATGGCGATCATGATCCTCGCGATCATGATGATCCTCTCGTTCTTCTGTTTTGACGCCGTGGTGCAGAGCTGGAACGCAGGCATGGAGATGTCCGATGCCATGTCGCAGGCGGATTATGTCATGAATCAGGTGGAATCCGGCCTGCGTTCGGCCTATTACTCGTCCAGCGTGCAGAAGGACGATGAGCGCGGGTTCCAGTTTTCCGATGGCGGCGAAGGACCGGACGCGCGCGATTCGATTGCGTGGATGAAGGAGGGCCGCGCGTTTGTCGGCGGTCTGAAGGCGATCGACGGCAAGACCGAGATTGCCGAAATGCCGCACCGCGTGATGCTGTATGTGGAAGAGGAGGGGCGTGACGGCGGCGGCGGCCTGATGGCCAAGGCGTGGTCCAGCGATTTCCAGCCGGATGATTTCGATGTCGAGGAGGACGTCAAAGCCTTTCTCGTTTCGCCGCGCGTGATGGGGCTGGACTGCAAAGTGCTGAAGGAGCCACCCGAAGAAAATGCCAAGGAGATCGAGTGGGAGGACGAGTGGACCTCCTCAAACGCGCTGCCGTACAAGGTGTCGGTCACGCTTTATCTGCGGCCGGTGAAAGAACGCGATGAACCGGTCGCCGTGACCCGCGACATCGTGTTGCCGGTGTGGGATGTCTCGCAGAATCCCGTGCAGAGCGGAGGCGCGGCGGAGGCCGGCACGGGGGGCCGCACGCCGCGCACGGGCGCACCGGGTACGGGCACGCCGGGCGGCGGCACCGGGCCAAATGTGATTACGTCGCCCATCCGGCCCGGCGGCAGGGTGCCGGGCATGCCGCCGCCGGCGGGCGGGGGGATGATCCCATGAC
>JAQUEX010000090.1:0-4069 GCA_028684935.1 Kiritimatiellia bacterium | reverse complement strand
GCGGCTCGGCGCTGATCATCGCGCTCTGGACGATCGCGCTGCTGGCGATGCTGGTGATGTCGTTTGCGCTGGACGCGATGCTGGAGGGCAAGATTAACGTGTATGTGCGGCAGCGGCGCCAGGTGGACTATCTGACCCAGTCGGGCATTTCGATCGCGGAGATGCTGCTGCTGTCCTACAAGAATGCGTCGTCGTCGTCGACATCTTCATCCGCGCCGGGGGCGGAAGGCGGTCAGGGCGTCGCTGAAGACGTGGACGACAAGTGGCTCCAGGCCAAGCTTGATCTGCAGCACGGTTCGGCCCGGGTGGACGCTTACGCCGTCGAGCCGGACAAGCCCGAGAACGGCGTGGTGTCGGTGGAGATCACCTCGGCCGACGCCAACAAGTGGCCGATCAACCTGCTGGTCAAAGGGGATATCGCCGACCGGATCTGGGAGAACATCCTGAACGCCATCGGGTTGCCGATGGAATATCAGGAAGAGGTGGTCGACAGTTGGTACGACTGGCTGGATGCAGACGGCACCGTGACCGGGCGGAGCGGCGCCGAGGACGAGTACTACGATGGGCTCGACAAGCCCTATCAGGCGCGCAACGGGCCCATTTCGTCGGTGGGCGAGTTGGAAATGATCAAAGGCATTCGCGAGCGTCCGGCGATTTTCAGTGGCGGGGTGCTCAACCCCGAGGAGAAGAGCAAGAAGGCTCAGATCCGCATCCAGCCCGGGATCAAGGCTTTTTTTGACATCTATGGGGAAACTGTTAAGATCAATGTCAATTCCGCTGAGCCAGAGGTGTTGGTGACGGTGCCGGGCATCGACGGTGACAGTTTGCTGGCGAATGCGATCATCGAGGAGCGCAAGACCGGTGCCAACCGGATCACCTCGGGGGATGCATCGGCCGAGAGTCTGCTTTTCAAGGATTGGAGTGATCTGAACGCGCGCATTCCCGGCGGTGTGCCCACTGAGGCTGAGCCGTATCTGGCTTACGCGCCCCAGAAGTATTTCGAAATCACGGTGACCGGCGAGGCCGGCGGCATCGCGCACCAGATCAAGGCGGTGGCGATTGTCGAAGGTGACCGGGTACGGTATTTGCGGTGGAGGGAAGACCCTTAGGAGAAGTGTGGGAGTTCATTAGTGTATTCGTGCAAGAGTGCGTGAGTGAGAGAGCGCGTGAGTGGGTATGGCGAAAAGTGAAATCAATGCGTTGTTGGCGGAAGGCGGTGTGCTGCGGGGCGTGCGATTCGCGCCGCGCGGGCGTGACGGCTGGACGCGTACCGGCGGGGGTGTCTGGCCGTTGCAGGGGCCGGGGCGCGTCGATGACGCGCAGGCTGACGCGGCGGACGCGACGGTCTCTGCGGGTGCTGCCGACGAGTCAGTGATGGAGAGCGACAAGCCGTTGACGCGCGCGCTGGTCGCTGCCAAAGCGGCGCTGGGCGCGCGCCAGGTGGTGTTGGCGCTGCCGCTTTCGCAGCTTCTGGTGCGTGTGTTGAAGATGCCGCTGGAGGTCCGCGACGATGTGGCCGATGCCGTGGCGCTGCAGATGGACAAGCTTTCGCCTTTTCCCGGAGAGGAGTTGTCGGTCGGATGCGAGATTTTGAGTGAGGGCGAGTCGCATCTCTGGGTCTTTGCCGCCGCCCTGCCTGCCGCCGTTTTTGAAACGCTCGGGACGGCGCTGGACGAGGCTAGGGTTCAGGCTGTCCGCACGGATGTCGCGGTGTTGGGCTGGCTGCGCGCGCTGAGCGGGCCTTGCCAACTGATGCGCGCCGGGCGCCGGGTCTTGCTGATGGATCCTGACGGCGTGTGGGATTTGGTGGTACTGGATGACGGTGTGCCGGTATTGGCGCGCGGGCTGGGCGGGTCGAGCGCCGTTGAGGATGTGATCCGCGAGCTGACGTTGTCGCTGCTGAATGTCGAGCTGGATGCCGGCGGCGCTGCGGTGGCCGAGGTGTTGGTGGTTTCGCAGCAGGTGCCGGAGCGGGCTTTCGTTGATAAGCTGTGCGGGTTGACCGGGGCCGAAGTGCGGCACGTGGTGCCGCCCACGCCGGACGGCGGGGTGGAAGGCGTTGCGTTGCGGACCGGCGAGGGGGCTGCGCTCGATCTGACCCCGCAGGCGTGGCGTGACGAGATCAAGGCGTCGCGCACGCGCAAGCATGTGAAGACCGGCGTGGGGGTTGCGTTGGCGTTGTGGGCTGTCCTGATGGGCACGCTCTTCATCGGGCCGGCGGTCTACAAGCAGCTTACGGCGCGGGTCCGCAAGGCTTCCCGTGCGCACGCCCGGGCGTACAAGCAGGTGTCAGACACGCGCGAGCGGGTCAATCTGATCGAATCGTACACCGACCGGACCTACTCCTCGCTGGAGATGTTGCGGCTGACCGCTTCGGTGTTGCCGCAGGGCATCACCCTGATCGGCGTCTCTTACCGGCGGGATGACGGCATGAAGATTTCGGGGGAGGCCGAGCAGCCGACACTGGTGTATGATTTCAAGAACGCGGTGACGGAGAACCCCCTGTTTGAGGCTGTCACGCTGACGGGCCCTTCGATCAGCAAGGGCAAGCACAAGTTCGATGTGGACGCAACCTTCAAGGGAGGGGCCGAGAAATGAGCACCGTGACCTCCCGAGAGAAAAACATGTTGCTGGTCGCCGTGGTGGCGGTGCTCTATGCAGCGGCGGCGCTGAGCTACAAAAAGCAGGTGGCGAACTGGAAGGCGGCGGAACGCATCTACCAGTCCGCCCAGAAAAAGGTGCAGGAGGAGCGCGCGCTGATCGCTGCGCGGGACGAGTGGAGCGCGCGCTACGAGCAGATGCGTGATCTGATGCCGGTCTTTCCTTATGACCAGGACGTAGACACCCACTGGCTCAATATCATGGACGCGGCCGCCTCGCGCAACGGCCTGATGATCGCGCGGCGCCAGGCCAGCAAAGAGGTGGAGGTCGGCGATGTTTATGAACTGCCGATCGAGTGCAAGGATTGGGAAGGCACGCTTGAGGCGCTGGTGAAATTTCTGTATGACCTGCATCAAGAGGGGGCCATGCTGGATGTGCGGCAGCTCTTCATCCGGCCCGCCAACCGGCCCGGTTATTTGAAAGGGACCTTCACGCTGTACTGTGCCTACATGCGGGGCGACGAGGCCCGTCCGCCCGCCGGCCGGTCGGAGGCCGCGGCGGCCGCAACGGCAGCGGCAGCGCTGCCGGCTGAAGCGGCTGTCGGGCTCTCCGTTTCCGAGGGGGCTGAGGACGTGGCCCAGCCGGCGGAACCGGTGCCGGAACCGATGGCGCAGGCTCCGCAGCCAGAGGCGGGGGGCGGACGGCCAGCCGGGGCTGCGGCCGTGGACGCCCCGGTGCCGGCGGAAGGAAATGTGCCGTGAACGGCCACAACGATCTGTGAGGGAACACGTATGAACATGATTCGCAATCATCTGATCTCCTTGGGCGCAGTCAGTGTACTGCTGCTCGGCGTGGCGCTGGCCCAGGACCAGGCGCCGCAACCGCCCGCCCCGGCAGCGGCCGCAGACCCGAATGCGGCCGCCCGCGGTCTGTTCGGCACCCGCCGCACACTGCCCACGGTGCGCAAGCCGCCGACGCCCGGCGCGGCGGTGGAAGAGTCGGCGGCCTCCTCGGGGCCACTCGAGCCGACGCTCGACAAGAGCATGTTGAAAAACAAGAGCACGATGCCCGGCCTGAAGTATAAAAAGAACCCGATCGAGATCGTGTTGATGGACTACGCGCTGGTCACCGGCAAGACCTTGTTGACATCGCCGGGCGTGCAGCCGCTGCTCAAGACCGAGATCAGTTTGGAAAGCCAAGAGGGCGAGCCGCTGACCCGCGAAGAGTACCTGGACGCGATTGAGACTGTGCTCAGCATGAACGGCATCGTGCTCGAGCCGTTCGGCGAGAAATTCATCAAGGTGTTACCGCTCAAGACGGTCCGGACCGACGGCATCCGCATCCAGATGGACGCGCCCGAAGGCGGCTACCCGGAAAAGAGCCAGGTGGTCAGCCAGATGATTCAACTCAAGGCCATCGCGGTCAGCGAGGCGCAGAAGGCCATCGAGGGGTTCAAGCGCCCCGACGG
>JAQUEX010000089.1 GCA_028684935.1 Kiritimatiellia bacterium | reverse complement strand
GCGCAGAGGGCGCAGGCGTCGCAGCCGGGCCTGGCGGAGAGGCAGAAGTCGAGGTGGATCTGCAGCAGGCCTTGCTGCAGCAGCCCGTTGTCTGCGTAAAGGGCGGGGTTGTGGTCGCGCCCGAACAGATGCAGGGCGGTCAAGCGCATGGGGGCCGAGAGGTCTTCGGGCGGCAGACGGTCGAGCGCCCCGTCCGGCAGCGACTCTTCGGCCGCCGCAAACGGCAGCAACACGTTCGTGACGATGGCCGCCGCGCGCGAGGTGCCCAGCAGGGCGGTCTCTTTATGCTCCGGTGCAGAGGCGAGGGTCAGGCGGGTGCTCCAGAAGGGCCAAGCGCAGCGCGCGGTCAGGCAGCCGAGCGCCTGGGCGTGCCACGCCGCGCCGCCGACCGCCGGCAGGCGGTCGAGTTCGTGGCGCACGGTGAACATGCCGCTGAAGAGGCTGGCGGCCGCCGCGAGCCGGCGCGCCGGCGCGTTTTGCGGGCGCAGATTGTGCAGGCGCCACGTCACGCCGTCCGGCAGTTCGGCGGACGACTCGCGCCACCAGAGATCCCAGAGCGTGCGAATGAAGCGCTCGCTTTCGGGGTCGGCCGCGGCTTCAGGCTGCGGCAGCAGCCGGGCGGCGCCGAGCAGGCGGGCGTAAGCGGTTTCACGAGACACGCCCAGTGAGGCGACCGGCAGCAGGCGCGCGAGCAGGCGGAAGGGCGTCTGGTTGTGTTTATAGCCCAGCGCGGCCATGACCTCCTCGTAGAAGAGCTGGTGGCGGTCGCCGGTCTGCGCCAGACGGGCGCGGAGACGCGCCGCCTTGAGCTGAAGCCGGTAGTGTCCGGCGGCGGCGAGCAGGGCGCGCGCACGGTCGGGATCATTCTTAAGCCGCGCTTCGCAGGGGCGCGGCGTGGCGGGCAGCGCGGCATGCGGGTAGGCCTTCAGGTCGATGTCATCGAGCGAGAGGCCGGGCATGGACGCGACCGGTTCCGCGAGCGCGAGCGGCAAGACGTGCGCGGGCAGCGAGCGGGGCGGCGGTCCTGCAAACCAGGTGACATGCGCCACGACGCGTTCGTAGGCGGGATCGGCCTGATGGCCGTGCGCGTCCCAATCGGTCGGGTGCACATGCACTTCGATGTCTCCGTGCAGCCAGCGGTCGCCCGGCTGGACCAAGAGCGTGGCGTTGAGAAAATCTGGGCCGGCCTCTAGATTCCACTCGCCCGGATGGAGGATCCGGACGGTTTCGCCGCCGGGCAGAGGAAAGCAGGGCGGGCGGTAGTGCTCGTCATACCAGAGGCACTGAAGATGGCGCTCGGTCCAATGAAAACCGGAGCGGTAGGGGACGCCGGACTCGAGAACGGCGGAAGGCGGATCGGCCAGCATGCGCGCATAATCATCCGCGAGATGGAAAGGATCTTTCCGCATGATACTCCAGTTCTGATTTAAAAGCTGACGTTCAACCACGAGGTCAGCAACGCGGCGTCCTGTGGACGCTCCAGAAAGGGGCGGACATCCGCCGCGAGCGTTTCGGGATCGAACGATTGTAACCGCGCTTTCGTCAGTTCTTTCCAATCGTTTGCATGGCAGGTTTTTTGGCCCTGCGTCTGATCCAGCGCGTTCTGCAGGAGTGGGAGGTTGGGGGCGGCCGGCGGCCGTTGTGAGAGGTACCACATGAGATCGTACCAGTCACGGCCTTTGGCGTATTTGCGACAGATCAAGGCGTGGAGTTTGCCGGACAGCAGCGACGGCAGGTCGTAATGCTGGATAAGGAAGGTCATGTGGCGGGTGACGACTTGGCGCTCGCAATGCGCTCCCGCTGGAGGCCGCGTGTCGATCTCGACTTTGATCGCGAGCTTTTGGTCGGGCATATCCGAAAGTCCCGCTTCTTTCAGGATGCCGGCCACGCATACCCAGCCGGTGTTTACAGTCTTACGGTCGTTCCATGTCACATCAGGTTCAAACCCGGCCAGCGTCAGATCCCGCTTCACCTTAAGCAGCCAAGCCTTGGCGTCATAGCCATCCGGTGAAACGAGTGAGAAATCCAAATCCTCTGAGAAGCGCGGCAGACCGTGCAGGAACCGCAGGGCGGTTCCGCCGATGAAGGCCAGTGAACGGAAGGCCTCGCATTCGTGGAAGGAGCGCAACACAAACGCCTGAAGGTATTCACGCAGTCGATGGGCCGCCATTCCGGGATCGTTCGCCACGCGTGCCAACGCAAGAGCCTGTTCTTTCATAGTGTCACCGTCCCTTCGTCCGCTATTGCCGCCAAACTCAGCCACCGCCGAACCGTCCGTACGAGACGTGGGCTACGGAAACGTACGGCGTATGTCTGAAGCCGGGCGGCGTCGATCCCGTGCGAGTTCTGGTAACGCATCTCCGCGAGACGATCCGCAGTCCACTCCCCGGCGGTCAGGTGCCAATGATCCAACAGCGCTTTCTCGGGCTCGGCAACCAGCATTTCGGCACCACTCTGCGTTGCAGTTCGGTAGCCGAAGAAGGCCTCCTGCTTGATGTTCTGATAGTCGAACACGCCGAACGGGTTCTCAAATCGGCGCGGCACGCGTGGCGTCACGCTGGTCAGCCAAACGACCCGTTCCGGAATCAAATCATAATAGCCCAGTGCCCAGAGTCCGCTCAAGTATGAAGGGGTGTAGAGGTGTCGGGCCAGGGCAACCGGAATCATTGGCGCGCGGCGGTATGTCTCAGACAGCGTGTACACGCCGCGCCGCAGACCGATCACCCGGTCCTGCGCCATCCAGCGGGAGAGTTGGACGCGGACGGACTCACGCGAATCGTCCGTCGCCTGAACGACAAGGGGCAGGTCAAAGCAGGGCAGTTCACCCGTAAGCTTCACTAGTTCCTCAAAATTCATATACAAAAGATAACAATATCGTTTCTTTTCGTAAACAAAATTAAGATGCCTTTCACCCAAACCGAGAACTCGGGCGGTTTCGCCGCTGGGTGGCGAAAAACTGGAAAGGGTAATAACGCTCAACTCCCAAGTAAAACCTGAAATAACGTTCAACTCCCAACGTTCAACGTTCAACGCTCAACTCTCAAGTAAAACCTTACGGAGCTCTAAATTTATTCACAATTCTTCCCACTTGAACGTTGAGAGTTGAGCGTTCTTCCTCTACTACACGCCGGCTTGCTGGCGCATGGTCGCGAGCGCCTTTTTCCAGGCCTCCTCGACATTCTCTTTGGGCCAGCCGCATTCGCAGGAGACGCCGCCGGTATAGCCGATATCATGCAGCGCCTTGAAGTAGCGGCTCAAGTCCTCGCCCTTGGTGCCCGGGGCTTTGCGGCCCTCGAGTTCGGCGATGTGGCAGTGGCGGATGCGGGCACCTGCCTTGCGGATCGCGTCGGGGCCTTCGTCTTCCTTCATCATGTGGTAGAAGTCGGCCAGGAGCTGGATGCGCGGGCGGTCGATCGCGTCCACATACGCGATGCCTTCGGTCACTGAATTGAGGAGGTTGGTCTCGCCCTTATTGAGCGGCTCCAAAACGATCGTGACCTTCAGGTCCTGAATGCGGTCGCCGAGCTTGCTGCAGAAATCAATGAACTGTTCTCTGCCTTTCGAGGCATCGAAGCCGTCCGGAAGTTTGCGCGCGCCGCCGCTGCCGAAGACGATGCAGGGCACGCCGAGCAGGTCGGCGCGCCGGCAGGCGGTGACCGCATACTCGAGCGCCGTGTCGTGCGTGGTTTCGGGCCCCGTGAGCCGGTACGTGGACGGAATGAAACCGTTGCAGGAGCGGAACGGCAATGCCGACTGTTTGAGCTTGGCCAATTCGGCCTCGTACTCGGCGTCTGGCATCGTGGGCTTGAAGGTGCCGCCGACGCCGCCTTCGATGAAGTCGTAGCCGATGGCCTTCAGCCGCTCCGCCTTGTCAGGACCTGCGCAAACCCCGAACAGGATTTTTCCCTGCCGGTCGGCAGCGCGGGCGGCGCAGGTTGAAACCGCGGCCGCCGCGCAGACGGTGTGCTGCATGAAGCTTCTCCGTGAGAGGCGCATGATCAGTATCCTCCGCAATGCCAGGCCCCGCAGGGGCACCGGACTCATGCCGGTCCCCTGCGCAAAGAGCCTTGCGAATCTCAATACCCTTTAAACACCTTGCCGCCGGCGACGACCTGGCGCAGCGCGCGGTCGAAGGTCGCCCGCATGCCGGTCCGCAGCGAGGCGTTGGACATGATGAGCGCCACCGCGTGGCTGTAGCCGGCCTCGATCGGGGCGTTCGGCTGCTTGCGCGAGCGGATACATTCCATCCAGTTGCGCATGTGGGCGACTTCCATGCCGCCCGCACCGGTGTTGGCGGCGGTCGAGGCGACCTCAGTCTCGGCGAGCTTCTTGGTCTCCTCCTTGGCTTTTTCAACGCCTTCGTTCGAGACGGTCCCCTTGATCAGGTCGATCGTGCCGATCGCGGAGTGGTACTTCTCGACGTTGCCGCGCGCTGAGTTGGTCTGGCGCGAGCTGAAGACCGCCTGGAAGCCTTTGGACGCATCATTCTCCGGGCCGTACTCGAGGATCGTGGTGAAGGTGTCGCAGCTCTGGCGGCCGTCCTTCCAGGCGTAAATGCCGCCGGCCGCCATGGCCGAACGCGGGAAGTCAAAGCCGGTGAACCAGGAGACGGTGTCGATCTGGTGGCACATCCACTGGCCGGGAATGCCGGAAGAGTAGGGCCAGAAGAGACGGAACTCGAGATACTTGCGCGGGTCGAAAGCGACCATCGGTCGATCGAGCAGCCAGCGCTTCCAGTCGGTGTCGGCCTCTTTGAGGCTGGCGACCAGCGCCTCCGGACGGCGCCAGCGGCGCGGCTGGTTCACGTTCCAGCAGAGGTCGACATAGGTGATGTCGCCGAACTTGCCGGAGCGGATGTAGTCGTTGGCGATGTGGTAGGCGTTGCCGCTGCGGCGTTGCGAGCCGATCTGCACGACGGCCCCGCCGCGGTTGCCGGCCTTGCGGGCCGCGTTGACGGCATCGAGCACGGCGTTGGCGGCGTCCATATCCTCGGCCATCGGCTTTTCGGTGTAGGAATCCTTGCCGGCGGTGACAGCATGCACAGTGTGGCGCGCGTGCTGGAAGTCGGCCGTTGAGATGATCACGGCGTCAACGTTTTTCGCCTTTTCGTAGAGCTCTTCATCGCTCTTGTAAAGGTCGATGCCATGCCCGATCTTCTCTTCGATCCGGGCCTTGCCTTCGGTGCGGCGCTGGCTCCAGAGGTCGGCCAGCGCGACCATGTCGAAGTTCAGCTCGTTCTTTGACTTGATGAAAGAGGGGAGCAGGGCGTCCTTGAACCGGTCTGAGAAGCCGACACAGGCCACGTTGATCCGGCTGTTGGCGCCGGCGACGTTCTGCGACGGGGCTTGCTGGGCTTTCAGGATGCTGGGCAGGGCGGCGAGCGAGGCGCCGGCGGTGGCGGACTTCACGAAGTGACGGCGGTTCAGATTCAACAGTTTCATCGGGTCTCCCTCTAGATCGAGCCGCAGGCGAAAACCGGCAGGCAAGCCGTCGCGCCGATAAGCTCAACACCAATTAGTATGGATACAGTATAACAGAAAATGAACACGGCTCAAGCGCGTAAACGGGAACGGGCATGGCAGCGTAAACGTCGCGCGTTGCCTCACAATTCAGGGATCGGCGGCACGACCACAGGCGTCCATTTCGGCGGCGGCGGTGCGGGGTCCTCAGGCACGGTGCAGTTTTTCAAAACGGCATCGACGAAAACGACCGAGCGGAGGCCGTCTTCGATCGTCATGAAACCGCGCGTTGACGCGGCGGCACCTTTCTTGGCGGTCACGGCGTCCAGGTAGTCGGCATACGCCTTGTAGGTGGCGGCCAGCGCGGCAATGTAGGCGCTGTCGCTGCCAAAGGGGCCAGGGCCCGCAAGCATGCCCGTGGCGGCGCTGCCGCCGGTCAGAAGCCGTTCTGACCCGTCGACGTCGCGCAGCAGCAATCGGTCGGGTTCGCGCTGCGACCAGGCCATGGCACCGCGGTCGCCCATCAGTTCGACAGAAAGACCGTCGTGGCGCCCCGTGGCGATCTGGCTGGCCAGAAAGACGCCGCGTGCGCCACCCGTGAAGCGCGCGAGGACGCTGCAGTCGTCGTCGAGGATGCGTCCAGGCACAGTCGGCCGCAGGTCGGCGCACACCTCGCTGACAGCGAGTCCGGAGAGCCATTCCGTCACATAAAAGCAGTGGATGCCCAGATCAATCAGGCAGCCCGCCGGCCCGCAACGTCGCGGATCGGTACGCCAGCCGGCCTGTTTGTTGCCTGCCGTTTCAAGGCGTTGCGCCAGCCAGCCGAGCGGATAGCGTGCGACGATTTTGCGGATGGTGCCGATTGACTTCTCCTCCAGCAAGAGCTGCCGCGCCGTCTGCAGCATGGGATATCCCTGGTACGCCATGGCGATACCGTAGGCCAGGCCGCTGGCCTGCTGCTTGCGCGTCAGGTTGAGGGCCTCGTCCATGTTGCAGGTGAAGGGCTTCTCGCTGAACACAGAAAAGCCGGCGTCAATCGACGACATCGCCACGGGGTAGTGCATGGCATTCGGTGCCAGGATCGCGACAAAATCCATGCGCTCGCCTTCAGGCAGGCTCGCCTCGCGTCGAAACATGTCGCGGTAGGTGCCGTACGAGCGCCGCGTGGGCAGCTTGAGACGCTTGCCGGTCTCAAAAGAGCTCTGCCGCGTAGAGCCAAAGGCTCCGCAAACCAGCTCCATGCGGCCGCTTTGCTCAATGGCCGCACGATGGACGGCGCCGATGAACGAATCATTGCCGCCACCGACAATTCCAACACGCAGTGTCTTGCTCATGATGGTTGCACCCCACCCCCTGTTTTCAAACACTCATTCATGATGCGGAAATTATAGAGCAGCGTGAGAGATTCGACAAATAAAAAAATGGGGGGGGAACTCATAATTCAAGCAGGCCGAGGATACCGTACGCGGTTTCGGCAAGTTGCCGGTCCGGATCGGCCGCCGGCCAGAAACAGCCGCCTTCCGGGTCGTTTTTTTGGGCGGTGATCAGGCGGCTCGCCATGTGATTACGCCAGTCCAGAGGCGTCTGGCCGCGCAGCAACTGGCCGCCGGCCGAGCGATTGATCAGCCGCGCAAGACGCCATAACGCGCGCGTGCCGTCAAGTGCAGGGGGCCAGGCGGCGGCGGCGTGCGCGAGCAGCGCACGCGATTCTTCATCCTCCGCCTCCGGTGCCGGCGGCGCTTCTTGGCCTGCGTGGAGCAGGGCTTCGCGCCATAGCCGGCGGTCCTCTGCGGACGCGCCTGCGGTGTCGGACGGTGCGCGACTGGCGAGATTATGCAGGTAGGCGTGACGTCCGGGCGTGTCTGGCAGCGACACGGAGAGGGCGAGCAGCCGCCAGGCGTGGTCGCCGAGCGATGTCAGCGGCGTGGCGGCGGTGCCGCCCAGCCAGAGCGTGGCTCGCGTGCGTGCGTCGTCGCCTTCGGGACAGGACGAGGCGGCGAGCGCCGTCACCACGAGCGCGGTCAGCCGGAGACGGTTCGTCACGCCCCAAGCGCCATCCGCCTGCTGGCGCGCGGCCAGCCAGCGCGCAGACTGACGCACGGCGCGGTCCGCCTCGTTGCGCAGCGAGGTGTCGAGCGAGGCGCCAGGCAGCCTCACCGGGCTCACGGCCAGTTCATTCTGGGCCAGCGCGGCACAGCAAGCCAGCATGGCAAGCGGGTTCATGATCGACAGGGCATGTGACATCCAGTATTCTCCTCGACTTGTTTTCTCAGCATAACGGATTGGTTTTGGAAAAGAAAGGCCCGCGTGTCGGGCGCGGAAGGGGTTGACGCGGTGGAGAGTGTGGCGCACGAGCAGAAGCGTGAGGGCGATGAACGGCGCGGACGCGGACTCAGTCTGCTGTCGGGCGGCTTGGACAGCCGGCTGGCGGTGTGCGTGCTGCGCGAGCAGGGTCTGGAGGTGGAGGGCGTGGTGTTTGCCAGCCCGTTTTTCAAGCTGGACTCGGCGCGTGACGCAGCGCTGCAATTGGACGTGCCGCTGCACGTGGTGGATTTCACCCGCGATATCCTTGATCTCGTCGAGCATCCGCCGCACGGATTTGGCGGCGCGCTCAATCCCTGCATTGACTGCCACGCGCGGATGATCCAGCGCGCGGGTGCGCTGATGACAGAGATGGGATTTGATTTTGTCGCGACCGGCGAAGTGTTGAACCAGCGGCCGATGTCGCAGAACCGGCGTTCGTTGGCGATTGTGGAGCACGATGCGGCACTGGCGGGTCGCCTGCTGCGTCCCTTGAGCGCGCTGCTGCTGGAGCCCACGGTCCCGGAACAAGAGGGGGTGGTGGACCGGAGCCGTCTGCTGGGGTTGAGCGGACGGTCGCGCAAGCCGCAGCGCGAGTTGGCGGAGCGCTACGGGCTCACCGATTATCCGACGCCGGCCGGCGGCTGCCTGTTGACTGAAAAAGGCTTCTGCCGCAAGCTGTCCGATCTGCGCGGCCACGAGGGGTTTGGCGAGGAACGGCTGGTCAGGCTGCTGCTGCGCGGTCGCCACTTCCGGCTGCCCGGAGGCGTGAAGTGCGTGGTCGGACGCGACGCGCGTGACAATGCGGCTCTAAAAGCCGAACGTTCCTCCGTGGATGTGCTGCTGCACACCGTGGATGTGCCCGGGCCGACGGTTTTGATCACAGGAGGGGGCGATGACGCCAGCATCACGCGGGCGGCCGGTCTGTGCGCGGCCTATGCCGACTGCGGCAACCGTCCTGTCGTTACCATCCGGATCATGCGCGGTGAGACAGCCGAAGAACAGCGCATTGCTCCACTCACCAAAGAGCAGGTTCTGCCGTGGATGCTGTGACGCCAAGGCGCGCTCAGCCCGCCGTCGCAGCGCCCCCTCCGGTCAAGAGTTGCACCAGCAGGTAGGCAATCACGAGCACCAGCACGACAATGACGACCACCCAGACCTTGTTGGTGTTCGATTTTTTGCCGAACTCTTTGGGTGTCTCGAGGGTGCGCTTGGGTTGAATGATGATCGTCGTGCGCGGCACGGCGATGGGTTCAGGCCTCTCCGATTGCGGGACATCGTCGCCCTCGATCATCACCGGCACTTCACCCATCAGGATGATGTCGTTTCGCGAGAGGTTCTTCTCTTTGATGGTGACGTTGTTGACTTTTGTTCCGTTGGTGGACCCTAAATCGCGGAGCAGGAAGCCGGCGTCGGTTTTTTCAATCTCGCAGTGCGTGCCGGAGATCGACCCGTCCTGCAGCACCCAGTCGTTGCCCTCGCGCCGCCCCACGCGCGTCATGGCCTGCTCCAGATTGAAACGCTGCCCCTTCAAAGATCCATCCAAAACTGTCAGACATGCCATAAAATCACCTCACCTAGAAATACATGGGTTGTAAGCTTAGTCACCTCTGTCAGACAAGTCAATGCGGTTTGTGTGTGCCCGCCAAAAAAGCTCAGTACTGGCCTGCGTAGCCCATCTGTTGCAGCAGCCAGAAGTTCTTCATCCAGTTCTTTTCGATCTTGACCCAGAGCGCCAGCGTGACCTTGACGCCGAACATTTCGGAAAGTTCCGGTTCGGCGCACTGCCGCACATATTTGAGCGTTCGGCCTTTGGGTCCGATCACGATACCCTTTTGCGACGGGCGCGACACCAGCAGCGTGACCGACACCTCCCAAGCACCGGGCGCTTCGTCGATCTGGTCGACCTTGACACCCAGTTCGTGCGGAAGTTCGTCATGCAGGCGGGCCAGGAATTTTTCGCGCACCACATCGGCGATCGCCAGTTTGCGCGGATAGTCAGTCACCACATCCTCCGGGAACAGATAACCGTCCGAAGGGCGTGCCAACGCATACAGGCGGTCGACCAGGTCAACCGCGCCGGCAGGATGCAGGGCCGAGGTTTTCACCCAGCACACCTCGCGGGGATGTTGCTTTTCGGCTTGGATGGCCTGCCACAGGTCGAGGAAGGCGGCCTCGTAAAATGGAGACTGGTCGCTTTTGTTGAGCGCGAAGATCACCGGCTGTTCGGCGAACAGGGCGCGCCGCATCCAGCCGTCATCCTCCAGATGCGGACGGCTCGCGCCGTCGAAAACCACGAGCAGGACATCGACGCCTGCCGAGGCCTGTCGAGCCATGCGGTTCATCAGGGTCCCGAGCGTGCTTTCGGATTTGTGAAGGCCGGGGGTGTCCAGAAAGACGAGTTGGCCGCGGTCTTCGGTCAGGATGCCGCGGATCGTGTTGCGCGTGGTCTGCACCACGGGGCTGACGATGCTGACTTTTTCACCAACCATACGGTTGAGCAACGTCGATTTGCCCGAGTTCGTCCGGCCGACAATGCCGATGACCGCACAACGCCGAGACGGTTGGGTAGGGGTATCGTTCATGGCACCGTCTCGCCGTTGCGGTTGAAGCCGTTGCTCTCGCCGCCAAAATAGAGCAGTTGGCCGGTCGCGTCCATCACGGCGCGCCAGAGGTCGCTGTTGAGATTGACCTTCTGGCGTTCGATGGTTGCCAGCCGGATCGGCACCAGCGTGTACCAGTCGTCCTGATTGCCCACCACGCAGTCCGTGCGGCCTGCCATCGCGGCGTGCACCGCGTTACGCGCCAGCATGTAGCAGCGGATCGCGTCGGTTCCCTTGGCCGGCACGCTGCGGATGGTGTAACTGGGGTCAAAGTATTTGACCGACGCCTCGCGCTTATTCGTTTTAAAATGCTGGGTGATGCGTTGGCGCAGATATTCGCCGATGTCCTTCTTCAGAATATTGCCCGATGCGTCTCGGCGCTCGGGCTCGGCGGCGATATGGCGCTGTCCCGCCCCCTCCGCCACGACGATGACCGCGTGGTCCTTGTAGCGGTCGAAGCGGTACGAGAGCGCCGCGAGCAGTCCGTGCGGGCCTTCCATCTCAAAGTCCAGTTCGGGGATCAGGCAGAAATTGACGACCGGGTTGGCCAGCGTGGCATAGGCCGCGATGAAGCCCGAATCACGTCCCATAAGGCGCACGAGCCCGATGCCGTTAAAGGTGCCCTTCGCCTCGGTATGGGCCGCCTGGATGATCTGAGTGGCCTCGGCGACCGCCGTTTCAAAGCCGAAACTGCGCCCCACGAAATGCAGGTCGTTGTCGATTGTTTTGGGAATGCCGATCACGCTGATAGAGAGCTTGCGCCGGCGGCACTCTTCGGAAATGTCGTGCGCGCAACGCAGCGAGCCGTCTCCGCCGATGCAGAACAGGATGTTGATGTTCATGCGCGCGAGCGCGTCTACGATCTCGCCGGTATCCTGCTGGCCGCGCGAGGAGCCGAGCATCGTGCCGCCGTGCTCGTGAATGGTGTCGACCTTGTCGGTATCCAGCATGATCGGATTGTAGCCGAAGCGCGGAATCAGCCCCGCGTAGCCATAGCGGATGCCGTAGATCGTCTTGATGCCGTAATCGAACATCAGGATCTCGACCAGTCCCTTGATCACATGGTTCAGCCCCGGGCAGAGGCCGCCGGCCGTGACGATGCCCACCCGGCTCCAGGACGGATCGTGAAAAATCTTCTGGTGGGGGCCGGCCCGTTCAAAGGACGGGGTGATCCCCAGATGCTGGGTCGCGTCGTGCAGCAGTTTGACGTTCTCGGTGATGAGGATACGCTCGTCGGGATCGATGAACTCCCGGTTCCGGATCGGGGAGTCGATCTTGCATTCACCCAATGTTTCCACATCCAGAGTATAGTCATGGGGGCTGGCGACAATTTTCTCAATCAACGTCATACGCGGTTCCTTGCTCCTGTGTCTTTCCACAATAGCAAAATTTCTGTGTGATGGTCAATTGACACCGGGCCGATAATTTGGTTAACTCTCAAGACTTTTTTGACGTATTGGACCATAGCTCAGTTGGTAGAGCACGACACTTTTAATGTTGGGGTCGTGGGTTCGAGTCCCACTGGTCCAACCATATCCGGTTGACGGAAAAGCCGCTGAAATCAAGGTTTCGGCGGCTTTTTTGTTTTGTGGGGTGT
>JAQUEX010000391.1 GCA_028684935.1 Kiritimatiellia bacterium | reverse complement strand
GGTTCGCGTGAACCCGCAGTCTGTCGGTTTCCGTATCTTTGCGGATGCAGCCTTCACCGGAAAGTGTGTCCTGGTGTCGGCAACGCTCACGACCGAACCGCACGCTGGCGCGCCGGTGATCACCAAATCCCGCTCGCTCACCCGCCTGCCGCGCGCTTACGCCTTGTATGAAGCCGGCTTCACGCTGCCCGACCGCTATGCCAATCCGTTCGACCCGACGGAGATCGACGCCGGCGCGACGGTCATCACCCCTTCCGGCGCAACCAACACGCTTCATGCGTTCTACTACCAGTCTCACTACCGGCTTGAAGATGAACTCGGTCAACCGGTTGAGCCGGACGGCCTGCCAGAGTGGCGCGTGCGCTACTGCCCGCGTGAACCGGGCGCGCACACCGTGTCGTTCTACGCGCGCGACGCGTTCGGACAGACCGTTGTCACCAATGCCCTGCGCTTCACCGCCGCGTCGCCGGCGCCCGACGCGCTGCGCTTTGTGCGCGTCTCGCGCACCGACCGCCGCTACTTCGAGTTTGACGACGGCTCGCTCTTCTATCCCATCGGACACAACACGCGTTCGGCCACCGATGCGCGCATGGATGACAAGTTCCCGTGGGTCTTGCGCCAGGAGGAAGGCTCAACCGCCTACCGCCGCTATTTTAAACGCATGCAGGAGTCCGGCGAAAACATGGCCGAAATCTGGATGAGCGCCTGGTCGCTGGGCATCGAATGGACGGAGGGCGTCAGCGGTTACCACGGCGCCAATGACTACCACATGGGCAACGCCTGGGAGTTGGACCGCGTGATCGACCTGGCGATTCAGCACCGCATCTATGTCAATCTCGTGCTCAATTATCACGGCCGCATCAGCACCTGGAGCGACCCCGAATGGCACCTCCACCCGTACAACAAAAAGACGCCCGGCGGCTGGCTGGACGCTCCGCTCGAATTCTTCAGCGACGCCCGCGCGATCGAGATGCAGCGCCGCTTTTGCCGCTACACCCACGCCCGCTGGGGCTGGGCGCCGGTCGTTTTCGGATATGAACTGTGCAGCGAACTGAACCTGACCGGCCACGAAACCCATCACAAGACCCACTTCGAACCCTCTGTAGTCGAGTGGTGCCGCACGCTCGGCGCCTACCTCAAAAGCATCGATACGTACGGCCATCTTGTTTCCGCCCACGTCTCGAACGACTACCGGCTGCTCAATCCCGTGCTCTGCGAAATGACCGAGATGGATTTCAATCCGCTCGACGCCTACAACAACCGCCATCCCGACACGCCGGAACGCATCATTGATCTGGTGGTCGGCACGGCCAAAGCCGGCGCCGCCTACAACAAGCCGATCCTGATCACTGAATTCGGCGGGTCGGCCATGGCCACAGGACTTGAAAACCTGATGATCGAACAGCACGCCGCCCTCTGGTCCGGCGCCTGCGTCCCGCTGGCCGGCATCCCGATGTTCTGGTGGTGGCAGGTGATCGACGAAAACAACCTCTACACGCGTTACCCGCCGGTGCGGGCCTTCATGGAGGGCGTGGACCCCCGCAATCCGGCCTCGCAAATGACCCCCGCCACGCTGAGCGCCGACGCCAAAGGCGAGGCGACTGCCGCCAAACGGTTTGACGCCGTGTGCACGGCATCGCCGGATGCCGCCCGCGGTTACATCTACCCCGCGCGTTTCCCGCGCGAGGGCGATGAACCGCCGGTCGGCGAACACCTGACGGTGACGGTCGAGGGCTTTACCCCCGGCATCTACCGCGCTGAATTCTACGATACGCGCACCGGCAAATCGGTCCGCCGCTTCGATGTGCGCAGCAAAGAGAAGCAGCTTGCCGTTCCGGTTCCCACCTTCCGTTCCGACTGCGCGTTCAAGCTGCATTTGATCACGCCGATATCCGCAAAGAAATAACCGGGAGGCTCCGCCATGAACCACGCGCGCATCTGGCTGCTCTGCTGCCTCGGGTGCCCCGCGTTGCATCTCGCGGCACAATCACTGGGCGTGCAGCGCGGCGGCGTGACGTTTGACACGGCCCCCGAAGCGCCGGTCGTGCTGGCACCGCCGCCGGTGCGCGCCGACGGCGACCTCGTGATGGCCGCACTGCCGGTGGTCCGCGAGCCGATCCGCTTCCATCTGACCTTCGGGACCGGCGGCCGGTACGGCCCCTACCCGCTGGCCCACCACGCCCGCATCGGTCCGCCGCACGCCGCGTATCTGCTGAACCTCGTCGATCAGGGGCGAGGCTTCACGCTGACCGCCCCGCATGCCACCAACGCGGTCTACGGACCTTTTGCTGCAACCAACGGCGCCTCCATCCGCCTGGGCCAGGCCGAGATGACGTTCGCGCGCGTCGCGCCGCTCCTGACCGTCACGCTCGCGCATCCCGACCGCATCAGCCAGCTCCCGCTGATCGGCATCGCGCCCGACTCGCCCGGGCTTGAGCGCGACCTGCACGTGCTGCGCGCCAAGTACGCCGCGCTCGCCAACCGCGTCGACGCCGAAACCGCAGATGTTTTCTTCCACGGCGTGCCGCGCGTCACGACGCGCCGCTCGGGCACGATCGTCTCACCGACCGTCAGCCCCTCGCAGCGCGACAAGCAGAACGCCGCGCGCGGCGCGGAACTGAGCGCGGTGCGCTTCCTGGAAACCCTGATGCAGCAGCACTTCCGCATCCGGTCGCAGGCCATGACCGGCCCGCTGAACTGGCAGTTCGCCATGCCCCCGGGCGACTACCTCTTCTGCGCGCTGCAAAAAGTCAAAGACCCCCGGGCCACGGGGGTCTCTGGGCTGGCGACCGCCATCTGGTGGACGCCCTTCACATTTGACGGCGAACACCCGCTCGCGCTCACGCTCACCGCCGACAACGCCATCAT
>JAQUEX010000390.1 GCA_028684935.1 Kiritimatiellia bacterium | reverse complement strand
TGGTCAGCACCTGCCAGGGCCGGTTGCCGGACCCCTTCGGCACCGCGCCCTCGAAGGGCCCGGCCGCCACCCACTGGCAGAGCCGATGTTCGGCCAACAGAGGCAGCGCGTGACGTGTCCGAATACGCCAGCCATCGCCGCTAAAGGAGCAGACGACCGGCAGCGCGAAGAACCCTTTCGGGCCGGCCGCCGTCTGCGCACGCACTGCGAGCGTCACCGTTCCGCCCGGCTTGAGCGTCTGCTCCGCCGCCTCAAAGGTCCACCCTTCAACCGGATCGACGTCCACGCGGCAGAACGTGGACGGCGCGCCGCGCGCTGCGGTCACTTCCAGCGGGAGATCGACCGCGCGCGACGCCGCATCTGCCAGGGCCCGCGTCACGCCGGCATCCCAGTCACGGACCTTGACAGTCGCGCCCAGCAGCGCATCGGCCAGCGCGCCGTCGAGCACCTGGCCGCCGCACGCATCCGACACCGCGCGCAAGGCGGACAGCAGCACCGCCTGCGCCTCCGCATCGCACGCGGGGCAGGCCGGCAGCGCGGCCAGCCGCGCGAGGCGCGCGTCCAACCCGTCCCATGCTTGCGGGCAGCGCGCGCCCAGCACGCATCGCGCGCCGGCGAGCAGGGCCGCCACCCGTTCAGCCGGATGGAGCCGTGCCTCGCTGGCCACCAGCGGCTGCAGCGGCCGCGTCACCCGTTCGAACCGGTTGCCGCGCAGCAGCACGCTCTTCACGTGTTTGCCGCTGGAGACGATGCCCTGATCCGCATCACGGACCGTACATCCTTCGACCAGACCGTTCGCGCTGGCCATGACGATACGCGCGTTATTGTGCGCGACACAGCGACGGATCACGCAGGAGCGCGTCAAGGTCAGGGCGTTGCCATGATCGGCAATCTCGATCACGGCGTCTTGCGGCGGGATCTCGTTGCCCGGTCCGCGGTAGCCGTTTCCCTCGGTCACCTCGTTTTCGATGGCCTGCACGAACCAGAGCGGAATGATCGTGCCGTACACCATGCCGAACCCGCGAAAGCCGCCGGCGCGCGCACTGCGGTTGCGCGCCAGAACGCTTTCCGTCACTCCGCCGTAAAGTTGGATCGCGATCGATGCGTCTTCGGTTTCATTATCCACGTACAGCAGCCGACGACGTTCCGCCGCGACCACGAAGCGCGAGGTCTCATCCGGCCGGATTGTCCACGGCCGGTCGATCACGAGGTCGACATCATTTGTGATCGACTCGACGCGGCGCGTCTGTCCCGCCCCTTTGCCTTCAATGATCTGCACGTCATGTCCGATCCAGAACGGCGCGCCATGACGGTAGCCCGGTTTCTCGGCGCCGAACCGCAGCGTCATGCGCGTGCCGTCGCATGCGGCGCCCACCGTGTCGCGAAACGCGACGCTTGCGCCATCGTGCGTGATCGCCTCCCGGTTGTTGGTGAACAGATCGTGCTGACGGTTCCCGCCCCAATACAGGTTGCGCGAGATCGGCGCGATGCTGTAGGTGCAATTGTAGGCGTCGTTCTTCTCAAAGATCACTTTATCGCCGCCCACCACCGCCCAGCCGCTGCCGTTGATGCGGCAGTTGGCTATGCGCACATAGTCGCCGGACACCACGAAGAAAAGCGTGCTCGAGCCCTCTTTCGAACAATAGATGTCGCAATCTTCAATACGCACAAAACGCGCGTTGCGCACCACGATGCCGTTGCCGGGCAAATAGGCCCGCTTCTCGTACTCGACCGTGTTCTTCAGCAGATATTGGTCGATGATCAATTTGAACCGGACGCGCCGGATGGTGATGTCGTGCGCCAGCACCTCTTTCGAGGCCGCCAGTTCATGCCGATCCGCCGATTCGGTTTTGCAGACGATGCCGGCGCGGTATTTGCCGGCATGGATAAAAAGATCTTCCACGCCGAAAGTGTGCGTCCCCTCGATCAGAGCCTCGGGCGGCTCCTCGCAGTCCGGCCAATAGAGCTGGGCCGTCTCCCGCGATTCGCCGCGCAGCAGCGTGCGCGGCGGAATCCGCAAGGTGGCGTTGCACTGAAAACGTCCGCGCGGCAGATGGACGATCCCGCCCTGACGCTCCGCCGCTTTCGCCAACGCGGCCTGCAGGGCGAGCGTATCGTCCAGCCCGTCATTGGGGACCGCGCCGAACGCGGTGACATCAAACACCTCATCGCGCCACACTTCGCGGTACGGGCGGACCTCCACTTGACCCGCCGTCCGCCAGCCGTCGCGCCCGCCGCGCCCGTTATGCACATACGCGGCATAGACCCCCGGCGTCAGGTCGGGCGCGAGCGCCGCATCCAGCGACCAGACATCGCGCCGGGTCAGCGCCAGTTCGACGCAGCGGCCCTTTGCATCCTGCAGCACGGCCCGCGCCTTGCCGTCACGGTCCAGGCACCGCCCGAAGACGCGCAACCAGCCGCCTGGCGAAGCGTCAGCGCCCAAATCGCCATGCAGCCACCACACGGCAGGCTCGTTGACGATGAAGGAGGCCGACACGCCGCCGTCCGAGACGACGCGGCAGGCCAGCAGCCCCGCGCGCGCCGTTTTCGGAAATTCAAAACAGAGGCCCGTTTCCGTCACGGTCAACGGCTCGATACGGCGAGCGCCGGTGAAGTCGATATCCGGCCTTGCGCCAGGCGAGCGAACAAAACGGTCGGACAGCGCGACGGCTTCGACCACCGGATTCGTGCCCCATGCGCCGCCGTGGACCAGCACGCTCTCCCCCGGGTCGACCGGCGCCGACCACCAGACCACGCCCGGCTGCTCGCGGGCCGCCGCGCATCCGGCGAGCGCCGCGACCATCAGCATCCGTGCGATCATCGGACCGCCCTCACCTTAAAGCCGGCCTCTTTGAACGCCCCTTGCGCC
>JAQUEX010000389.1 GCA_028684935.1 Kiritimatiellia bacterium | reverse complement strand
TTGGCGGCCGGGGTGCGGCAGGCGGGCGCGGCGGGGTCATGGGGCTGTTGGTTGGTGTCCCGGCTTTAGCCGGCTTTTGCGGGCCTGGCCGACTGAAGTCGGTACACCAGCCTGTGCCGCCCCGTTTCCGCCATTTTCGCGCTCGTCTGCCGCACCCCGGCCACCAGCCGATTACGGTCCGCGCAAAAGGTTCGGTGTTTTTTGCGCAAATGGCTCTGGTATGTTGAGCGGGGAATGCTCATCATCATGTTGCGGAACCGTGTGTGTGCCGTTGTTCGTGAGTGGTTGTTTCATGGTCGTGAGGCCAAACGAGCGAAAGAAGGCGAACAGATGAAAAGGTGTGTCATGTTTGCGCTGTTGTCGTTGGCGGTTCTGAACGGCCGGGCGGCCGGGACAAATCTCTATTTTAAGACGTTTGTCTACCTCCCGACCGTGAACGAGTTCAATTCTTCGAACACATGGGCTTATGGTGATTACAAAGGCTCGTATCTGCCCGGCACGGACGATACCCTGTATACCTTGTTTTACGTTACTGATCTTTGGACGACCCGCGATTGGCGGATCTACTTCAGCGAGAGCATCACCAATTACAAGGTAATCGCGCGCGCACCCCTGTACGGGCATCATGCGACTTTTGACCTAGACCAGAAGACGTGGTCGTTGCTCAATGATTACGCCTTGCTTGGCGGCAGGGGCGGACGGATCGTACTGACCAACGGCTTCCTGAATGTCAGTAACAAACTTACTTTATCCGCTGGCACCGATCTTCCGGAGGTTCGGACGAACGGGATCTGGATCGCGACGGATATGGCGATCAATGTGGGTTCAACGTTACAAGTAGAAGGGATCCATGCCGTATTGAACGGGGGCGCGAACCCGGCTTTGAACAGGGTGACCCACTCAGGACAATTGATCGTCGCTTATACCGGCACCGGAATTGTTTCCCTGTGTGGCGGAACCTACACGAACTCGGTTGCTTCATCATCCATGTATCATTATGTTGGGCATATGCCTGGCTCTGACGGTCGGCTGGAGGTGTCAGGCGGAACCAACGTGCTCAGCGCACAGAGCGCCATCTCTATCGTCGGGCGGCAAGGACGGGGCACCTTGTCAGTCAGCGAAGGGCTGACCGTATTTAATGGGTATCTCTATGTGGGGTACTACGCGGGAGGTATAGGCGCACTGGAGGTGACCGGCGGGAGACTGGAAGGGACAACTTTTCAAGTCGGGCGGGAAGGACAGGGAAGCTTCACCTGTACGGGCGGGGAGGTGAATATGACGAGTTCTCTCTCTGTTGGGACGATGGCGAACGGGGTCGGCACGGTCACGATCAGTGGCGGGACTGTGAAAACCGCCACCGATGTGCCTATGGGGTTTGCGGCAGGGGCTGTTGCGGATCTGACGCTGTCGGGGAGCGGTCTGCTGCGGTGCCGCAGGATTTATAAAGTCTCGAATGACGTTACGGCGCATGCGGGCCTGCTGTGTGACGGCGGCACGCTGCAGGCTTCGACGTCGCTGTCGAATGTGATCGATGTGCTGGACGAGGTGTGCCTGACGACAAACGGGCTGGTGCTGGATACAGACGGCAAGAACGTGTCCGTCAGGTCGGTGCTTCAGAATCAGACCGGCCAGGCCGGGAGCTTGACGAAGAAGGGCGCGGGGACATTGACGCTGGCCGCGGCCCGGACGGCGACGGGGCCGGTTTCGGTGTTGGCGGGAACGCTGGTGGCGAGCAACGCCCTCGCGGTGGCGGAGGGGGTGTCGACCGTGAACGGAACGCTGACCCTGACGTCAGGGGCCTTGTCGATCGGCTCTGGGGCGGCGCTCGCCGGAACGGGCGCCGTCTCCAGCCTGGAGCTGGCGGGCAACGCGGTGGTCTCCCGCGCGAAAGCGGATGGCGCGGTCACGCCGCTTCAGGCGGACAGCCTGTCGACGGACGGCCCGCTGACCGTCGCGTTGACCGGCTACACCGTCGGCGACCTGGATGCCATGCTCCCGCTGATCCGCACGCCCTCGACGGTCGACGTTTCGCAGGTGACGGTGACGGTGGACGGGCAGACGCTGCCGGGCGTGCGCGCGGTAGCAAGAGTGGATCAAGGACAGAATGTTCTCGGGGTCAAGTATTTCAGCGGGACCTTGATTTCGGTTTTCTGAGTTTAGTAGTCTGTAATACCAAGAACGGTAATCGTTTGGCGGCCGGGATGCGGCAGGCGAACGCGAGAAATGGCGGAAGCGGGGCGGCACAGGCTGGTGTACCGACTTCAGTCGGCCTGGCCAGCACCAGCCGGCTAAAGCCGGTACACCAACAGGGGCCAGATCCCACGCCTTCCGATTCTCCTCGCACACACATGCCCCCCCCCTGCCACCAACCGATTACCCTTAAAGTTAAAGACAAAATGTCCGTCAGTCTGGTTTGTGCAGGCTGTTAAGGGGGTTGCGAATATGGGGAAATTGATTATTCCAGGGGTGCTGTGTCTGTCGCTTGTGTCCGCCTGCGCGTTGTTCAGGCAGGAGCCTGCAAAGGCAACGACGTTTGCGCCGGAGATCATCACGGTTGAGCAGGGGGCGATTCAGAATGCCGGGGCCGGCACGGAGATTTGGCGAGGCGGCCCCGGTGACGGCGTGACGAACCTCATCCGTTATGCGGTGCGCGTCAGCGATTACTCCGTCAATTCGATGACCCGTCCGGGCTGGGACGCCTTCGAGACCCGGGAGGGCGTTTATCATTTCGAAAAGATGGACAAGCTTTTCGAATACGGTATCCAGTACGGGCAGAAGGTCAACCTCGCCTGTTTTGTCACCAGTTGCGCGGGGACGAAACAGAAGATCGACGACGCCTTTTGCTGTTATCCGGCGTATGTTCACGAGGCGATG
>JAQUEX010000088.1 GCA_028684935.1 Kiritimatiellia bacterium | reverse complement strand
TTGTTCCACTCCACCAGGATCGGGTTGACGGTCAGGTCGGCGCAGAAACAGGGCACGTTCCGGTCGTGGGCGGCGCGCGCGATCTTCATCGTCATGCTCAGCGTCTTGGCGATCGCCTTGAGCGCGATCGCGCGGTAGCCCATCTCGATGCGGGTCACGGCATCCTTGTCCGTGTGCGCGCTTTCGTCTGCGGCCAGCCGCACGGGGATGTCGTGGACGTCGATCTCGTTCTCTTCGTCAAACGGCTCCTCGATCAGGGCGATCTGCTCGAACGCGCCGATTTTTTTAGCGTGGTCCAGCAGACGCAGCAACGTCTCTTTCTTTTCGTAACGCCCGTTCGCATCAAAATAATACGGCAGTTTGCCGCTGGCCGAATACGGCGTGCGGCTCCCTTCGAGCGCCGCATGGATCGCGCTCAGGCGCGCCATGTCCTTGGCCAGCATCTCCTGCTGCGTGCCGGGCTGGCCGATCTTGATCTTCATGAAGAAATAGCCGTCATCCACGGCCTGCTTGATCTCCGGGATCGGGATCGCGTAGGCCATCAACGGGATCGAGGCCGCTTTTGGATGGCGCTGCGCCAGAGCCGGGCGATACGCCTGCGGGATCAAGGCGTCGAATGTCGTCAGGCCGTTTTCCTTGGCGTAGAGCAGCCACGCCGCGTTGTCGACGCCCACCAGCGCGTTGAGCGCGAAGGTCTGGCGCAGCTTGGGATGCCGCGTGATCTGACGTCCGTAGCGGTAGACCTCCTCAAAAAGGGCGTCGTTGAGCGCGACAGGGTCGGTGAACGTCTGCCCCTTCAGCAGGCGAAGGGCATGGGCCGTCATCGCGAACATCAGCGCATTCCCCGCGCTCTCAGAATGTTCGGCGAAGACCTTGGCGTCGCTCCACAGCGTGCTGTGCGTGCAGATGCCGATGCCGCGCTGCCCGCCGGTGCTGCGGATCATCGCGGCGCTCTGCCAGATGTTGGTCAGGTAGCCGCCTTTGAAACCGAACGGGCGCAGCAGCGGCTCGCGCTCAAATTCGCACCCGGTGTCCGCCACCGTGATGCGCCGGGCGCACGGACGGGCGCCCCCGCCGGACGTCACGCAGCCGCCGGCCGACGTAGCCGCGGCCCCCATTGCAGCCACCTTCAGAAACGCGCGTCGTGTCATGGTCGCCTGCCCTTTCTGTCACTTTCGTCCTGTGCGGCAAGGCCGCAGGCGTACCGACGCCCGGGCCTCCGCCACCTGCGCCTCAACCCGCCTTCACCCCGGCCTTCGCGTACTGCGCCTTGAAGAAATCGGCGTCGCGCTTCATCTTCGCCACGGCGATCCGGCGCCGCTCGCCCTCGGGCAGCGCGGCCTCTTCCGGCGTGAACAGGGGCCATTCGCAATGGACCGAGGCCGGCACCTCCAGCTTGAGCGTGTTCATCAATTTCAGGAAACGTCCCCACGGCACCTGTCCGACGCCGCCGAAAACATCGTCCGGCACCCAGCCCCCTTTTTTCTTGGCCCAGACAAAATCTTTGAGGCAGACGCTGCGGATGTAGGGCGCGATCAACCGCATCGCGACGCCCCAGGAACCGCCGGCCTCGGCGACTGCGTGCCGCACGTCGTATTGGCAGCCGATCCACTGCGGGTCGAGCCCTTTGAGCACGGCATGGACATCCCACACCGAGCCGCCGAACAGCGTGTCGTTCCATGCGTAGTGGTTCTGATAGCACCCCGTGATACCGCAGCGCCGGTTCAATGCGGCCAGCGCGGCGGTCTGCGGCCGCAAGCGCTCGATGGTGCCCTCGACGCCCACCTCGTGGTCATACGCGAAATACCCCATGCGGTAAATCTGGACGCCGCACTGGGCCGCGGTCTTGAGCGTGCGTTCCGCCAGCGGCTCGTCGGCCGCCCGGATGGCCGTCACGATCATCCGCACCGCAAGCCCCTGCTTGCGCGCGGCCTCGACGGCGCGCGGCAAATCCTGTTCGACCCGCTCCGGCTCGACGTGCCCCTTGGGCCGCACCGCCAGATCGATGCCGCCGCACCCCGCCTGCGCCAATGCCTCGGCCAAATCATCATAGCCCAGCCAATTCAACGGCTTCGAGAACGCATGCAGGCGCACCGTGTCCGGCGTCTGTGCCCGCGCCAGGCCCATCGGCGCTGCAGCGGCCACCGCCGCGCCCTTCAAAAATCCGCGTCGTGTCATGTCCATCCTCCCGGCCCGCGACCGGGCCTGTCACTCCCACATTAATCGTCGTCAAAAATATCACACCCCGGTTACGCCGTAAAGCGGCGAACCGTAATTTAGCCTTGTCGTGCCGGGGCTTAAAACGGTATGGTGAAGTTCTTTACTACCTTACTGAGAGGCGATTCAGATGAAGAGTTTGGCACTGCGGCTCTATGGAGCGAATGATCTGCGGCTGGAACGTTTCGACCTGCCTGAAATCACGGACGACGAGATCCTCGCCGATATCGTCACGAACAGCATTTGCATGTCGGATTACAAGGCGACGATTCAAGGTGCCGGCCACAAGCGCGTGCCCAAAGACATCGACGTCAACCCGATCATCCTCGGTCACGAATTCTGCGGCAAGCTGTTGAAGGTCGGCAAGAACTGGCAGCATAAATTCCGCGTCGGCCAGAAATACGGCGTGCAGCCCCAGCTCAACATCCCCGGCCATGAACACTGGGCGCCCGGCTATTCGTTCCGCTGGATCGGCGGCAATGCGACGCGTATCGTCATTCCCCGGGAAGTTCTGGAGCTTGACTGTCTGCTCACCTACGACGGCGACGCCTATTACAAGTCCTCGATCGCCGAACCGGTCTCCTGCATCGTCGGCGCGTATCGCTGCAGCTATCACTTCAAAGCCGGCGAGTACAACCATCAGATGGGCATTAAAAACGGCGGTTCCATGGTCATCCTCGCCGGCGCTGGACCGATGGGCCTCAGCGCCATTGACCTGGCCCTGCACGGCCCCGAACACCGTCCCGGCCGTCTCGTGATCACCGATATCGACCAAGCTCGCCTGGACCGCGCCGCGCAGATCTTCCCGGTCGAGCACGCCACGAGCTGCGGTGTCGATCTTCACTACGTGAACACGGCGGGCCAGGATGACCCGGTCGCGTTCATCAAGGCCGTCAACAACAACCAGGGGTATGATGACGTCATGGTCTTCGCCCCCGTCCCCGCCTTGATCGAGCAAGGGTCCGCGCTGCTTGCCTACCTGGGATGCCTCAACTTCTTCGCGGGGCCGGCGAAAGTCGATTTCAAGGCGTCGATCAACTTCTATGACGTCCACTACATGGGCCATCACGTGATTGGTTCGTCGGGCGGCAACACCCAGGACCTGCAGGATTCCATGAACTATGCGGCCCAAGGCTTGATCACGCCTTCGGTGATGATCACGCATGTCGGCGGCATCGATTCGGTTGCCGAGACCACCCAAAACCTGCCCAATATCCCGGGCGGCAAAAAGCTGGTCTACACCCATGTCTCCATGCCCATGACGGCGATCGAGGATTTTGGGGCGCGCGGCGAGAAGGACCCCTACTTTGCGGCACTGGCCGAAATCTGCGGACGCAACAAGGGGCTCTGGTGCACCGAAGCCGAACGTTACGTGCTCACCCATGCCCCGCGCCGGGAAGAAGACGCCTGAACGTTGCGCGCCGGGAAGCACCCGTGTGCATTGAGCATTGAGCGTTGAATGGTAAGCGTTGAACGTTGAGAGCTCCTTATGATCGCCTTCCTTCACGGCACGCTGGCTGAAAAGACGCCCTCAGCCGCCACCTTGGATGTCCAGGGTGTCGGCTATGAGGTGTTCATCTCGCTGAACACCTATGACCGCCTGCCTGCCACCGGCGCATCCTGCCGCCTGCTAACCTACCATCATATCCGCGAAGACGCGCAGATCCTGTTCGGGTTCGCCCAGGCGGAGGAGAAACGGATGTTCGAGCGCCTGATCAACGTCAACGGGGTCGGCCCCAAACTGGCGTTGAGCGTGCTCGGCGGCCTCACCGTGCCGGAGCTGACGGCGGCCATTGCCGAGAGCAACATCAAGCGGATCAGCTCGGTACACGGGGTCGGCAAAAAGACGGCTGAACGCATCGTGGTTGAACTGCGTGACAAGGTTGATCCGCTGGAGGCCTTTGCCGGCCGCACGGGCGTCGCCGGGAACGAGAGCCGCAACGCGATGCTGCGCGACGCGATTCTGGCGCTCGGCCAACTGGGATTCCCTCAGGACCAGGCGCGCAAAATGGTGCAGTCCGCGCTCGACGCCGACCCGGCGCTCGACGACACCGAGGCGCTCCTGCGGCGCGCCCTCAGCAGCAAGTGACGCGAACGGCCCGGACCTACAGGCCCTGACCGCAGCACTTTTTGTACTTTTTGCCGCTGCCGCACGGGCACGGATCATTGCGCCCGACACTCCGAGCGTCGCCGGCGTGCGGCAGACTGGACTGCGTTGCCGGCGCACGCTCGGCGCGTTCCAACGCCTGCATCATCGCGTCAAACCCCGCCACCGCCGATTCCGGCACATCCACCGACAGCGGCCTCTTGCCGGGTTGCTCCGGCTCCTGCTGCGGCTGCGTACCGCCCGCGAGCATATTGACGTCCATGTGCACGGTCTGCACATGCGCCGGCGCGGCCGACATCATCCGCTGGAAGTTCTGCAGCGTGGTCGCGCGGAAGACCGAGGTTGCGACCTCGGTCTTAATGTTCGTCATCAGCTCTTCAAACATGCTGAAGGCCTCGCGCTTGTACTCCACCAGCGGATCGCGCTGACCGTACGCCCGCAAGTTTACGCCGTGCCGCAGCTCGTCCATCGCACGCAGGTAGTCCTGCCACTGCTGGTCGATGCAACTGAGGAACACCGACCGCTCCATGATCGGCAGCACCTGAGCATCCTCCACCGAGCACTTCAATTCGTAGGCTTCCGTGACACGCGCGTACACCACCTCCGCCGCCTTCTCCGGCTCGCCTTTGAACGGCGCGATCTCCTCCACGCGCAGGGCCACCGGGAAGGTCTCCGTCACCCAGGCGACCAGTTCCTGCGGCTCCGCATCTTTGGCCGAGGTCAGATAGCGCTCGCACTGCGTCAGGATCAGGTCGTTGAACACATCCAGAATCTGGGGATGCGCGCTCTCCGACATCAGCACCTCGCCGCGCAGGTCATACACGACCGAACGCTGCTTGTTCATGACATCGTCGTACTCCAGCGTGCGCTTGCGGATCGCAAAGTTCTGCTGCTCCACACGGCGCTGTGCCGTTTCGACCGAACGGTTCAGCCATTTGTGTTCGAGGGCCTCGCCCTCCTGCATGCCCAGGCGCGTCATGATTCCGGAGATGCGGTCCGAGCCGAACAAGCGCATCAGACTGTCCTCCAGCGAGATGTAGAACTGCGAGGAGCCTGGATCGCCTTGGCGCGCGCAACGCCCGCGCAACTGCCGGTCGATACGGCGCGACTCATGCCGTTCAGAACCGATGACATGCAAGCCGCAAGGCTTTTCGAGCAGCAGCTCGCGCAGCGCCTTGTGGCCGTTGTCGTATTTATCCTCCAGCTTGACCTGCGACTTGATCGTGGATTCCGGCACCCAGACCACGCCCTCGCCAAGCTTGATGTCCGTGCCGCGGCCCGCCATGTTGGTCGCGATGGTCACCGCGCCGGGCTGGCCCGCCAGGGAGACGATCTCCGCCTCGCGCGCATGGTTCTTGGCATTCAGCACATTGTGCGGGATCTTCGCCATGCGCAGCATGCGACTCAGCACCTCTGAGGTGTCGACCGTCACCGTACCCAGCAACACAGGCTGACCACGCTGGTGGCGCTGCTCCACCTCGCCGATGATCGCCTTGTACTTTTCGCGCTGGGTTTTGTAAATCTGGTCGTTTCCGTCCATGCGGCGCACCGGCCGGTTGGTCGGGATCACCACCACGTCGAGCTTGTAGATGTCGTGAAATTCCGAAGCCTCGGTCTCCGCCGTGCCGGTCATGCCGGCCAGCTTCTTGTAGAGCCTGAAGTAGTTCTGGATCGTGATCGTCGCCAGCGTCTGGGTCTCACGCTCGATCTCGACGCCCTCTTTGGCTTCGACCGCCTGGTGCAGGCCGTCGCTCCAGCGTCGCCCCGGCAGAATGCGCCCCGTGAACTCGTCCACAATGTAGACGTGGTGGTCCTGCACCACATAGTCCACATCCTTTTCATACAGGCAGTAGGCGCGCAGGAGCTGGTCGACATTGTGCACGCGTTCGCTGCGGATCATGAAATCGGCCTGGATCTGCTGGCGGCGTTTGGCGCGCTCATCCGCGCTCAGCGCAGCGTCCCCGTCCAGCGCGGAGAGCGCCGACACCAGATCGGGCATCACAAACATCTCGGGGTCAGAGGGCGAAAGCGTCTCGTTGCCGCGGTCCGTCAGCGCGACCTCGCGCGTCCGCTCGTCGATCGCGAACAGCATCTCCTCGCGCAGGTCACGCGCCTCCTCCTTGCGCATGTCGGTCATCATCATGCTCTCGACCTGCTCGTGCAGCCGGCGCACCGCGAGCTCCTCAAGCATATGCAGAAACTGCTTGTGCTTGGGCATGCCGTGATACACCTGATACAGCTTGCGCATCGCCGTCTCGTCGTCGTTCGCCTCCAACGCCTTCCTGGCCTCGGCAATGAAGCGGTTGCAGATCTCGTTCTGTTCGCGCACCAGCCGCTCGACGCGCGGCTTCAGGTCCACGTACTGCGCGGTCGAGGAGTGCGCGGCCGGGCCGGAGATGATCAGCGGCGTACGCGCCTCGTCGACCAGAATGCTGTCAACCTCGTCGATGATCGCGAAGAAATGCCCGCGCTGCACCACCTGGGCCGGCTCGACTGCCATGCCGTTGTCACGCAGATAGTCGAAACCGAACTCGCTGTTGGTGCCGTAGGTCACATCGCAGGCGTATTGCTCGCGCCGCTCGGCCGGGCTCATGTGGTTCTGGATGCAGCCGACCGTCAGGCCGAGGTATTCCAGCACATGCCCCATCCACTGCGCGTCGCGGCGGGCCAGGTAGTCGTTGACCGTCACCAAGCGCACATTCTGTCCGGAGAGCGCGTTGAGGTAGAGCGGCAGCGTTGCCACCAGCGTTTTGCCCTCGCCGGTCTGCATTTCGGCGATCTTGCCCTGATGCAGCACGATGCCGCCGATAAGCTGCACGTCAAACGGCACCATGTCCCACGTCAACGTGTGCCCGCACACTTCGCGCGAGGTGCCGCACAGCCGCCGGCAGGCATTTTTCACTGCGGCAAACGCCTCGCACAGCAGATCGTCCAGCGACTCCCCCTTTGCCACGCGCTCCTTAAAAGCGGCGGTCTTGGCTTTGAGCTGATCGTCCGACAGCGACTGGTACGATTTCTCCAATTCGTTGATCTGATCGACCAGCGGCTGCATCCGCTTCAAATCACGGTCGTTTTTCGTTCCAAAAATCGTTTTAATCAAATTCATGTGTCAACCTTACGCTTCACGGGCCGGAGCAAGCCGCCCCCCCAGATGAAAAGGGGTTTATTTAACCACACTCGACCGTCTGTTTCCAGTTCAACCTTTCACGGATGAGGGGAGATCTCGCCCATGAAAAGGGGCTTCACCTCGCCGTAAAGGTCAACGTATAGCGATCGCCTGCCTTGCGTCGACCGGACACGGGCAGCAACGCAAAGCGGTCGGTCACCAACGCCTCGCCGGCCGGCACGCACGTCACGTTGGCGATATCGCGCAAACGGAACGGCAGCAGGACGGCCAGCGGACGGCCGCCCCACTTCGGATCTTCCCACACACCGGCCCGGCGGACGGTCGCAGTCAGCGTCCAGCGCTCTCCCTGCCGCGTCAACACCACCTCCGCCGCCGCGCCCTCGGCCGGATAGCGCGCCGCCCAGGCGGGGTCGCCGTAAAAAGCCACGGCGTCACGGTCCCAAAGCAACCCCAATTCGTCGCGGGCCCGCACAGGGTGCCGCTGGCGGAATGCGCCGACACTGCGGTAGTCTTCCGCTCCGGGCTGCGTCTGCAGCGCGTGCGGGAAACGCCGAGCCATCTGATGCAGCAGCGACTGGTTGTTCAGGAAGAAGGCCTCGCTCAGGGTCAGGCGTCCATCCTCGAACAGCAGGCCTGTCCCCCACCCCATGTACCCGTAAAACGTCACCGCTGTATAGCCGATCATCTGCGCGACACCCCCGCTGTGCAGCCACGCGGTGGCCATGCAGTCGCGTGTGTCGATGTGGCCGATCAGGCAGTTGCCCACCGGCAGATAGACCTTGGGGTTAGGCGATGCAAACGGGTGGCGCGTGTTGTCGGCGCTCACCGCGCAGAGCGTGCCGTGTTCATGGACCACCGCGCCGCCCGGCAGGTTGTAGGCAATCTGCCAGTCCCGTTCGGTGGCGTGGCCGCTGGTGTAAAACACATCGACCGGCATCTCGCGGAATGCCTGCGCCAGGGCGCGCGCGGCATCAGGTGCCACGACGCGGTGCGCCGCCCTGGCATTGCCGGCGGGCTTCTGCCAAAAGTCCGACGGCGCGTTCTCGTTTGTGGCGAAGCCGGCATCCAGCCGCTGCAGCAGATCCGGCCCCATGCTGGTCGCGCCGCGCCGGATGACCAACGGCTCACGCAGCGCGGCCACACGCGCGGCATCGTCGGACGCGTAACCGGTCAGAATGCCCCAGAGCAGATCTCCGTACGGATCGTCATCAAGCCGGCGCGTCAACCGGTGAAGCGCCAAGACAAAGCCGCGCCCGCAAGTCTCGGGCGGTTCAACGAAACAGGCGTAATTCGGGAAGAGCCGCCGCAGTCCGGGCAAGGCCAGCTCGGGATGCCCGGCCGGATAGAGCACGACTTCAGCCTCATATTTCGCGCACAGGATGTCCACCACGCGACGCCACTCCGGCCGCGCGATCGTCGCCTCGCTCGCGAGCACCGCGTAGCTCCGTATCGGATCAAGCGCCCGCGTGCCGGACAGATGCCACACAGCCGTATCCGTCTCCGGCCGCGCGCCCACCACCCCCGGCACCAGCAGCAGGCAGACGACCGCCACCCCGCGCCGCGCGGCGGCGAGCCGACATCCGCTGGCACACGACACGCTCATGCCAGCAGCACCCGCGTCCGTTCGATCTGATCGTCGTCGCCCAGCACCAGAACCACATCGCCGGCCTCAAGCGTCGCGTCGGCGGTGGGATTCACCTGCGTGACGCCTTCCCGCTCGATGCCGATGACGCTGACACCGACGCGCGCCCGCAGGTTGATCGCCCTCAGCGATTGTCCGCACACGCTCGAGCCCCCCCTCACGTTGAGCCGCTCGGTGTGAATATCCAAAAGATCGGCCGCCGATTCGGCGGGATCGGTTTCGACCTCCTTGGTCAACACGCCCCGCAGCGTCTCCAGCGACTCCGCCCCCAGCCGCCAAAAACGTTTCCAGCCGAACACTGCGACCAGCAGCAGGACCACCGCCATAATGACGCGCGCCCAGCCCTGTTCCGGCATGATGGTGCCGCTCAGCAGGACGATTTCCAGGAAGAGGACGATCATTCCGGAGACCGCGAACAGCACGCGCGTGAGCCGCCGGAACGAGAGCGCCCACGAGGTCTCCTGCACCTTGACCGGGATCAGGATCTCGGCGACGGAAACGCCTAGCGCCCCGGCGCGGAAGAAGGTGAAGATCGCATTGGGGACCGCCAGCAGGCTCGCCGCGCCCCAAAGCAACATTTTTTTGTTCGCATCGACCAGCGGCGAAAGCCGCACGTAGTCCAGCCGCGCCAGCATCCCGGCAGCGATGTAGACCACGGCCACCAGCGCCATCTGCAGCAGCAGCAGAGTCAGGTTCAAACGCAGCGCGCGCACTTTGTCGCTCGGCGCCGAGCTGTGCAGAAAGCGCTCGGCCCAGTTGGCATAGGTCTCGAGATACTCCTTCCAGCGTGCAGGCAGCTTGCGCTCAACCCAGTCCGAGAATGGATCCGAAGCCCGCATCAAAATGGGATTCAGCAGCGTGGTCAGGACCGACACCCCGACCGCGATCTGGTAGAGGGAGCTGTCGACCACCCTCATCGTCAGTCCGATCAGCGCCACCAGATACGCGAACTCGCCGATCTGCGCCAACCCGATGCCAGTCTGAATGGCGTTTTTCAGATCCTGACCGGTCAGCAGCGAGCCGAGTGTGCAGTTGATGCTCTTGCCGACAATCACCACCAGCGCAAGCCCGAGGATCGCCGGCCCATTTGCCAGCATCTGAGCCGGATCGATGAGCAGACCGATGGTGACAAAAAAGATCGCGCTGAACATCGTACGCAGCGGCACGCACTGCTGGTAGATACGCTTCAAGGGCTCGGATTCCGCGCCCATCACCCCGACCAGAAAGGCGCCCAGCGCCAGGTTGAAATCGAGCCGCGCGGCGATGAACGAGACGAGGAAGCAGATGCCGAGCATTGTCAGGAGCAGCGACTCGTCATCCCGCAGACGGCCCACGCGGTTCAGCAGGCGCGGCACCAGCAGCAGCCCGAACACTGAAACGCCGGTCAGAAAGAGCAGCAGCCCGCCCATGCTGTAGAGCATCGCGCTGAACTGGACATCGCCCGATTTCACAAAGCCGGTCAGCAGCGCGATCAGGCCGACGCACAGGATGTCCTCGGTGATGGTGATGCCGAAAATGTATTTGGTGAAGCGGCGCGCGCCCCACCCCATTTCCTGGATGGTCTTGGCCAGCAGCGTGGTCGCGGAATCGCTGATTGCCGCGCCGAGGAACAGGCTTTGCGCCGACCCCCAACCGAACACCTTGGTGCCGATAAAATGGCCGACCCACGTCATGAGCACGATATCCAGAAGCGCGGTCGGGAAGATGACATGCCCCACCTTCTTAAGCTTTCTGACGCTGAACTCCAAGCCGAGCGTGAACATCAGGAAGACCACGCCGATCTGGCCGAGCACCTCGATGCTGCCCTGGTTGATCACCAGCGAACCGCCGAAGGTGTACTTGCCGATCACAGCACCGGCCAGGATATACCCGATGACCTTGGGCCAGCCCGCGCGCGTGAAGAGCGCCGACACCGCGCCCGCCGCCGTCAGGATCACCGCCAGGTCTTGGATGAACGACGTTGTGTCCATTAGATTGCCTGAGCCTTCAGATCATACGCTTTGCCGCCGGTCACGCGCACCGGAATGAACATCCCGGGGCGCGCGTCTGGGGGCACGCCGGTCACGTGCGTCTCGCCGTCCACATCCGGGGCCTGCCGCGGCAGGCGGGCGATCCACGCGCGGCGCTCGCGGCGCAGCAGCAGCGCCGTCTCCGGGCTGCCCGCGAGGGTGCGCGCCCGTTCGTCCACAACCGCGCGCTGCGCCGCCATCAGCCGGTCGCGGCGCGACGCCGCAACTTCCGGGTCGGGCACGTCTGCCATCTCGAAGGCCGCGGTCTCCTCTTCGGGTGAATAGACAAAAACCCCGAGGTGGTCGAACTTCGCCTGCTTCACATAATCCAGCAAATGTGCGAAGTGCTCGTCGGTCTCGCCGGGAAACCCCACCAGGCAGGTCGTGCGCAGCACGACGCCCGGCACGGCTTGGCGCAACCGCTGCGGCAGCTCCTGGATTGCGTCGACCGCCTTGCCGCGGTTCATGGCGCGCAGGATGTCCGGATGGCTGTGCTGCACCGGCAGGTCGAGGTAGCGGCAGATATGGCGCGCGTTGTTGAGCAGCGCCAGCAGCTCATCCGTTACGCCGGCCGGATAGCCGTAAAGCACGCGCAGCCAGAACTCGCCCTCCAGCGCGTCCAGACGGCTTAGCAGCCCGGTCAGGGTTGCGCCGTCCTGACGGTCCGCGCCGTAGAGCAACGAATCCTGCGAGATCAGGTTGATCTCCTTGACCCCGGCCGCGACCATGCCGCGCGCTTCTTCCACAAGTTCGTCCGCACCGCGCGAGCGGAAACGCCCGCGGATATTCGGGATCGCGCAATAGGCGCAGCGGTGATTACAGCCCTCCGCGATTTTGAGATAGGCGAACGGTCCGCCGGTAAAGAGCAGCGTCGGATAGAGCGGCGCATACAGGTTGC
>JAQUEX010000003.1 GCA_028684935.1 Kiritimatiellia bacterium | reverse complement strand
CGGCCGGGAGGTTGGGCGGGGCGATCCGCGTCAAGAAGCCCCAGTTTTCATCCCCCCCCAAGTCACGTTGGAAGAGATAGACGGCGCCAACCGCCAGCCCACCCACTTCGTCCTGGATGGCACCGACGGCAATCAGATCGCCGCTGATCGCAACCGCGTGGCCGAATTTATCCGACGCGTCCACCGTCTCCGGCTGCAACTGACGCCACACCTCCCATGTATCCTCGGTGCCGGGCTGCAACCGGTAGACGAACGCCGACCCGGAGTCGTTGCCGTTCACCGCCGTGCCCGGCGCGCCCACGACTGCTGTTTCCGACTGGATGTCCACCGCAAAACCGAAACTCCGCTTTAAGACGGCGTCGGTCGGCTGCACCGTGTCAAGGTACGCATTGACGGCCAGGACACTCGTCTGGCCGTCTGCCACGGGCTCCGCAAAACGGTCATCCACCGTGATGCGCAACACTGTGAGCAGCGGTGCGCCCGGCGCGACGACATTCGGCCCGACCAGAAACTCCATCTGACGCATCTGCAGCGTGGCGGCTTCAGCCGTGAGCCCGCTCGCGCGATACACGCCGTTGGAAACCCAGACAAAATCGCCGAGCTGGCTGAGGATGCCGTTTTCCGGGGCTTCCACGCTTAGCGTGATATCCAGCGGCTGCGTCGTCTCGTCGTCAACCTCACGCACCGTCACCGACGCAAAGGGCCGGATCGGCGTTGCCGCATAAACGGTCTGCCCGGACCGCGTCCCGATGATGACCGGCGCGTCGTTGACAGCGGTCACCGCGATGACGGACTGTGCGTCGGTAACCGGCGCGGACTTGTTATCGGTCACCTGCACCGTAAACGCCGTCGTTTCCGTCGTCGGCACCGTGATCCGGTTCTCGGTCGGCACGAACAGCAAGTTGCGCAGTTGGGCCGTAGCACTCGCCGCCGTAACGGCAGTCAACCCATACCGTCCGCCGCCCAAGTCTACAAACCCGCCCAGCTCCTGCAGCACGCCCTTTGCGGCATCATCCAGCCAAACCAGCACGTCAACAGGCTCAAGCGTCTGCTGATCTACTTCGGTCACCGTCACTCCGGCAAAAGGCCGCGCGGTCTGCTTGTCTGTGATCGGCGCATTAGGTGCAGTGTTCAGCAGCACAGGAATATCGTTCCGTCCGGCAACATGAACCGTCACCGATGTTGTGCTGCAATCACTCCCCCGCTCGTGAACCGTTACGCTCACGCATCCGGTCACACTCCCGGCGGCATCATCGGCCACGACGTAGAGGAACGATTCCGTGTACGGGTAAGATCCGGCGTATGCGGCTGCGGGCGTGTACAGGACCGTGTTGGACGGACTCAGGCCGACCCAACCGCCGCTGCTTGCGCCGAACACGTCCGCGAGCGCGTATTCGTCCGTGTACGCATCATCGAGCGCATCGTTGGCCACCACATCGAACTCGTTTTCGACAGACCCCGAGAGGACGGCAAAGGTATCCGGCAGCATGGGCAACGCGCCGACGCGAACACGCACGCGTGCCCGCCCTGTGCCGCCTAAACCATCGTTCACGTCATACAGGAAAGAGTCTTCACCGACAAAGTTCTCCGGCGGCGTGTAGCGCACGCCCATACCGTCCACAACAACGGTGCCGCCATAGGCCGAGGCCGTGACGCCGGTTACGGACCAGCCCGCCGACGAGTCCGGCAACACCCCGTCGTTGCGCAGCACATCCAAGCAGTTCTCCTGACTGTTGCGCGCGACCGTGAACGCGTCATCGCCCATCCGCTCATCCAACGCGCCCGCGCGGTTGCGGACCTCGACCTCCACCACTGCCGAGGCGCGCCGCTCGGTGCCATCCGTGATTTCGTAAGTAAAACGTTCCACGTAGATGGGCTCGGGCAGAGCCCCCGGCCGATAGATGAGCGTCACACCGTCCGCCGCGACGCTCACTTCCCCGGAAACGTCCGGCGCATGCACGCCTGTACCGAGGCCGGAAATCTGAATCGTTTGTCCCAAAGCGGGGTGAATGCGGTCGTTCAGCACAACCGGCAAACTGAAGGCCCGCGCGCCTGTGCCGCCGCTTTCCAGTTTATAGAAAACCGAGAAGCGGTCCGCGTTCGCGAACAGATCGCCGCGGCTGACAGTCACGGTGACCCATGCGCTCCAGGTGGCAACCGAATCGCTCATCAGATAGGTAAAACTCTCCTGGCCGAAAAATCCAGGCGCCGGCGTGTAGGAGAGAAGATTGCCGTCAACGCTGACACTGCCGCCGGCGCTGGGCGCACCTTCCCCGCCCCCGACACTCAGGATCGAATAGGTCTTGTTGACGTCCGGATAACTCCGGTCGTTGGCGAGCACATCCAGCAGATAGCCGGAGCCGCCGCCACGGACAACAAACCGGTCGGTATTCGCGTAGAGCCCGGCAGCCACCGTCGCCACCGTTACCCGTCCGGTCACCGAGCGCCCCGTGGCGTCTGCCGCCACGTAGTCGTAATCAACCTGGCCGAGCACGTTCGAGGGCGCGAAAGCCAACAGCGCACCGTTTCCGTTGACCTGCATGACGCCGATGGCGGTCACTTCCGGCACGACAGAAACAAGTGTCATCGCCCCGCCGGAGAAGGGTTGCACACGATCATTGGCCAAAACATCCAGCGGGATGACCACCTCATTCGTGGTGGCTTCAACCGTAAAGAAGTCCACCACCGCGTCCGGCTGGCCGACGATGACAGAGACCACGCCGGTGCCGGTGCCGCCCATCCGGTCGGTCGCCAGATACGTGATGTGCTCGATCCCGATGAAACCAGGATTCGGCGTATAGACCACTGCCGTCTCGCTCTCGTTGAGCACGGCCGCTCCAAACGCCGGCGGCTGCAGCAACGCCGCGATGCGCAGCGCCTCACGTGTTCCCGTGACGAGCACGTCGTTGGCCAGAACATCCAGCGTGTTCGACGCGCTGTCGGTTGCAACGCTGAAAGTGTCGTCCTGAACATCAAGCATCCCGCGCCGGTCTATCACCTGAACCGTCACGTCAGCGGAGGCCACCGACGGCCCGCCCGCATGGACCTCATAGGCAAAACGCAGCACGTCCGTGCCGTTGGTTGCGGTGAACAGAAAACGGTTGCCGCTCAGCACCGGCTGCCCCGGCTGAGAGGACCACAGCACGGCGGGAGACAGCGAGAGCGACGCGCCGCCTTCAGGCAGCATGTTATCATTGGCCAGCACATCCAGAACGGCGGTCTCGCCATACGCAACGACATACACATCGTCCGCCGCCGAGAGGATGCCGTTGAGCGAAGGCACCACTGAACGCACCTGCACGCGCGCGCTGCGGCGCAGGCCGGCGCCACTTTCGACCACATACCGGAACGAGTCATCCCCGACGGCCCCGATCAGCGAATCATAGATCAAGTATTGCCCGCCCTCGGCAATGCTCACCGTTCCGCCGTTGAGCGTCGGCCCGGCCTCGACAATCGTCAGCGGCGTCGGCATGGGCGTGAGGTCGCGGTCATTCGCCAGGACATCGAGCACACGCCCCACCGTGTTGGAAGGCACATAGAACGCATCCTCCACGACGAACAGGAAGCTGTTGTCCGTCAGCGTGTAGTCGAACGTGTCGGTATAGGACTGCCAGTCGGCGAGCTGGTTCAGAAGCTCGGAGACGGTGGCGTCATATCGCGCCTCAAGCGGCAGGAGATCAACGCGCGCCTCGCCTGCGGTTGTCATGTTTGAAGACGCGATCAGCGTCAGCAGATCGTCAGGTTGATGCCCATCCCGATCGATATCGCTATCATGCAGGGCGGGCGTCGCCGCCGGATGCAGGATAGGATTAAACACAACCGCCTCGTCTTCGGTGAGCGCGATGCTGTCCGGCCGGGCAACCGGCGTGTCATTCCGCCCGACGACCAGCACGGCCACCAGCGATGTCACCGTGCCCCCAGTCATATGATCAGTGACCACCGCCTCGAATGTGTCGATGGCCTGCTCCTCGCGCGAGAGGGTCTGGAGCGCCGCACCTGCCGAGGGGTCGTACGTGATCTGGCCGCCGGCTAACGCCAGCGCGGCACCCATCCGGCTGAAGGGACCGACCTCGGCGACCACGAGCTGATCAAGCCGGTCAATATCCGAATCATTGGTCAGCAGATCGCTTGCGGCAAGCAGGATCGGCGTGTCTTCATCGGTCACCCAGAGATCCGGCACGACCAGCATGCCCTGCAGCGTTCCGCTCAGATCAAGTGCCTGAACATCGACACGGCCGCTCATGCCCGAAACCGGCGGCAGGCTGTACAAGAGATCCAAACCATCGGCCAACACCGCAGCCAACGGCGTGGCCGGCGTGATGAGCGGCTCCAGAACGTCAAGCCCGACCGGGTCGGGCAGCACCGCCGGCCGATCATTGACACCGCACACGACAACATCCAGCGGGCCGATGCCGATCGCGCCGTGCCGGTCTTCAACCGCTTGATAAAACCGGTCCGTGAACAGCTCACCTTCGGCCAAACCCTCCATGAACGAGGAGCCCGCCGTGTCGTAAATCACATGGTCTTCGCGCGGATCCGCCCGTAGCGTCAGCATTGCCGTTGCACCGGCATCGGTGAACGCATGATAACGGTTATCCTCGTCCAGGATCACCCACACGCCTTTCGCTGCGTCATTGCCTGCAAAGAGGATCGGCAGCGTCAACGTGTTTTCATCCAGAACAGTGACCGTGTGGTAACCGTTGTAAGAGGGATGGCCGCCGTAATTCGCAATCAAAATGCGCGTGCCGGATGTCAGGCCATGCGCAGGCGCTGTGACGGCAACAGGTGCCGATCCCGGGGTTCCCGCATAATCCGTGATCGCGTTGACACTGCCAAACACGCCGACCACACGCAACGTTTGCCACGTATCGTCGCTGTCAGGGTCTGTATCATTCGCGATGAGGTTCTCGGGATGAGGCAACGGCACAGGCACAGGGTCGCCCGACAGGCTCAACACGGCGCCAGCCAGTTCCGGCCGCGACATGATGCGGACTGACGTCCCCTCCAGCACATTCGTGAACACATCGCCCGTGACGACCGGGGCATCGTTGACACCGGTGACTTTGACGGTCACGACAGCCTCGCTCCGTGCGCTGGGAACACGCGGCCCGTCCGTCTGCCAGGCTCCCGGCTCGTCCGGCATGCCCGCGAACGGAACGGGAATGGCAAAGCGGTCCTCATCGATCACGGCGACTGTAAACGTGCCGTTGTAGGCCGGGACGGAAACGTCCGAGAGAACCACCGACGCTCCTGATTGAAGACGATGGTTGACGGCAGTGATCCAGGTATTGCTGGGTGTCCCGTCGGGGATGCCGTCAACAGGGGCAGACCCCATGTCAATGATCTCGTAGCAGAAGGTGTCGAGAATCTCCACGCCCACCGGCAATGCCTGCAGGATGGCCACCTGGCGCGGATCATAGATGAGGTGCGTTCCGCGCAGCGGGTTCGTGTCAGGAACGACCGTCACATCCGCCCCGAGGCTGGAGACGGTCGCCGCCGCATCGCCCGCACCCGGTCCGGAGCCTGTGCTGACGTCGACAAGTATGATCGGGTCATTGTCCGCATCCCGATCGTTCTCGAGGACGAAGAAAGAACCGATCTCGTCCTCCGTCACCGTGACGGCGTCATCAACGGCAACCGGCGTCGCGTTCAATACGCCAAAGGGAAGGCCGTCGACGGTGGCACCCGGCGACTGCAGCAAAAGTGATGAAACGGTCACGACGGGCCGTCCCCGCCATCCGCACAGCATCTCGGCGCAGACAGAGCTGTGCGGCAGGAACGCAAACCCGCGGCCTTGCGGTGCCAGTGCGATCGAGTTCTGCGCGGTATCAAGCCGGCTGGTGCCCGAGACGGCCTCAGGGTCGATGAAAACCGTCTGAAACGCATGTCCCACGACCGGTGCGGCAGCGGCAGAACGGGCGATCATGACTGTGCCCTGGCCGTAGGGCGAGAGAAGCTGAGCGAAGGCGGCCGCGTCCGACACCTGCGAGCCCCGGACAACCGGTGTGGGATTCAACGGCGAGAAGCCGTCAAAGTCGGCAACGGCGCCTTTGGGAAACACCACCACCACCCCGCGGCCCGGGCGCAGCCGATAGGAGGCCGGTATGTCGGCTGCCGGAACGAGCGTCGGGTAGACGCTGTTTGTGAGCGCGAGATCGCCCTGGCCGAAGGTGTGCGCCGCCACGCCGTTGACATACAGGGTGAAGCCGGAGAGATCCGCCTCGAAGCCGTCGCGAGGCACATACACCTCGATGAAAGGATCGCTCTCGCCGGCACCGACCGAAACCTGAATTTCCGTGATAGCGACACGCTCGGCCGCATCGTGCTGCACGGCACCGGCATCGCCCGGCACGGTTCTCCGCATGCGCTCCCGCTGGTCGACCGCCGTGGCGGAGCTTTGCGCGCAACCCAACGCGGGGCTGTTGATTTGCAGCGGGAAGAAGGGCGTCGAATCGCCGCTCTCCTGCGTCAAGGTGCCCAAGCCTGGCGCCATACCGGTCTGATCTGACACATGCGTGAGCAGGTAGACCGAAAGCCCCCCGGCCTGCATGTAGGCGGTGCGCGTGGAATCGTCGCACACATTGCCGCCCTCCGACACGACCCAGCCGTCGCCGGTGACATCGATATTGCGCGCGCCGTCCACCTCGCTGTAGTCGGACAGCACCGTGTTTTTGAGCGTGGCAAACGAGTTCCCCCCGACAACAAAGACCGCACTGGCATGACCGGAGGCATCCGCATTGCCGGCAAACGTGCAGTGCGTCACGGACAGATTCATGGACGCGTCGTTCAGGCGTTCCACATACACGGCACCGCCGCCATAGCCGCCCGCATCTTCGACACGGTTGCTCGAAAACGTCGTGTTGACGATGACGGAATCATGCGGTGAATAGAACGAGATCGCGCCGCCGCCCCCGCCCGACATGGCGATCACGCGGTTCCCGGCGAAATAACATTTTTCGGCGCGCAAAGAACCTTCCACGTCGATCGCGCCGCCATACTCCGCAGCTTCGCAATCCACAATCGCGCAGGCCTTTAACACAAACGATCCCGACTGCGCCACCGAGACCGCACCGCCGAAAGCGGCCGTTCCCTGCGCGAGCGTCAGCCCTTCGAAGACGGCATGCGCCTGCACCACAAAGAGCTGGGTGTCTGCATCCCCGTCGCCGTCGCTGTCCCCGGAGATCGTCAGCAGATCGGCACCGGGGCCTTTGAGGGTCAACGACGCGGCCAAAACCATAGGCCCGAATGCGGCCGGCACGCGAATGACCGCAGGATATTCTGGCAGGGCAAACGTGATCACATCGTTGTTGCTCGCATGTGCTACGGCAAACAGCAGCGAGCCCGGCGCCCCGTCATTCGCCGTGCGCGTGACCAGATGATTACGCGGCGCGTCCTGGATTTGCACCCAGAGCTGCGCCTGGCCCAGTTTGACCTGATAATCTTCGACCGTCAGCGTAAAGAGCGTCCCGCCCGGATTGTCAGGCGGAAACACATAGAGCGGACTGAGCGTGTAGATGATGTTGGTCAGCGACGCGTTGATGGCGTCGAGCGTGCCGGACATCGTGTACTCGCCTCCCGCGTACAAGAATCCGCCCAAGTTGCTTAGCGTCCCTTTCGCGGCATCGTCCAGCGTGAGCGTCATCGTCATCGCATGAACGTCGTCATTGGTGACGAGAATGCCGGCAAACGGCCGCGCGTCAACATCCGGCGGCAGCAGCAGCGGCTGCAGGAGCGGTACCGTGACACGCGGCGGCTTGTTGACCGCCGTGATGAACACGCGCGTCAGGCTGTTGACTGTGGCTAGGCCCGTGGCATCCGTCACGGTCAGAACGAGCACGACTTCCGCGCTCGAACCGATCGCAAGCGCGCCGGACACGGGCTCAAATATCAGGCTGCGCAACTGATCCTGCAAACTGGACTGGGATAGCAAGGAAAAAGACGATGCGACGACACCGCCAACGGTCAGCACGCCCAAAGAGGGATCAGAAACGGAAATGTCAGCACGCAACATCTGTTGCCCGCCTTGGTCGACGTCATAGGTGATGACATTCGGGAACGGGATCACGGTTTCGATGTCACTGACCGTATAGTAGGCGGTCAGTTCGTCGATGCCGTTGATCACCGGCGCCGTGGCCGCCTGACTGATGACCAGCGTCACCTCGTTTGTCACGCTGTCGATCGAATCAGACAGCACATAGCGGACCGTGATGTTGGTGGACGGCGTCGTCATGACCCCGCTCATGGCCGTAATGCCGACATTGCGCAACTGCGTGTTCAGTTCGGATGCATTGCCGTAAAGGCTCCCTGGCGTGCTGAGAACGGCCAGCGCGGCATCCTCAGGCCGGACAGACAGTACGAGGGTGAACGCCGTATGAATCGCGTCCAGGTCGTTGACATTGTTGATCTCGAACGGTGTGAGGGTTTGCCCTTCCTGTATCGTGCTCGGATTGACACTGGGGATGAAAGTGGGCGGGTGGTTGCGGTTCGTCAGGATCACCGGCACGGTGCTGGTCACGCTCAGCGTGTCATTCGACCCGAACCCGTATACACGGAGCGACAGCGTGTTGGTGATGGCGGTGCCGACCGGAGCGTAGGTCGACTCGGGCGGATACAGCGAAAGACCGTGCAGCCACGACGTCACCGCAGCGGGCACCGCGCCCGCCGACAGGTTGGTCGTTGACGTGGCTGTCCCAGACGCAAACAGCAGAGTCTGGTTATCGACCGTCACCGTGGCCTTTAAATACTCGTTGCTGGTACCGTTGCGATAAGCCAAGTGATCGTCGTCGGTCACGGACACTGAAGGGAACAACGACGTGATCTTTAACCCGCCCACGTCCAACTCCAGCGGCTGCGTCGGCCAGGCCGCGACAACCGGCGCATCGGCCACCGGCCGCACGTTCACCCGGATCGAATTCGTCGTTGTTAAGAAGCTGTTCGCTGTGACCACGCGGACGGTACACCAGCCGTACGCGTCGTCGTGGGGCACCAGATGCAGGGTCGTCGCTTGGATTGAAACCGTGTCAAACAAGGAAGAGGCACCTCCGGTCACCGCGGCAGTCGAAGCAATTGCCCCGGAATCGCCTTCATCCAAGTCTGTGACTGTAAAAACGAGCTGCGTCGACACATCTTCCTGCAGGTTCAGGATCGCCGACAGCCCCGTGACCTGAGGCGCGTCCGGAACCGCCGCAACAGTCACAGCCACCGTTTGCGAATCGGAGTGCGTCCCATCGCCGACACTCACCAGTACGCTGGCGGCCCCGTTCTTGTTGCTCCTTGGCGTCAGCGTCAACGTGCGGCTCAATCCCGATCCGCTGAGCACAGCGCTCTGCAGCACATCGCCCCCGGTCTGAATGACGGCTGACCAAGAGAGCGCGCTCGAACTCCCCCAATAGGTCACTGAAAAGGAGTCCGAATAGGGCGTATCCTCATTGAACGAGGCCGTGGCCTGGAGCCCGTTCAGCAGCGGGATCGGCGTCACGGCCAGAGAGACCTCGGCGGAGACCGGCGCCGAACCGCTTGCGTTCACCGTAACCGTCACCGTCGTGTTGCCGGCGCTTCCCAGCGGGTACAGATAGAGCGTGCGCGCCGTCGATTGCGGCAAGGCCTCCGAGGGCGACACCCACGGCGCGAAGATACTCCCGCCGCCAGTGGCCGACACCGTCAGATTGGTCGTGCCCCATCCCTGCAGGGTGATCGGCAGCGAGACCGGCGTTCCGACCGTCAATTCCGTCTGCAAATAGGTTTTCGAAGCCGGCGTGACAGCCACCGTTCCGCCCCGTGCCGCTGCGGCCAGCAGGCAGAGCATGCCGATCCATTGAACCGTCTGTTTCGCTTTCATACCGAATCTCCAAGGGAACACGCCGGCTCGGCCGAGATCACGGCAGCCGCGCCTGTTCCCGGCACATCATCGCATGGGCATAGCCGGCAACGAGCCGGACGACGGTGCAGGCTGCGTTTCCGAACGAGGCACCGTCAAACCGGCGGTTTCCTTCGCATTCACCTTGACCGGAACCGAGCCCGTCACTTCGGTCTTAAACCGTTCTTCAACGGCCCGCTGTTTCTCGCGCAGGAGTCTGCGGCGCAGCAGCGGCAGCGCCTCTTGGAAGGGCATCTGCTTCGCCGCCCGCTCCCCGTCTTTCAGCACCACATACACACCATCACCGGCCCGGATCGGCGCACTCACGGCGCCCTGCGCCAGTTTCGCGCCCGCCGCGAGCACCTCGCCGGGCACACGCGGATGCTCGCCGTGATCCAGATTCAACCAGCCCAAATCGCCGCCCCGGTACCGCGTGACGGTATCTTCGGAATAATCGGCAGCCATCTTCCCGAAGCCCGGCAACCGGCCCTGGTTGGTGGCCGCCTGGCGGTCCCGCTCGAACATCGCGACACCCTCGAGCAGATTTTTCTCAACCGCCTCCACCGCCTGCTCACGGTTGCTGCCGGAAACCTTTCGATACAGGATGGCCAAGCGCGTCAACGCGGCCGACGTAAAGGCCGACTCCCTGCTCGCCTCATACGCGCGTTGCAACTCCTCCTCCGTCACCGTCACGCCGTCCCGCTCTTTGGCGAGCGTCGACGCAACCCATTGCGAGAGCAGGCGGCCTTCCGTCTCACGCCGGAACACGTCGCTCTGCGCAATGCCGGAGGCCTCTGCCTTGACTAGCATCGCCTCGCGCTCGATCATTTGATCCAGCAGCTCTTTGACCGATCCGACCGGATCGCCGGAGGCGCGGCGGCGCGCGGCCTCCCTTTCGAAATCGTCCCGCGTGATCACGCGCCCGCCGACCTCGGCCACCACAGGAGAACCCACGCCATCTTGTTGCCCGTCCGCCGGCTTACACCCCGCCACCCACACGCCCACGATGCACGCTGCCCACACAGCGATCACGCCATGATTGACCACATTCTTCACTGAAAAACCTTTTTTCATAAAATGCTTGGGGGTCGCCCCCCGTACCCCTCCCGTCCGACAAACGGCGTTCCTGAATCAAGGCTGCAAGGCTCTCGCTTTCACCGAAATGAACCCTTGCCGACCGGTGACGTTGAGCCGGTAATAGTGCCATTCCGCCCCTCTCGGCTCTCCCTCCGGGGCCTCCACCTCACTCCATTCCGCCGCCGAGGCTGCCGGCGCGGACAGATCGGTAAAGCCGCTGACGGTGTACGCGACATCCGAAAGCCACAAAGGCTGCCGCACCTTCACAACCAACTGCCCGTCTCTCAACAAGGGCCTCGGCACACCCTCGTCGCCGCCCTCATCCGGATACCCGCCGAACGCATACACGCGGAACAGCGACTCATCGTTCTCGCCGCCGAGGCCGGCCGGCTGCGTGCCGTCCTCCGTCAGACGCGCCAGCCACGCGCTAAACGTGTCATACCGCTGCACGAGCGTCACTTCGGCAGGCAGCGCCGTCCCCCTGAGATAACTGCCGGCCGTGCTGGGCGCAACATCGAGCGTCACTTTTTTAGCGCCGTCAGGGAAAGTTGCACCCGCGAGCGGCGTCACGGTGACCAACCGTTCGCTTTCGCCCGCCGACAGCGTCAGCGCGCTGACGAGCGGCACGTAATCCACGTTCTTGACAGCCGTCCCGCCGGCCGCGAGTTTAACGATCAGGGAAGTGTCTGTCACGCCGTCGCGCCAAAGGATGAACGAACCGGGCTCGCCGCTGTCCACAACCGCCAGCGGTTCAAAAGCGTCCACATACACACAGGGCTTGAGCGGCACGATCGTCACGGAAGCCTGCGTCACCGCGCCCAGCCGGTACCCCGTCCCGGATTGCAGGGACAGCGCCACCACCTTCTCCAAGGTTCCGCCCACGACATACGGCGATACGTCGATAACGATCGACGACACGCCGGACGGGATCGTCAAGGTATCCGGGATATACGCATAATCGCCGCCATTCATCGCCGAGCCGGTCACCAGCAGGCCGACAACCAGTTGAGCGTCCGGATTTCCGCTGCGGGTGATCGTAAAGCGGCCGTTCACGGGGCCGTTGCGGTATGCCAGCGGGACCGTCGCGGACACACTCACCCGCGCCTCCAGAACAACGCCGTCGGGGACCCGCACACAGCCCAGGCAGACAAGCTCGGAGAGATCGGCCAGCGCAGGATCAAGCGCCCCCACCGCGACCGTTCCGCCCGCGTATGCGATCGTGTACGCGCCATCCGACACGGCCAAAGAAAAAGCACTGAGCAGCGGAATGCCATCCACAACCGGCACGCCCGAAAGGTCAAGCACATCCCCCTCCGCAACGGAGAAGTCGGTCAATTCAAGGGCGTTCCCGTCAAAAGCCGTCACCACAAACCGGTCGGCGCCGGGCCCGCCGGCAGCACACTGCGCCCCCGCGCTGCAGTAGAGCACGTCATCGGCATGTCCGCCGATCGGATCGGCTCCCGCCAACGCATACGCCAACCCAGAATGAGACACGTTGACGTCATCCCCTTCCGCCACCACGAACCCGGCGTTCGCGTACTGGTACAGGTCGCTGCGCAGGGATTGCTCATTCAAGGCCGGCTCATAAAGCAGCAGCCTCAACTCGGATTCAGCGGGCGCATGCTGGCCGTCGCAGAGCGCGAGCCCGAGAACGCCCGGGTCGCTGACTTCCGGAGCGGGCGCATACAGGAGCCGGGCCTGCAACACGTCGGCCTGCGTGAACGTGGCGCCGACCGCAAGCGTCTGTTGACCGCCGTCGGCTTCCAAGACACAACTGCCGCCGTAGGGCAACGCGGTCACCGTGTAAAGGAGATTGGAAGGCGCCGTGTCGAGATCGGCGGCATCCAGCAAGAGCGCCGTGCAACCGCCTGCATAGACGACCGTCTCGCGGGTCTTCAACACCGGAACGGTGTGATCCGCCGTGGGATCCAGCCCTTGCAGGTACGCCTCGGCAGCCGTCACTCCGCCTGTCCCGAAACACTGGCCGGCGTCGTCCGCCTGTATATCCAGCCCGTAACGCTCCTCCCACCAGTCCGGAAGACCGTCGCCGTCTGAATCGACCGCCCGACGGTCGACACCGAGATCCAGACGGTAGGTCGCGGCACGCAGCAACTGCGCGGTGGTGAAGACCGTACCGGCAGGCCCCAACAGAACGGCCGGCTCGCCGTCGAGCGTCACGCTCTGGTGTCGGTGCGTCTGCTCGTACACCGACAGCGGCACGTTCGCCGGGTCCGTCACGAGTCCCAACCCCATTGCCGCATGCGGCACGTCCAGCCGATAGGAATACAGGCCGTTGTTGTAAGCGAAGAGCGAGGCCGTGAGCGTGACGTCCACGCCGTCCGCGCGACGGATCACCCACGTCAGCCGCCCCTCGGTGATCAGATGCGGCTGCACATCGGCGGTCGCCATGACTTGTCCGTAAAAAACGGTTGCGGGCTCGCTGATCTGGGCCGCGCGAAGGGTGCAAGCCGTCAGCAGGCACGCCGCACGGACCGCGAACGCGCGGAGCGTCCGGCGCCTGAATGCGGCCGGCGCCAGGAGGGTATCACATGTCGTGAGAAGGGGTTTCATGACAGGTTCCTTTCTCAGTTACCGGAAAAGCCGTAGGTCTCGAAGACCAGTTTAATATCCGTGACTTGTTCAATGAAGCGATTAAGCCCTTCGTCCGGATCTGCATTGAGCATTCTTCCCGGCACGATGAGCACCCAGCCCGTGTTCCAGACAGAGCGCCCGACCAGACGGAAATCGGTGACGAGCTCATCGCTGTTGACCGCGTCGCCCGCATCGTGATAGGCACGGAAGCTGGAGAAGCGGCGCTGCAAACCGATGCGGCCGTCGAGCGAGTCCAGCAGCGGGACGAAGCTGGAATAGGGAAGTTTCGCATCGATCCCGGAAATCGGGATCGGGATAGCTTGATCCAGGACGTTCCAGAGCCGGATCTGATTCGGCGAAACGGCATTCGGAACACGCATCACATCCACGCCCGTCGGGATCAGGTACACGCGCGGTGCGATGGCGAGATCGTTGAGCACATCTGAGGACTGATAGTTCGAGAACCAGACTCCGACCTTGCGGATGCGGTTGGCGTAAACCGAGGGATCATACGCATGATCGCCGCCCGCCAGCGGATGGCCGAACACATTCTTGCCGGCATAGATTTGGGTGGAGAAGCGCAAAACAAGGCCAGGCTCAAGCGCCTGCGAACCGTCTTCCCCCGTGCCGTCCGCGAACGGACGCGCCATAAACCGATACTCCGGCACATTCCAGAGGTTCTCCACACGGGCACGCCGTAACACATCTTTCCAGTTCTCGCCGGCATCCGCGAGACCGCTCCAGCCGGAGGAGTCTCCCGAAGGTTCGTAACCGTCCGGGAAGATGCGGTATTTTTCGGCGCGCAGCGAGAGCTTGCCGGTCTCGAGCTGCGGATTGGTCAGCCCGAGCTGGTTCTCAAGCGCGCTGTAATTCATCTCGAGATGCGCCAAGACACCGGCCAGTCCGTCGCCGAGATGGGGCGCTCCCGCGTCGTCGATCAGACCGAGGGTACGGGCTTGATTGATCAGGCTGTAAAACGCGGACGGCGACCCCGGGTCATCCGGGAGCAGGCTCGTCTCATAGTCGTAGGCCTTGGCAGCGAGATAGACATAGCGCGCGGCGATGTCAAACAGCCGGTTGTAATTCTGCAGGGCGTGATTGCGCTGGACGCGGAAGGTCATATCCTGATAACGGTTCTGCTGCACCATGGCGGCAACCCGCTTGTTGAAGGCCTCACGCTCATCCATCAGCAGGGCACCCTTGGCGATAAGGGTGCGGTATTTTTCGGCCAGCGAACGCAACTGCTCCGCATGGGCGAAGATATCGGCGCGCAGGTCGGGCTCGTCGTCCAGCGCGTCATCGATCCCGGCGATCAGGTCGGCGTACGCGGCCTTACGCTCGTCGTCCGCGTTGTACATCTCGACCGTGTCTTGCGCGATTTCAAGCGCGGCTTCATTGACGAACTCAATGATTTTCGCGGTCACGCCGGCCCAGCCCATGCCGGACTCAACCGCATACGCCAAGGAGAGCGAGGCCGCTTTGACGGGTGCCAACGCGTCGCCGAGCGAATTCGCCAACCCCACCGTAGGCGTCGTGGACGGAATGCCGACAATCACGCCTTGTGCGGTCCGGGTCACCGTTTCCCCGGTTTCCTCCACGATTTCAAACAAGGTTTGCGCCGCGCTCAGCACGGTCTTGATGACCGACTTGGAAATCAACCAGTCTTGGGTTCGCTTGGCCGTACTCTCCTTGGTCGCGTATTGGAGCGTCATCAGGTCGATGGCGCGATACAGGTCGAGCCAAAGGTCCTTGTATTTGCCCAGCGTCTGGCAGATCACGATTTGCTCCTGGAGCATCTCCGCGATGACCGACTGGAGTTCGCCCACCGCCGGACGTTCGCCCCACACATCGGGGGCCTGAAGCGAGTACATGCTGGCCGTCGCGGGCAGTTCGAAGTCAAGGTCTGCCAGCGGGTTGTTGGTCCCGCTGAAATCGGCGGCTGACCGGTCATACAGACCGTCCGCCGCCTTGGCCAGCGCGGCATTGCCGGTGGTGTTCGCCAGGTCGCCGAACAGCGACGAGACACTGTTCAGCAGGTCACTCGCATTCACGCGGTAACTCTCCGTGCCTTTCAGCAATTCGGAGCGGTCGAGAACATCCTTCAATGTGCCGCCGGCCAGCGACCCGTCGCTGTTGAACTGCACGGCCGACGCGGACGGCTTCGGGAACGCGCTGTACGCGGTGCTGTTCGCGCCCACGTACATGTAAAACACCAGATCCGGTCCCAGATAGCCGTCCGGGTAGAATTTTCCGGCGCCGACCGTCCCCGGATAGGGACGCCCAAAGATCTCGACAAGCTGGTTGCGGTACGCGATGTCCTGCTGATAGACGTCGTTGCGGAAATCCTGTTCTGTCACGGCGATGGCGCGGAGCCTGTTTTGCGCGGCATTGGCCGTGTCCCACGCCGTTTTGGCATTTCCCAAAGCTTTGAGCGCGCGGTCAAAGATCTGTTCGAAATGCGTGCGCCCGAATACGCCGTCATCCCAACTGTAGGGATTGATGTCGAACGGCACGGCTTTCGCGGACACCCCCAGCGGGGTCAGGCCGTTGTTCGCGTTATTCAAGGTTGTCTGGATCTGGTTGAGATTGGCGGAAATGACCGCGATGTCGGCATTCTCCCGACGGTCGACTTTTTGAATGCCCGTAAGGGTGCCGTTGGGATGCTCGGCGGGCAACAGGGCATTGGCGGCGATCCAATCGAAGTACGCCCCTTGTCCGGCGCGGCGCGCCCAATCCTGAACGCCCCAAGCGCGGTCGCGATTGACGTCGGTGTAGCCCTGCCACTGCGCCGTCTCATCCTCGACGTAATGCTGACGATAGGTGTTGTTCACGATCTCAGAGCCGGCCTTCGCTTTCTGCGCGGCGATCTGCGCGAACTTGCGTTCGTCCAGAAAATCCACTTTCATGACCACATCGTTGAGCGCATAGAACTCGGCGCGCGAGACCCAGTTGAAAAAGGGATGGCGCAGGAGATTGTACTGCTGAGTCAGGGCGGTGAGATAGTGGCCCCACGCATCGCCATGACCTTGCGGATAGAGGGCCATCGCGTCATCTTCGTTGATGAACCCGTCCTTGGTGATGTCGCTGATGGCATAGTTCATGGCGTAGGCGGCCTCGCCTTCGCCCTTGGTGAAGTTCCAGAAGAGCCGGTTGTAGACCGGGCGCGCCATGTTGTCATCCTGTCCGCGCAAAAGATCCAGCTCCTCTTCCAGCAGCGAAGCGGTCTGGTTCTGGAAGGCGAAGACGGCCGGCGCGGCGGCACCATACTCCGACGATGACGACCCGTATCCGATGGTGGGGTCCTTGGCGTCGACATACGCCTCGTTGCCGAGCAGCGTGTAGAAGTCCGAGAGCCGCGTCGAGGCAAGCTGCAGGGCGTTGGCGATCGCCGGGGTCGAAACCGGCGTCGACAGGTTGATGCTCAAGTCCGAAGCCCGGTTGAGGATCGTTTGATAGAGTTCGATCAGGCCGACGTTTTCGATCACGTTCTTGTCTGGATTGAGCGCGACGGCGCCCTCATAGCGCGGGCCAAGCTGCTGGAGCATCGAGGAGACGGTCGTCGGTGCCTCACCCGAGAAATCGGTGATGCGCGCCTCGTAGGGGTTGACCGCGTCCAGCACCCGCTTGATCCACCCCATGGAAAGCTGTGCCTTGTAATCCGCAAGTCCGTTCTGGTCATAATCATGGAAGGGGTCGCTGTTGCCGGCCCCCGCCCATTCGTAATTGACCGACTGCGAATCATCAGGCTGCATAACCGCCCAGTCGCTGCCTTGAACGGTGTCGCGTTTATGCCGATAGCGTACAAACCACCACGAATCCGCCAGCAGCGTCTCCGGGGCATTGGGGTCGCCTTTGAGCAGGATCTCGGTGCGTCCGGCGCCATTCTTGCCGGAGAGATCGGGGAACAGCTTCCAATCGCCCGCCGATTGCGGGTCCACTTTGAAGGGAGGCGGCACATTGAGCGCGCCGTCGTCCGGACGATACCACCACTCATACACCAGATCGTCAGCATTCGCGCCGAAGTCGCCGGTGTGACGCAGCACGACATTTTCATCGAAAACGTTGTCCGAAAACACCGTCTTGATCGCGCCGCGATAGCGTGCGCGCCGGTCGACTTTGATGACGTGCAGGGTCACCGGGGAACCGCCCATGGAAGGATCGTTATTCTCCGCGACCGTCACCCAACTGATCTCCGGATAGTCCGTCACGGCCGGATCGAGGAAGGCGCCGTTCGGGACCAGCGCGCTGCCGACGCCCAGGTTGCGGGCATTCTCGGCGACACGGGGATCCGTGATCGGCACCGGCACCCCGTTCTCGAGCCGGTTGGACGCGACCCCGAACGCGTCGCGCGCGACCCTGGGCTGCAAGCCCACTGCGTAGGTCCCGGCTCCGTAAAGTCCGGCGTCCAGGCCGTTTGGATTGCGCGTCAACAGGTACAAGGCCTCAACCGCCGAGCGCCACGCCGCATCCTCGGAAAGGCCGAGCAGTTCCTCTTTTTCCGGCAGGGTCAGAATGTCGGGCTCCAGCACATAGACCGCTCCGGGGGAGGCGGTCAACGTGGCGTCCGTATTGCTCTTTTCGTTCAGGAAACCCTTGATCTCCAAGACGCCGGCGACCGGATCATAACCCACGCGTTTCTGCAGCGAGGCGGGCAGCTCCTTGAACGCGTAACGCCCCTTATCCTCGCGGGATTTACCGGCCGCAGGGCGTAACTCATCCGGGAAGGAAAGGTTGGGCAGCGCCACGCGACGCGTTTCAAGCACCTGGGCGGCGCGCACGGTCCAGCGGTTCGTCAGCATGTCGCTGCGCCCCTGGGGATTCATGGCGTCGAAGATCACTTCGGTGACCGCAAAGGCCGTCACGGCCGGCAGGCCCGGTGTCTGCACGGTCTCGCCGTCCACGACCATCGTGGGGTTGTCCGCCCGATATTCGCCGCCGGAATACGTCAGCGTCTCGCCGGCTTTAAGAATCGGCGCGAGACGCGGCCAATCGCTCTTGTAGAGGATTTTAACCGGCAGGTCGCGCGCAGGCTCCGACAGCGTCACGGCGTCCGGCAGGAACGGGAGACGGTCGCCGACATTCAGCACGGCCGCATTCGCCGACGGCCACCAGAAATCGCCTTGCAGCGGATAGAAGGCCGACACCGTAAACCAGGCGTTCGTGCCGCCGGAAACCGCCCAGCGCGTCGATTTGTGATCTTTCCAGAAGGTGCGCTGTCCCTTGATGTTCTGTCCGAACGACTCGGGACTGGGCACGGCGCCCTCCACCACGCCAAGCGGATAGAACGGGATCACCGGCTCCCCCGCCTCGATCCGTTTGCTGGGCTCGGCAGTCAGGTCGGCGCCGCTCGCGGGAACCGTAACGGTCGGCTCAAGGTCCCTGCCGGCGATGGCGATCAGGGCGGGCGCGGCAAACCGGTAGCCGCGCGCAGGGTCCTCCTTCTGCACCGTGTAGACGCGCATGCCGGACTCTTGCAGCAACGTGTCAAAGAATTGCACAAGCACATAGGCGTCAGACGTGTACTGCTGATTCAGGTTGTTGAGATCGTTGTTGCGCAGCGCGTAAACCGCCTGGGGACGCGGCGAGACAGCGGCGTAACGCAGCGACGGCGCGATCAACGCGTGCTCTTCGTTGGGATTGTAGCCGGGCTGCACCGGGTTATTCTGCGCATAAACCTTGAGGCCGCTGAACCGCGACGGCACATAGGTGGTGGCCGCGGGGGCGCCGTTGGTCGCGGCGGCGATCACCTGATCGGCGCCAGAGGCATCCACGCTCTCGCTGCCGTACTCGCTGGCAATCACGATCCGTCCCAGTCCTTCGTCCGGGTTTTGCGGCCAACGCGCCGCATACTTGCGCGCCGCGTAGGGCCACAGGATGCCGTCGTTACGCGCCGGATCATGATACCACACCACCGTGATGCGGTTCGCGTCCGGCACGTTCGGATGGGCATTCACAGGAATGACGGGGCCCGGCAACGCCCCTGGATTGATCACGACTTTTTCAGCGGTCAGCGACCGCAGTTTAATGAGGTCATAGACGTCGGCGCTCCGGATGCCGCTCAACCGGCTCCCGTCATAGATGCCCGCATTGTACCGAACGCCGGCCTGATACACCAGGTGGCCCGTGCCCAGGTTGGCGAGGTCCAGAGGATCGCGGACAGCACGCCCGATCACTGCGGTTCTGCTGCCGTTGACCGCGAGGCTGTCTGACAGGTTGACCGTTTGCACGACGCGGATCCTGACATACTCTTTGGGCTCGCCGCGCCCGATCTTTTTGACCTCTGCGAATTGCAGAACAGACCGGCCGGCCGCGTCCGCCGTAAACTGGCTGGCCTGCATGATGGTCGCCCCATTTTCCGTGTGCGCCTGCTTTTTGAAAATGAACGTTCCGTTCACATCCGGAGTCAGCTCGACCGCCGGAGCGCCGGCGATGTGGCGGTAATGCGGCAACGCGGGCCAAACCGCTTTGAACCGCACGGTCGCGGTGATACCCTCCGCGCTCCACGTCGCTGTGTAGTCGCCTGGCTTGACCGGGTAGAGACACGCCGCGTTCGGGTCCCACACCGTGGCGGTTGGATCAGACACGGAATCCGGTTCTTTAGCCTGAACGGCAAGCTGCACCGAAGCGGGCAGTGCCGTCATCATCCCTTGGAAAACCGACTCGCCGATCGGCACCGAGGGATCTGTGAACACCTGATCGCCGAACTGCCATGACACATACACCGGCCGGTCCAACGAGGGGATCTCCATGCCGCGCAGACGCGGACTGTCGGGCAGAATGACCTCTTTGAGCCACCGGGCCACCGGGCTGCCGTCCACGACGGGAATGGCGGTCGTTCCAGACAACGCGCCGCTGCCGGTATCGATCGTGCCGCCCGACAAGCTGAAGTAATAGCCGTCGCCCAGTGTCCAGCCGCTCAGCGCCTGCGAGGTTTCTGTGTCGATGTTGGCTCGGGCCAGCACGTTGACCGGCGTGCCTTCATCAAACCAGTACACGCCGTCCAACGCGCCGACAAGCCCTGCGCCGTCATACACGCGCGCCAGGTTGCCGCCACCTGTGCTGAGCAGGCTGCTCACCCGCACGCCGTACTGCAGTTTCCAGCGATAGGTCAAGGTGGCCCACGAACGCATCGTAAACGCGCTGACCTGCTGGCGTGCGGCAGGCGCCTGTCCCACCTCGAACCGGTTTGTACGGATCGCCGTGCTGTTCGGCGACCAGTACAAACCCAACGCACTGCCCTCGGCAATGTAGGCGAACGGCACAAACCGCACGTCGAGGTTCATGCCGGCATGCGACGTGTCCAGAATCTGTCCGTCAATCTGATCCACCACATCCACGCCGGCGTCGATCCAATGCAACGCCATGGCATCATGCGTGGGGCTGCCCGACGCCCCCGAGGTCAGCGGCCCCGCCCAGTGCGTGCCTTGCTCGGTCAGCAAGCGGCTGCCGGTCTTCGTGAAATCCTGTTTGACCCGCAGCGCGTATTGATGGTTCCAGCGGATCTTGACGGTCAGATCCTGCTGAAGCTCCGCCTCATACTCGGTGGCGTCGCCGGTCGGTGCCGAATTGTTGATGCTGAGGCCCGCAGCCCCGTAGCGTTCATACGCGTTGGTTTGCGTGGCGCCGTCCCCGCCGGACGCATACATGAATGCGCCGGCACGGTCAAAATAAATCGCTTGAGGCACGGTCACACGGACCTGCATGCCTCTGCGCAGATAGGGATGGCTGAACGTGCCGGACACCGGATTGGTGACCGAGACCAGCAAACCGTCAGACATTGTCGGGTCCTGGACCTCCACCGTGAACCGGTTCAGGCTCGTCATGATGTTGCCGGATTCATCGACCGACTGAACGTTCAGCTTCAACGGCCGATCGTCGGTTTTGAACACGTATTGTTTGTCCAACTCGGTGGAAGCCGTGCTCCCCAAGATCAGGGTCCCCTGGTTGCCGTACGCCCCCATGACCGTCACTTTAGTGGGCGTCCGGGTTGACGGCAGATTCCACAGCTCGGTCGTCGCCTTTGTCAGCGTATTTTCGAAATAAGCGGTGAACAGATACTCATGTCCCCACCCCAAGGTGCCGATCTCTTTGATGCGGATGGTATGCGAGGGTTCTGCGGCGATGGCCGTGGGGTCGATCGGCGTCCGGACCAGATCCGGCCAATCATTCGCGCCCTGCGTTGATAGATAGGCGAGCGGAATGACCTCATCGACGACCACCGTCGGATCATCTGCCGGCGTGTAGGACCAACCGATCCGGATGTGGTCGCCCCCTCCCGTATCAATGGCGTAGGCAGCAACATAAACCACATCGCCTTTCGCGAAATAATTGGTGCTGTCACTATAACTGAAATGATCCCAGCTCCAATAGGTGTAATACGTATTGAAAATCGGCAGCCCGATCCAGGACAGATGCGGCCAACTGCACGTCAGCCGCGGAACAGGAAGCGCGTGTGGACTGCCGGTGGCCGACGCCGTCTTTTCATACGTTAGGACGCCGTTGTCATCCGAGGTCATCTTGAACCGGTAAGTGCCGTCAGCGGGAATGCTGACGTAGGCGTGAAGCCGCTGGACGCAGAAATCATTGATCGAATTACGCGGCGTCTGGAAAGAGCCGGTTTTGATCTGCGAGCGTGACGTGACCGCCCCAAACAGGTTGGTGGCCAGACCGTTGGGGAACGTATTGGTCGCGGCGACCAGCAGCGCACTGTTGATGACCGTGGCCGACGCATAAGTCGGAATGCCCCGATACACCTCGCGCACCGCCCCGTATACGTCGTTGGAGGAGCTGTAGCTGGGCGTTTCCACAATGCCGCTGCTCAGGCAGTCATCCTTCAACTTCAGGAACTTGACCGACCCGGCCGCCGTGTCTTTTTCCACCAAAATGCCGATGATCGGTTCCGTCGATTCGTTCAAGAACGAAAACTGCGTGACCCCGCCAATCTTCGGCGTGACGGTCAAGGTAAACGGAATCGGCGTCGTCGCCGCCAGCACGCCGGTTAGCGGCAGGACCGACAGCATCCCGGCAGCCGCCGTCAAGACCCTCTCTCTGATTCGCTTTGCTTTCATGACCGTTCTCCCGTCACTGCGCGTTCAGCGTGTCAATGCGGCTGACCCTGTTGAGTTGGAACCGCCCCTCAACCTTGAGCCCGATGTCCTTGTTGGCCCCCAGCGGTTTGTGCAGTCCGAAAATCTCCTCGCGGTAGACACCCGTCACACTCGCAACGCCATAGGCCACCGGCATCCCGCCATGGGTCGACGCCTCCCCATCGAAGTCGATCCGGATCAGGCGCGTGAGATCAACTCCTGTGCTGTGATCCGGATGACGCCTGTGACGGAACGGATGGGTCGGATGGTTGGCGGGCAGCCGGATCGTGCCGGCCAGTCCAGCCGGCCCGAGCCCATCAGGCGGCTGCACCTCCGCCGTGTAGCGGGGATCGCCGGACCCCGGCCCGAATGTGCCCGCCAACGGCACGTCGTGCCGTACCGCGAGCGCGGCCGCTGCATAGACCGCCTGCAAGGCGTTCACAGCCGCATCGCGTGCCACGGCCGGCACGCGCACCGGCCACGTCAACGGGTTATCGGCCTTCTCCAGCAAGCCAGCCGCCAGAGCGGCGCGCGCCGCAACCAGCGGCGCGCCGGCAAACGACGGCGAGGTCACAAAAGCCGTGTAATCTCGGGTCGGCGCGGTCAGCGGCAACGGATAGCGCGCCACGCGCTGCGCAAGCGCGGCCTTGCCGGCCTCGGCCGCCAGGCGCTCGCGCTCCGCCTGAGTCTGGCCGGACGCCGCTTGCGCGGCCTCGATCACGGCCTCCAGTACCGCATCCAGCGCGTCCATGGCGCGCGTGTCGGCGTAAGGCGAGGACAGCGCCTGAATGCGCAGCGCCTCGCTGGCGGCAGCACTGGCGACGCCCCCCTTCAGGTCCTGAACCGTCAGCACCGCATTCGTCGAGACACACGCCGCAGCCGCCCAAACAGTATCGCCAAAGAGCTTGCCGCACACATACCGTTGATACAGATTCGCCGTGTCGGCGAAGCGAGCCGCGACATTGAGCGCCGCGACGGCACCGGCCGCCTTCACGGCTTCAACCATCTCCAGCGCTCGCGTGTCCCCGTAGAATGACACGTCGCGCAACGCCTGCGCCGCCGCCGTCATCTGCTGGGCGTCGGCCCCGTCCGGCGCTGAGGCCACCGCCTGCACGATCGACGGCGTGAAGGTGTTCAGAAACGCGCTGAAACCGGCCGCCACATCGGCTGAGTCCACGCAACTCGCCTGATCCGCCGCGATCACCGGGCCTTGCGCGTTGACCTGTGCATTGCGCTCGGCTGCGGTGTCGATCTGGCCGGGCGTCACGCCCTGCACGAACGCGACCGCCTGAGCCACCACACCGGCGACCAGCGCGTCGACGGCCGCCGTCGCCTGCGCGTCGCCAAAGTCAAAGACCACACTCGACAGGTGAATGGCCTTCTGGGCCGGAAACTCGGCGTATAGTCCAGGGTCCGTCACCAGCGAGAGAGAACTCTCGTCCGACCGCGCCGCCACGGCATCGGCCACGCTTGCGCCCGGCAGGCCGGACACGTTTCTGTTCATGACCGCGACGTCCTTGAGCAGGCTCGCCTGCCCGGCACCGTTGACATGCAGGATGAGCAGAATGTCTGCGCGGTCCGCCGTGACGGTCGGGACCGCCGGATCCGGCGCCACATCCACATTGTTCGCGTCTTTGGCGATCGTTACCTCATTCACGCGCCCCAGCGCCACGGTGCCCACCCACAGCCCGGCATACGGCGTGACACCATCTGCCAAGGCCCTGTAGGACACTGTCAGCAGGCAGAACAGGCCCATAGCACCACGCTGCGCCGTCCGCAGCCTCGTTGTCCGGCAACATCTCTTCGTGTTCATGCGCGGTCCTCCTCACCCTGTCCGACGTTCACTCGTTCACCGCCGTGACCGGAACGTATGTCACAGAACCGATATCCGTGGTGACTTTCAGCAGCGAGTGGTATGTACCTGCGGCCAAACTGCCCGGCCGCAACGACAACGGCAGCGTCACACCCGACCCCGCCTCGTACACCGGAAACGCCTGCGTCCACGTCCCGGCTGGAAAATCGACCGACGCCGTCCCGGCCTGTCCGACCACGCGGTCACTGTATACGGAGATCCGGGCCGACATCGGCACATCGCTGTTGCCGGCCGTCACCTGCTCCAGCGTGAATGACAACGGGTGCGTAGCCCGGTTCAGAAACATCAGCCTGCACGGCGTCGTGCCCGACAGACAGACCGCCATTTTCGACGCTGTCGTGACCTGCAACGGCCCAGGATAATCCGAGGCCCCCTTGCAGTAGATCCAGAACGCCTCCCCCGGCCGCAGAGCTTCCGAATCCGGCGCAAGCACTTGACGCCACGTCCCGTTGACAAGCCGGTAGATCTTGCTCTGCGCGTGCGCCGGCGATCCTTGGAAGAACTGTCGGAAGGTCGGTCCGCCCGGCGCCTCAACCGTGAACCCGACCAGGTTGTAGCAGTCCGGCATCCAGCGCGGCGCACTCAACCGGACTGTTCCCGGAATCGCCAGCGTGACCGGTTCACTGGCATGCATGAGATACCCTTTGTTCCCCGAAAGCCGCGCCAGACGCGACAGCGGGGCATCCGCGCGATGCGGGGCAAACCAGACCGTCCATCCGGCCAACGTGTGCACGTTCACCTCTGTACGCGTCGCGAATTGAGCTTCGGAAGCCGGCAGCGTATACGCCGCGACCCTGTCGATGGGCGTGCCCTCAAAAACCGCGGCAGGATCGGCCACATCCGGCTCCACCTCCAACCACACGGCATTCCACCCTTTTGACAGGGAAACCGTCTGTGTCCTGCTTTGTGCGCGTGCAGCCGGCGAGCCCAACACCGCCACAGCCGCAAGGATGATCAACGAACGTTTCATGTTCAACCTCTCGTTCAAATTTCGCCCAAGGATGAACCGAATGGCAGACACACCCGCCGACCGGCCGCCACTAACCGTTTCACCCGTTCTGTGAACGACACGCTACGACGCACCGCAACCATCACTCGCGTGATCCGGGGGCGTGACCACCGGGTTCGACACGGATCTGAAGCGCGGCAAACAGCCTCCGGCAAAAGGCTCGACTGATCGACACATCCATCCCTCATCCAGCTTTTTATTCGCTGAATCCCCGCATGCGCCGATTGGCTCTAGGGTCTCCATTTTACCTTTCTCGCGCCCCAATCATGTCATGCCACGGGAAGCGCTGACTCACTTTTTCGGTTTATAGTTAGACACGTGCCCCTCGCCTTGTCAACAAGATTCACCAAAAAGATTCACAAGCCAGCTTCCCGAAACCGCCCCACAATCGGGTTGCGCCCGCGCGAGGTCTCGCATAAGATGTAAGGTAACCGATATGGCCCTGTGCTCCACACCCCTTACGCCTGCGTGCGAAAACGAACTCGTCCGGCTGTCCGCTTTAGTGCCGGATGCTGATCTGGCCGTTCTTGTCGCCACCGAACCCGCCTTTCAAAAAGGCGGCTTCCGGGCGGGCAATCTTCCGCTCCTGCGAACCCGCCTGCAGCAGATCGCCTGCGGTGCGGGCGAGGTTTCACCGGCGCTGCGGCGCGCCCTCGCCCGCCGCTCGCGTGCGTACACGCTCACCGGCTTGATCGCGGTCGAGGCGCTGACCGAGGCCCGCCACGCCCTCGCCACGCTGCTGGGTGCCCCGGTGCTGCTGGTCGCGCTGCTGCTCGATGACCGCGAGGAAATCAGGACTCGCGCTGAGAGCTGGTTGCTGCAGCCTATCCCCTTTCTCGCTCTCGAGCCCGCCACCGCCGTCGCGCGCCTGTGCGACCTCTTCGCCGATCTCCATTCGCTGCTGGGGCGCGCGCCGGAAGTCAACGACGTCGCGCCGACACGCGAAGCGTGGCTCGCCCAGAAGGAGCGGCTGGAACACCGCCTGCGCGACCTCCAGACTGAAAACCGACGTCTGAAAGGGGCGGAAGACCGGCTCGCGGGGTGCCAGCGCCAGGCCGCCCAAGCCCATGAACAGCGCGACGCCGCCCGGCAACGTGTTCAGGAACTGGAAAAGACCCTGCGGCAAACCGCGCGTGACTTGGAAATGGCTACCGTCGAGCTGACTCGCGAACGCACGCACCGTGAGGAACGCCTGACCGCCGCCGTCGAACTGGCCCTGGCGCAAGAGTTCCACGGCTGGCTCGCTCACGCGCGCGCGATCGAACGCGACGCGCAGCATCCCGCCCCGCACGCAGATTTGCTCGCGCAGGCCGAAGCCGCCCTGCGCAAACAGTGCGAGGCCGACCGCCATAGCGGCAACCGGGCGCTCCTGACCGCGCGGCGCAGTCAGATCGAACAGACGCTCGCCACAGTCCGCGCCGCGCTCCGCAATGCGCTGCGCCCGACCGCAGACCTGCACGCCGTGGAGGCTGCACTCGCCACCGAAAGGATGCGCCTCGACCGTCTGCTCGATCCGGACGCGCCCGTCTCCCCGCTCGAATCCGCGCTGGCCGCGCAGCTCCAATCGGTACGCGATAACGACCTGCCACGCCTGCGCGAACTGCCCGGCCTGCTGGCCTCGCTGCACCTGCTGGATGCGCCGGCCGTGGCCCGCCTGCACACGGCTTTCGAGCGGCGCGTCTCCACTCTAGAGGCGCTCGGCGTGCCTCCGCCGCCGCAGGCCGCCGAGCTGCCTCCGGCGGCCGCCCTGCTGGCGCGCGCGCTCGCCGGCGAAACCCCGGCCATCCTGCTGCTCGACGGTCACAACGTGCTCTTCGGCCTGCCCTCGCGCTACAACCCCGCACGCGGCGCCTCGCTGACCGAAGCGGAAAAACGCCAGCGGCTCGCCCGCGATGTCGCGCGACTCGCCGGCCCCAATCCCGCCCTGCGCGCCTGGATCGTCTTCGACGGCCCAACCCGCCAGGACACGCAGGCCGCGCCCAACGTGCGCGTCACCTACTCCGGCGGACAAGGCGAGCACCGTGCCGACGGCGTGCTGCTCGACAACATCCGCTTTTTCACCTCGGCCTCGCCCGAGACCCCGATCCTCTTGGTCAGCAACGACCAGGACCTCTGCGCCAACGCCCGTCGGCTTGGCGCGGCCAACCTGCCGGTGCTTGACTTCGGCGCCTTTATCCCGCATTGATGAAACCTGCCATGTACACAATCCGCATCACCGACCGGCCGAAAAGCCGCGCTGTCACCGAAACGTTTCTCGACGGCACGCTCGCCGTGGTCTCACGGTCAGGACTGAACGCCACCGAGCGTCTGCTGCTCACCCACCTTCCGCATCTCGACACCGCCCCGGACGGCGCACTGCTGATCGCCGGCAACCGGAGCGGCGGCATCGCCCTGGCTGCCGCGATGCGCTTCCCGAAACGTGCGCTGGACGGCCATGCCTTCGACCTGCACCACGCCCGCGCCATCCAGCGCACGCTCGCGGCCAACGGGACCCCATCGCGTCTCGCGCACGACCCCTTTGTGCGCCTGAGCGGCGATACGGCGGACGGCTCGGACGACGCGGCGGACGTCCGCCCGGCGATCTCAGTCCATTGCACAGCCGCCCTGCCGGCCGGCCCTTACGCGGCCGCGCTCTTCATGTCCACCCCCGGCACAACGAGCGGCGAACTGGTCTTGGACCAGCTCGAAGAGATCCATGCGCGCCTGGTGGACGGCGGTCTCTGCCTGATGGCCTGCGAAACCGACAGCGCCGCGCTCCTCAAACAGGTGCGCGCGATCTTCGGCACGCTGAGCGTCCGCTTCGACAAAAAGGGCGTCTGCTGCTGTATTGCCAAGAAAAAAGGGGTGTTGGCGCGCGTGCGGGATTTCAGCGCGACCTTCCCCGCCTCGCTGCCCGGCCTCGAGCCTTGTCCGCTCATCTCGCTGCCAGGCGTCTTCTGCCACCGCCGTCCTGACACCGGCGGACTCGCCTTGGCCGAAGTCGCGTCCCGCGACCTGGCCCCCGACCAACACGTCTTAGACATGGGCTGCGGCTGCGGGCTGGTCGGCATCCTGCTCGCACGCAGCCAGCCGACCGTGCGCGTGACGTTCCTTGACTCGCACGCGCGCGCCTTGGCCGCCACCCGCCGCAACCTCGAAAGCCTCGGCTTGCTCGACCGCGCCACGCTCCTGCTCTCGGACTGCGGCCTGCCGCATTCGGCCGTGCGCTTCGACCTTTTTGCAGGCAATCCGCCCTACTACTCCGACTTCCGGATCGCTGAACTCTTTATTCAAACCGCGTTTGACACGCTGAATCAGGGCGGACTCTGCCTGACGGTTGCCAAAAGCGCGCACGCGCTGCAGGAACGTCAGGCCGCCTGCTTCGGACAGGCCGAGATTTTGCCCCGACGCGGCTACAGTGTGATCAAAAGCGTCCGATGACGCATTCAGGGAACCAACCATGGACCTGACAAATCGAGCGCAACAGGCCACACACATCACCCTCCTCGGCGCCGCCGTCAACGCGACGCTGCTGCTCGCCAAATTCGCGGCGGGTATCTTGGGCAACAGTCAGGCGATGATCGCCGACGCTGTCCACACCGCCTCGGATTTCGCCACAGACATCGCGGTTCTGATCGGCATCCGGTTTTCACGTAAACCGAAAGACACCGACCACGCCTACGGACACGGCAAATACGAAACCATCGCGGCGGCCGTGGTCGGGATGGCCTTGCTTTTTGTCGGCATCAAGCTAGGCTGGGACGCGATCCACACCCTTTTTCGCGCCGTCGGCGGCCAGCCGGTCACACGGCCTTCTCCGGTTGCCTTTTGGGCCGCCCTGCTCTCCATTATTTCGAAAGAAATTCTCTATCAAAAAACCGTCCGCATCGGCCGACGCACCCGCAATGACGCCGTCATCGCGAATGCCTGGCACCACCGCTCCGACGCGCTCTCCTCGATCGGCACGGCGGCCGGCATCGGCCTGGCCGTGTTTCTCGGCGCGGAATGGGCCATCATGGACCCCATCGCGGCAATCCTCGTCAGCGTCCTCTTGCTCAAAGTCGCTTTTTTGATCGTCAAAGAGCAGATCGGAGGCTTGACCGAACAGTCGTTGCCGCGCGAGGTCCACGACGAGATCGAAGCGATCGCGCTGAACTTCCCGGACATCTCGTACCCGCACAACCTGCGTACCCGCGCTGTCGGCCAGACGGTTGTTATCGACCTGCACGTCCGCATGAACCCCGACATGCGCGTGGCCGACGCCCATGCCATCGTCTCTGACTTGGAGCAGAAACTGCGAGACCGGTTCGGGGAGGACACGATCACCACAGTCCACATCGAACCCAAAAGAAATGCGTCAGTGCAATAGCCGGCCTGTTTCAGGAAAGCTCGCCGCCTGCCAGATTCTCGCTTCACCTGCGTCGAACCAGAGGACACCGTCATCGGTCTCGGTTGCATAACGCCGGTCGAGCCGGCCGTCGACTCCTTCGGGCAGCAACATCGCAATCAGCGGGCTGTTGTCGGCAAGCTCCGGCAGGAACGTGGTCTTGCCCCGGCCGACCGCCCGTTGCAGCGGCGCCAGAACCTCTTCGTCTAAGACAAAGCGTAGGCGCGCCGTCTGAGGCGGCGTGTGCCCAGCACCCGCGCGGACAACCTCGACCTGCCGTACCGATATGCCCAAGGACCGGTTGTCGCCGCTGCCGGGGGCTACATCCGACGGCCGCCACGTCGTGACGGCCCACTCCAGACGCGCCACCCGCTGCGCACCCAAGAACTCGGCCGGCACCTCGAACACGCAGACCTGCCTTCCGCCTTTCGTGATCGCGCCGACCGGCCGTCCGTTGACCGTCACCGCGATGCCCCGCGGTCCCAGCGCGCGCCCCGGCACGGAGAGGCTCGCTCGCACCGTGTGCGCGACGCCCGGCGCGACCGGCAGCAGCACCCCCGGACGTGCGCCGCTCCAGCGCATGGTGGCTCCCTGTATCTCAGGCCACTCGTGCCCTTTTTCACGGTGGCTCCAGTCCCCGGTCACCCACCCCTCGTCCTGCTCGCTGCCGATACGGAGGACCCAGCGCGCCGGCGCGTCGCCTTCGAGTTCCGGACGCAACAACGGCCCCGCAGGCCGCACGGACGAGAACAGGCGCTCGCGCCATGCGCTCAGATCATGCAGGCGTCCGCCCAGTGTCTCGCCGGGGCGCGTGGCCGCAATCAAATGACCGCCTTTGCGGACCCACCTTTCGACGGCCGCTGCACTCGCGGGCTCCAGCACCGGCGACGCCGCAAGCACCAGCGCCGTGTAGCCGCGCAAATGACCGTCCGCCAGCGAGCGGCGCGTGACGAAATCGAGATCCGTCGCATCGCGCAGGGTACGCGCCAGCGCATAGCTTCGGGCGTTCGCATCCGGTTCCAGCGCCCACGTTTCGCGTGACAGATAAAGCGCCGTGCTCACGCGCGGACGTCGCGGTACCAGCCAGTGAGCATGGGCGCGGAAGTTCTGAAAAGGCTCTACCCCGCAACTGAGCGTATTGGGCGTATAGTCGTGTAACTGGCGCGCACCGGATGCCGTGGCATTGTAGATGCGGGCCACAATGCCGGCGGCATCCACCTGCGAGGCAGGCTCAAAACCACAGAACGAGGCGTAGTGGCGCGTCGCGGTGGCCACCTCGCGCGTTAACGTGAAGTTGCGCGTATAGTCGCTGCCCTCGTTCGTGATCCTCACGCCGGCACCGTACCGCGCGATGGCCGCCGCCTGCGCGGTGAAATCCGCGCCCAGTGCGGGATGACCGTCGCCCCCGGTGCAGAGATAGATCGAGGTCTTGGGAAACGCCTTGCGCACGGTCTTGACCCAGAAGAGCGACCAGTCGGTCATGGCCTGCTGATACCATTCGGCGAGATCTGCGCGGGCGCGATCGTTCGGCGCGCGGTCCGGATGAAAGGTGGCAATATCGTCAAACGACGCGTAGGCGGTTCCCCATGCCGCATTGAGGCGCCTGACACGCCCATAGGCGTCGCGCATCTCCTTGCGGAACGCTTGCGCCGCACAGGGGTCGCCCGCCCACCAGCCGGAATGGTTGTGATAATCCCCCGTCAACCGCGCCGTCCAGCCGCCTTCCGGACCGGCCGGATAGATGCTCTCGCCGTAGATACCGGTCACGCCGAGCAGCAGAGATTCAATCACGCCCGTATCGCGGTAACGTTCGGCGAAGGCCCGGACAAACCGCGCGACCTGCGGACGCAGCGCCGGGTTGAACAGACTCTGCACCTTGCTGTCCTGATCGTGTTCGAGGCATCGGTAAACCACCGAGTCGGGGCTCTTCTGAAACCACAGCGGCGTGGCGTAGGCCGGGCCGGCAATCAAAAACGGCACCCACTTGAGTCCTGCCCCCCGCAGGACCGCGACCTGCTTGTCCCAGCGGCTCCAATCCCAGCAGTCCTTCTCCGGCTCCACGCCGGCCCAGTCGACATAGCTTTCCACGCTGGTCACCGACAACGCTTTGAATAAGGCGGCATCGGCAGGATTGGCGTCATTTCCGAAGGTGACCTCCATGCCGGGCGCACGCGTGACTGCGACGAGACGCAGGGACTCGGGGTCGACACCGGCCGTCTCGTCAAATCCTTCAGGTTTTTGCGCCGTCACCCGGATAGCCCGAAAAGCCACGCCTTGTGCAGAAAAACGAAAATCCGTCCGGTGGTTCTGCCCATGCCCCAAACGCGCGGCAGGCAAAAAAAAGTGCAGCGTGCGCCAGCGTTTCAGGCCGACCAGCAGATACGTGGCATCCGCCGGCGCGTAGGTGGTGGCCAACGCGGGATGAGTGGCCATCTGATCGAACTGCAACGTCACGCGCGACATGTCGTCGTCGTAAACCTCGGCCGAAACGTAGAGATCGGCAGGACCTTGGTTGTACGCGGGATGATCAATCCTGACGTAGAGATACTGTGCGCCCTCGGCCACGCGCCGCACCGTATCTCCCGCGACCGCCTGCGTAACATTCGTGCCGTCGCCCGCTGACGGCACAGACAACCCCACACCCACATTCCTTTCGCCGAGGCGTATAGAGAGCTCAGGGCGAACAGAGTCGGCCCGCGCGGCGCTCCCCATGCTTAGACACACAGCCACGCCAACAATCCAATGTTTCATGTCCGGGCCCCTATTGTGTGAAAGAGAATTGAACCGGCGCGACCCGGAGCGCACGGGCTGTGCGCAGCTCGCCCCACTCGGCGAACCGCATCTTTCTCGCGCCGGTCACGCGTTTCGGGCCGAAGAACCGCCGGTTCCGCTCGAACACGCCCTCGACGAACGCCGTGCCGCCCAGGGCCAGCCCGTCCGTGAAGTAGCGCACGCGGCAGCGCAGCGCCTGCTGAAGCGTCAGCGTGCCGCCCGCCTCAAGCACGCGCCCGACCGCCGCCGCTTCAAATCCGGGCCGGATGACCTGTCCGCCCTCGGCCGCGCACCGCGCCTCCCCGGCCGCGTAGAGCAGCGTGCGGTAGCGCTTCTGGACATGCCGCCAGTCGCCGGGACGCTCCATCCATCGCGAGCCGTGGACCGCCGCCAGCCCCTCGCGCGCCTGCCGGCCTCCCGCGCACGCCTCGCCGTAGCCGCTCCAGCGGTAGTCCTTGGGGTCGGCGACGAGCCCGGCGCGCACGGGATTCAGGTCGATGTACGCCGCCACTGCGGCCAACGCGCCCTCGGCGCCCTCGACCAGCACGCTCTTGAAGCGATCCTCCCAGAGCGTCCCCCGGCGCCCGTGGCGTCCGTTGTACGACATGCTGTAGCGCTGCTTGAGCGTCTTCACGAACGCGCTCAGGTCGTACATCCGCGCCCGAAGCTTATTCTGCTGGTCCTCAACAAGATACGCCCCGCCCGTCCGCCGCCACGCCGCCCACTGCCGCAGGGTGTCGGCGACCTGCTTCCGGCCGTAGAGGATCGTCATTCTCCGCACCAGCTCGGCCTCATCCACCTCGGCCCGCTCGCCCACCTCGACCAGCAGGTGGAAGTGGTTGGACATCACCGCGTAGGCCAGTACCCGCACGCCGCAGAACGCCGCCGCGCGCCGCAGCATCCCGCGGAAAATCTCCTTCTCCCCGTCATCCAGCCTGAACGTCCGGTCCACGATCCGGCTCACCACGTGGTAGTGCCCGACACCCTCCGCCTTCACTCTCGCGTGCCGCATGCCAAGCCTCCTTACGTTCCCAAACCTAAACCTGCCACCTGGTTGACCCCGCCATCAAAACGTTAAAACATTGTCACTTTATCACGTCCCGCAATCAATCGGCAAGCGGTATTTATTCTAATTACCTGTCCCTTAGTAATACTACGTCCCGCAATCTATCGGCAAGCCGCATTATTTTAAATTACCTGTCCCTTTGTGCAAAGCTATGAGGTTGCGGGTTTCGGGCACTTTGGGTTATTCTGTTACGCATGCCGATTTACGAATATGCCTGTTCGGTTTGCGGCCATGCCTTCGAGCATCTGGCGCGAACGCTCGCCGATAAACCTGCGACATGTCCCGCCTGCGGTGCTAGGAGGCTGACCAAGCAACTCTCCACGTTCGCGCCGGCTGCGGCGGTTCCCAAAGCATGCGGCCAGTGCGCCGGCGCACCTTCCTGTCCGGCTTCACGCACGGGAGGCTGCGCCGGGGCCTGCGGCCTTGGGTGAATGCGTTATTCAAACTCGATGCGGTAGCCGAAGGCCTGTGCGTCGCACGCGAGTCGGAGCGTGCCGTCTTCTTGCGACCACTCGGCCATACGCGTCGCCGCGTGCTGGGCCTCTAGCGTCTCCACGGCTTTGACGCGCGAGCGGGACGCGCCGAACGCGCTGAGTGTGATCTCCGCTTTGAACGGTTTGCTGCCGGGCAGCGGGATGAGCGTCCACGCGCCGCGCTCGCCGTGCAGCAGCCGGAACGCGCCGTCCGTTGTGACAGGACCGAAGTTGAGCATCTTCCCGGCGATGTTCAATTCGTTGCTTTCGTTTTCTGACTCAGTTTCAAGCGCAAAGGCCCCGCCCGTGAATGCGCTGCCGCTCTTGGTGACGGTCATCACGCCGCCGCGGATGCGCTGGCCGCCGTCGTTCACCCCGCGGATCGTCATCCGGTCGCCGGCGCCGGGACGGTAAAGACCGTACCGGATGCGGTAGTCGCCGGCCGGCAGCGATGCCGGCACGGCAATACGCGCGGTGGCCGTAAAGGCGCCTGCCCGCTTGAATGACGCGGGATCTAGCTTCATCGTCTGCTGGAAGGCGATCTGCTCAGAACCGCCATCCTTCGCCTGGTCGCTGCAGATGTGCAGGAAGGGCGCATAGCCTTCGATCGGCGGATCCAGCACGTTCCACTGAAAGACCACGTCGAACACGCCATTGCCGAGGTGCGTACCCGACACGGTCGCGGACTCGACCTTCATGCGGGTGAGCGGGTTAGACACCGGCCGCGCGTCGGCGAAAAAGGTCTTCTCGGAACGGGCGAACCCCGCGCGCTGCCCGTCGATCAGCATCACGCCGGCCTCGGCGCGGGGCGTCTGCACATAGAAGCCGTACTGCGGCAGCCGACGGCCGTCCGCCACCGTCCAAACCTGATTGGAGCCGCGGTTGGCCCAGACCTTGCCCCCGCCGCTGAAGACGGTGTGCTGCTGGTAGATTGAATCGCCGAACCGGTGATCTTCAAAAGTCTCCGACGCGAGCGCCTCACACACGTCGTGCAACAGCCAGTAGGTCATGACCGTGCGGCGCGAGAAGGGGCCGTCACACATGGGGTTGCGCCCCCCCAGCACAGTGTTGGAGAGATAGTCGTCGCTGCCGTAGCCGTGTTCCGGCCGGTTTTTCTTCTCCCAGTCCAGCGCGCTGTAGCGCGGACCGAGCCCTCCCGCGAACAGCACCATCTTGCCGTGCGTGGCCATGTCGTGCCACGGCGTGCGGTCCGCTTCACCAACCCCCTTCATCCAGCGAGAGGCCGGGAAGTGATCAGCCTGGCCCGCGTCGAGCGAGCCGATCAGGGCGTCGGTGCCGGCCTCGCTGATCATCGGCGCGCCGCGCTTGAGGATCGAGCGGCAGGTGTCGAAGGCGTCGCGCCAGGCCTGCTGCGTGGCGTTCTTGTCGTAAAAGACGCCGGCGCGGTCGTAGTAGTTGAAGGGCGCGATCGCGGTGAACACGTCGATGAACAGGCTGTCAGGCGCGAAGCCGTCGCGCATCTGCCGCATGTTGTCGGCCATCCACGGCGTGAAGCCGTGCGGCAGCCAGCGGTAGCTCTGGGCGCGCCGCCCTTTGTTGTACCACGCCCGCGTGGGTTTGCCCTCGGCATTGAAGACGATGTGATCGTAGCTGTACCCCTCGGCGTCGGGATAGAAGTCGATGTAGTTGTCGTGCGGGCAGAAGAGCATGCCGGCCTCTTCGGCGGCGCGGCGCATCTCGAGGAACGGCTCCAGCCCGCCTGTGGGCGGATAAATCTCGGGCAGCCGGTAGTCGTAACCCCAGCGCTGCCACGAATGCTTTACGAACACCGCGTCGGTCACGCCGTAGCGCGCCGCCTGACGCAAGCCCGCCGCCGCCTCCCGATAGTCGCCGCCCCACTGGTCGATGCACATGCGCCCGCCCAGCGCGTGGAGGCCCGGTCCCTTGTCAAACCCGCACACGTCGCGGTAGGCGCGCGCCGCGGCGAAGGCGCCTTGCGCGGACGGCACAAAGAAGAAGGCGGCGTCGTGGTGCGTCTCCAAGGCGAAGCGCCGCGTCTCGGGCGCGTAGACCAGTCGGTCGGGGAAGATGTCGCACGCCTGCACCAGGCTGAGCCCGTTGGTGTAGTCCGCGCCGGCGTGGCGCGTGCTCAGATTGAACCCCCCGCCGGTCAGGGTGAACGCGCCGGGTTTCTCGATCACGTTGCCGAAGCCGGCGTACGCGCGCCAGACCGGCAGGTGCGCCGCGCCTAGGCTGAGACGCGTGAAGCGCGGCGTGCCGCGGCGGTCACGGCGCACGCCCGGCATGTCCCACGCCACGCGCAGGGCGCCGCCCTCGGTCCAAAGGGTCGCCCGCACCGGCACCGTGCCGTCCGGCGTCGCGATGCGGTGCGTCACGCGCCACGAGCGCCAGCCGCGCCGGGTCTCGACCGCGAGAACCGGCATGCCGTTCTCGACGCCGCCGGCCGGCGCGCCGTCGATGTCACACGCGAATCCCCGGTAAATCAGGTCGCGCGTGCCGTCGGAAAAGGCCAACACGCCGTCCGTGAGCCCCTGACGTCCGAGCGCGACCGCCGCGCCGAAGCGCTGGCCGCGGACATCGAGCCGGAACGCGCCGGGGCCGGCGCCGAACCGCTTGGCGAGCGCGCCGCGCGCACGCGCCACCGCAGTCCGCTCAAGCGCTTGCCACGCCTCTTCGTCCGCCAACGCGGGCAGCGTGCCGACCGTCACGACCGGGTCGCCCCAGAAACATTGGTCGCAGGTCGTGTTGCCTTTCGGCCCCGGTCCTGTCCAGAGGCGCAGCGTGACGCTCTGGCCGGCATACGCGCCCAGATCGACCTGCGCGGGTTCCCACGCTTTACTGGCGCTGAAGCGCGAGAAGAGCTCGCGCGTCTCGCCGTCCGCACCGGTGACAAAGACTTTGTGCTCGGTGCCGTCGCTGGGCGGCTCGGTGGGGGAGGAGTCGCGGATCGCCGTGAAAAAGTTCAGGAAGGCGGGCTTGCCGGCCGGCAGCGCCAGCCGGAAGTCGTTCCACGTTTCACCGGCACCGCCGCGGTAGGGGGGATGGATCGCGAACCCCGCCCGCTCCACGCCGCCGCGCGTCATGCGGTCGCGGCTCATGTGGGTGCCGCTCGCGGCATCCGCGCCGGAGAAATTCACGCCGAGTTCACGGGGTTTCCCGTTCTGGGAGGTGAAGACCCTGCGGTCCGCATTGGCGTCGAGCCGCAGCACGCCGTCGGCGAGGCGGACCTCGCGCTGCTCGGCCGGCGCTTCGGCGGCAGCGGGTAGGACCGCATCGAAAATCGCGATCGGGTGAAGGACCGTCTCCCGGCCGCCGACCGTCAGCGCGAGGCGCGCATGGATCGGGTAGAGCGCGTTCAGGACCGCGGGCTTGGCCTTCGCCGTGCAGGAGACGGAGACGCTCCGGCCCGGTTCGGCGGCCAGCGTGAACGCATCGTCGCCGACGATCTGCCAGTCGTCGTTCAGCCAGACCTTGACGGTGCCGCCCACCGGCTCGGCGCGCTCGTTGACGAGCGTGACGGTGAAGGCGAGCGGCTGGTCGGCCGGCACTTTCTCGGCGGCGAAACGCTCCGGCGTGGATTGCTCGGCGAAGCCTTCGATGCGGAGCGTCACGCCCTCCTGCTTGTCGGACGGCGGCAGAAAGGCGAGCGCGGCCTGCGCGCCCAGCAAGACAAGAGCCGGCAAGAAACGACTATTAAAACGTGTCATCATGAGATCCCCCTTGTAACAGAATGAACGGGGAACATTGAAGCACAACGGCACGCGCTTTTCCACCGCAATCCGTTTAAAAGTAGCCTTGCAGAAGCGCAACAGCGGCAATGGGGATGTATCGGTAGATTTCGGCAAAACAAATGGAATCTTCACTATCTTCAAGATTTTTCGCATGATCAAGAAGATCGTCAATTGCAGCCAAGCGTTCTCCAAAAGCTGACACACGCGTGCCAGATTTGGGATGACGCGCCGTAACCTCGGCCAATTGCCGAATGTATTTACGGTCCATCTTCATTGTGACACAACAGCTTTGCTATCCATCATCCTTCCTTCCTGTTTCTGTCTCTCAACCGATCGGGTCTTGCAGCCGGTAGGGCGGTCTCGCCGAGACCGCCACAGAGGCGGGCCGCGATCACGCGTTTCCAGTGAAAAAGATACGCAAGACTGGGGGCGCAGAGGCCCCGTCCGCGGGAATGGCTGGCAACCGGTTCAACCTTCTGCGTTTCGGGTTGGCGAGAAACGGGCGGGCATTCGTCTCGGCGGCGGTCTCGGCGAGACCGCCCTACCGGTTTCACGTCTCGCGTTCGTGTTCCATGCGCCTGAGCCGGTCGCCGGTTACGCCAACGCCTGAGGGCCCGACGCGCGAATGAGCAAGACGAGGGCCGACCGCTTATCCTGCTCGGTTCCCGGTGGACGGCGCTACTCGACGCCGGCGATGCGGAAGGTCTGCAGAGCGCGGCCGATCTTGATCTCGAACGTTGCGCCGAGCCGTTTGCCGAGCACGGCCTTGCCGAGCGGCGACGCGGCGGTGACGATGCAAACCTCCACGCCGTCCACCGCCACCTGCTCGCCTCCTCCTCCCGGACAGAAATAGAGCGTGCGGACATTCCCGGCGGCCGACTCCAACCGCACCAGCGAGCCGTGCTGAATCACGCTTTCGCGGGTCAACTCCTTGACCGAAAGAGCCTGTAGCCGATCGAGCGCGAAACGCAGTTCCTCCACACGCTGCGACTGCCCGCGCGCCAAGTACGAGCTTTCAAGACTGAACGTGTCGTACTTGCTCTCGGCGCGGTGGGCCTCATCCGTGGCCATGGAGATGGAATGCCTGACTGCGGCAGAGATCTCTTCCAACTCGGCCGACAGCTTCTCGACGAAACGCTGGTGGACGTCCTTTTTGGTCATGCGCATAAGGTAGCGGCGCAACGCCCGAAAGTCTACCGTTGACTTCGGCCGCCCCACTCCACAAACAAACGGGTGGCCGGGCATGCAGACGCATGCCCCTTTCGGTGCGGCGCGTGGTCATGCTCCGTATCATACGCATTCGGTGTGAAAGAACTGCTGGCCCGCGCTTTTCCACAGCAATCCGTTTACCGGGGTTTCGGCGGCATGGTGTCAGGCATTCCCAGCGCGGCGTATTTTGACCGCGCGAGGTCCATGTATTCGAGTTCCGCCACGTCCTCGTCCCGGATGCCGATCGACCGGAGATACCTGTGGCGGTCGGCCGCGTCCTGGCCGTCCGTGCAGCCGGGAACAACCAGCATCCTGACCTCGAGCTTCGCCCCGGCTTTGACCAGCAGCTTGAGATTGTCCTTGATGAGGCCGTTCGGGACGCCTGTGTGCGTCTTATGACGGTCGGCGTTCTCGGCCTTAAAGTCAGGAAGCCACATGTCGACAAGCGGCAGCATCCTCTCGACCGCGACGGGCGGGGCGTAAAGTGACGTGTCGATGCAGGTGTGGAGCCCTTCCGCCTTGAACGCCTTGAAAAGCTCTTCCGCCCACTCCCAGAAGAACAGCGGCTCGCCGCCCGAAAGCGTCACGCCGCCGCCGGACTGTTTGTAAAACGCCTTGTCTTCGCGCGCCTTTGCGACGATGTCGGGGATGGACATGGGTTTGCCGTAGAGCTTCAGCGCGCCTGTCGGGCAAGCGGCCTCATCCATCGTGCAGATTTCACGGTGCTGGCATTTGTCCGGGAAGCGCGCCCACTGGGGTTTCGAACTGATGGACTCCGGATTGTGGCACCACCGGCATTTGAGCGGGCAGCCCTTCACAAAGAAGGTTGTGCGGAGCCCCGGGCCGTCGTGGACGGCCATCCGCGTCGTGTCGAGCATCAGCGGCGTTTTCATCGTGTCGGCCTTTCTGTCAATGACTGGACTGCGCTTCCGCGGTGGCGAGGAAGTGGAGCTGTTCGCGGCGGGACAGAGCGTTCCAGCGCACGTTCCAGCCGCACACGCGCACCTGCAGGTCCGGATAGTTTTCCGGGTGCGCCATCGCGTCGCGCAGCGTGGACGGATCGAAGCAGTTCAGGTGGATGCTCTGTCCGCCCATCTCGAAGTAACTCCTGAGAAACGCGGCGATGCCGGCCGCGCCGAACGACGCCTTCGCCAGCGACGCCGGCAGGATCACGTCGGCGATGTGTCCGTCCGCCGACTCCGCCAGATCGAGCTTCGCGTTGGAGAGCAGAAGCGCGGTCGGACCCTCCTTCCCGCAGCCTGCGGTGGCGCTGTTGTTGCGGGAGATCGGCGTCTTCGCCTTGCGGCCGTCCGGCGTCGCGGCCGTGCAGTCGCCGAAAGGCTTGTCGAGGTCGATGGACCAGAACCCCGCCTGGAACGTGCCGCCGTGTCCGTTGGGCTCGGCGTTGATGCGCGCGGCGACGGCATCGTAAACGCGCTTGGCGGGCAGATCGGCGCGGTCGTCGTTGTTTCCCCACTTGGGCGCTGCACGGACTGCCCTCAGCCGGAGTTCCTCGCGATCCTTCCAGTCCGCGCGCAGAATCTCCCCCAACTCTGCCATCGTCACGAGCTTCTTCTCGTCAACAAGAGCACGCACCGCCGCGAGCGAATCAGCGACCGTGCCGATGCCGCCGCACATGATGCCGCTCTGATTGTATCTGCACCCGCCCTGCGAAGAATCCTTCGCCTTCTCGATGCAGTCCCGATAGCCGCCGGACATGAACGGCGCGGGGTTGAGATCGTACCATGACCGTTCGCACAGGCGCGCTGTCTCGACAGCGGACGTGATCATGGCGTCAAGCTGGCGCAAGTATTCGCGCTCGAAAGCCTCCGCGTTCTCCGGCAGCGCGCAGGCCGGCCCCACCGGGAAACCCGCGAAGTCCTTGCCGCTATTGAAGACCGCCTCGAGCGGCTTCGCGAGGTTCACTTCCGCCGCCATCGAAGCGACGATCTCGCGCCCTTGGATGCCCGGCTCGTAACAGCCCACCAGCACGTACTGAACGATGTCCTCCGCAGACTTCCCCCGGCGGCGGAACATCTCGCCCAGAACCTCTTCGTTTGCGAAGACGATGGAGGTTCGCCCATTCGCGAGGCATCGCGTCACCTTCTCAAGCTGTTCGCGCGGCGTTTTCTTTCCGAAGCGGTACGTCAGCTTGGGATTCGGGCGGTTCAGTTCGTCATGAAGCTCGAAGGCGAGTTCGGTGAGTTCGTTCCAGACGGGGACGCCCTCCGCGTCATAGCCGCCGAAGCCGATGTTCTTCCCGTTCGGATGGCCCTGCGCGTAGAGGCGCGTGAAATAATCGGCGATCAGCGCCTTCGCCGAGGCGCGCGTCTCGCGTCCGGCCGCGAGATCGTTGCGGTAGAATGTCACGTAAAGGCGGTCGAATAGCCCTTGAGACCGCACGCACTCGCCCTCCGCTTCCTGGCCGCGATCGTAAACGAGCGAGAGCTGCAGCGCCTCGCGCAAGGTGCGCGGCGGACGCTCCGCGATCGCGCGCAGGGATTCGGCGCACGCAGGCATCCCTCTCTTTTCCGCGACCGCCGCCCAGCGGACGCAGAGCCGCGACAGGGCGTCGTACACCTCTGTCACGCAGTCAAGAAACAGGCGTTCGTCATCGGTCTTGGCGGTCTCGCGGCGTTTCCGCGCACGGTCGGCCAGCCCTTTCGGCCCCAGCGCGAGGATCGACTCCCAGTCGGGGCACGTATGGCTCGTGTCGAGGCGCGCCCGCCATGCCCCGTTTGTCGCGGTCGTCCATTTGCCGCAAAGCTTCCGTTCGGGCGCCGATTCGGAGAACGCTTTCAGTCGCAGCCAACACCGCCGCCCCGGCAGGTCGCAGTCCGCGAACCAGTGCACGAAGGCGTCGTCCGCGTTCGCCGCGAGACGCACGTGGTCGAACAGCGCCGCCAGCCATCTCGTCCGCGTGACGATGAACGGCTCCTTGGCATGCGCCGCCGCGATCGCGTCGAACATCTTCTCCAGCTCGGCCCGAGCCAGCCCGCTGCCCTCGTCAAGGCCCGCGCCGCCGAGCGGTTCGGTGGTGAGGGACCAGCCGAAACATCTCTGCCCGGCCGTCCACATCGCGGCGAACGCCGCAGCCTTAAGGAATTCGCGTCTTTTCATGGTCGCTTCCTCGCTGTCCAATCGATAACGATTATCAACGAAATGCCGAAAAAACGCTTGTGTTTTTTTGGTTGCAAAAACAGGCGCAGGTGTCCAGGTCGCCGTCCGTCATCTTCCCCGCGGCATGCTTCCGTATGGGATCTCTAGGCTGCCGCCTGCAGCATCGGCAGACGGTGAGCAAGCCGAAGTCCAGCCGCTGAAGATGCAAGAGGCAGAGGCTGGGCAAGCAGACGCTTGCCCCTCCCGGGCTGGCACGGGTTGAGCGCGTGTTCTTGCGCAGCGCGCCGGGGGCGCGGACGGCCCCGTCCGCGATGTGAATCCTCGCTCAAGGCAGATTCACTAGCGGCAACCCCGATTGAGGAGGCGGATCAGGAACAACCCATGCGCTGAGACCGCGCGGCGGCGGCCTGTTGCGTCCGCTTATTTGCTGTTTTAGACAAGGCTGACCCCGGTGTCGCCTCGGTTCGGTTTCGTTTTGGCATGCCGGTTGCGATTGAGATCGGCACGTATGAAAATCACTGTCATTGATTTTGAGACCGCGAACCGTAGCCGCGTCAGCGCGTGCTCGGTTGGGATCGCCGTCATCGAGGTCGGCGAGATCACTACCCGCGTCGAGCGGTTGATCAGGCCGCCGAAAGGCTTCGGCTGGTTTCTGGACGAGTTTATCGGCATCCACGGCATCACGCATGAGGCCGTGCGTGACGCGCCGGGATTCGACACGGTCTTTCAGGAACTGCGGCCGCATTTCGAGAACGCCCTGCTGGCCGCTCACAACGCGCCGTTCGATATGAGCGTGCTTCGGGCACTGTGCTCTCACTATGGTATCGCTATTTCGGGCGACTATTTCTGCACACTGGCTCTCGCGCGCCAACGGTGGCCCCAGTTGCCGTCCCACGATTTGAAGACCGTTGCCAAGCATTTGGGCGTCCCGTTCAGTCACCACAAGGCTGGGGACGACGCCTTCGCTGCCGCGCAAATCATACGTGCCGTTCAGACATCCGATGGCGCTTCTTTTGATGAAGGCGTGAGGCCAAACGTGCGCCGCATGTCGGTGTAGGTGTCAGCCGCAGTCATCAAATTGTAAACAGTGTTAAGAAAATGAGCATGTTGATTCTTTCGCGGAAATGAAATTCGCGGTCTCTGCAAGCGGTTGATCAGGAACAGCGGCAAAAAAGAGGTCAATGCATCATGACAGTTTCTTCTGGCACAGCATCTGCGTTTATGACTGCCCGTGGAAAAACGGATGGAAGGACCTTATGACACCGGAAGATGAAAAAGGAAGACTATTCGCAAGAATCCAAGCGCGGCGGGAAGAGATAGATCGCCTGATAGCGGCTACTAAGATCACTCGGGATTCTCCCGGGCTGTTCATCGAGGAAACGCTCTTCACATGCCTCGCCCGATTCTGCCGAGCCTTCAAAGGCGTTTTCGAACGCCATGAGGATTTGTTCAAACCTGTCGCCTCGCAGTTCGATCATGACGACCTAACCCGGCTGGTTGACAAGTGTACGGATGAGGCGATACGAGCTGATCTCGCGAAGACATACTCCGACACTAGACCCGAGGCTGTGTTGACTGCGCTGTGGACAAATCCGGCGAGCAACGAGCTCTTCAGGGAATGTTTCGCGACGTGGCTGAGCGACAAAGCCAAAGAAGTTAGGGACTGGCAGGCGGAGAGACCCGACCCGATGGCGGTTCGTTTTGGAGAACTGTGCCGTTTGTTTAAACTGACGCAAGTGGAGCGTGACGCGCTGGCGATGGCTGTGATGGCGAAACAGAAGTATGGCGGAATTGAACAGATTTCCGGTCGCTTGGGGCCATGCGGAATGGGCATACGTGCAGCGCTCCTGGGAGTCAGTCAGGAAGAATATACACGCCTGCTCGAGCCCAAAGGGCGGCTTCGCCGGTTCGGTTGCCTGAAGAAGGACGGTAATCTAGGCGATGACATGTGGCTGTACCTTCTCGGGGTCGATGACGCGCCGTTGACCGGGCGTTTTTTCCGGAAGTGCGAAGACCCCTCGCTGCCGTGGGCCTATTTCGGCGAATTGGCTTCACGGCACGGCGAGCTGCTCAAGCGTATGATCTCGTGTGCCTCTTCACAGCGAGGAGTGAATATCCTGCTGTATGGCGAGCCCGGCACGGGCAAGTCGAGCTTCGCCCGTGCGCTCGCTCGCGAACTCGGGCGCGACGCCTACCTCATTACTCAAAGCGACAAGGAACGCGGTTCTATGTCAGCGTCGACCCGATTTGCCGCGCTCCGCGTCTGTGACGGGCAGGTTCCGCCAGAAACGAGCCTTATCATCGTCGACGAGTCTGACGCCATGCTGGAAGGAGAAGGCGGAGGCTTGTTCTTGCATCCCTTCATTAACTCGGGCAACAAGGATAAAGGTACCCTCAACGACGTGTTGGACGAGATCCGCGCTCCGTGCATCTGGATCACCAATTCCCGCGCGGATTCGTTGGACTCGTCCAACCGGCGGCGGTTCGACTACTCCATCCGGTTCGACAAGCTGACACGCGAGCAGCAGACCGCCGTCTGGCGTAACGCGGCACAGCGTTACGGGGTCGGCGACGCGCTGCCTGAAGAGCTATTGGCGCGGATGGCCGGACGCTATGCGGTCAGTGCCGGCGGCATCGATCTGGCCCTCCGCAACTTGTCGGCGATGATGGCGAAGAACGCGGTACGGCAAGAGGATGCTGAGGCAATACTCGCCACGCTGCTTGATGCGCATGTCAGCCTGCTCGGCGGGCCCGACTCCGCGAGGCCGCGGGAGTGCGCGGGATATTCGTTGGACGGACTCAACATCAAAGGCCCCATCGTCCTCTCCCGGATCGAAAGCGCGGTACGCCGCTTCAAAGAAACGCGTTTCCGTTCGAGTGACGCGGCCCCGGACAGCCCGCGCATGAACCTGCTGCTCTACGGGCCTCCGGGCTCGGGCAAGACCGCATTCATCCACTACCTCGGCGCGTCGCTGAACCTGCGAGTCGTTACAAAAACGGGGAGCGACCTGCTTGGCATGTATGTCGGCGAGACGGAGAAGAATATCCGGAATGCGTTCCGCGAGGCCGGACGCGAGAGTTCGATCCTGTTCCTCGACGAGATTGACGGCTTGCTGCGAACCCGCGCCGGCGCAGAGCGGGGATGGGAGGTCTCCCAGGTCAACGAGATCCTGCGGCAGATGGAGGAGTTCGGTGGCGTCCTGGCCTGCGCGACCAACTTTGCCGACAACCTCGATGCCGCCGCCCTGCGCCGCTTCACCTTCAAACTGGAATTCGGTTTTCTGACGGAAGACGGCAAGCTTACGTTCTATCGGCGCATGTTCGCCTCTCTCGCCGCGGGTGAGTTGACGCCCGAGGACGAGCGCCGGCTTCTGAACATCCCGGACTTGACGCCCGGCGACTTCCGCACCGTCCGCCAAGAGTTCCATTATCTTGATGACAACGCGACGCATGAGCTGCTTCTCGACGCGCTTGAGCGCGAAAGCGCCGCCAAGCGCGGCTTTCGAATCAACAACCGTATCGTTGGATTCGCGTCAGTGCACGAGTGACGCAGCGGATATTCCCGTCATCCATTCTCACATGTATTATCTTGGCTTCGTAATTGACCTATACCAACCATAGGGTTATTGTACCACCAGACCTTGGTAATGTTCGGGGAATACGCTACCTCGGCC
>JAQUEX010000388.1 GCA_028684935.1 Kiritimatiellia bacterium | reverse complement strand
AAAAGGGGGATGTATGTTGAAGGTGTCGCGCCGTCGTTTCACTGCCGGGGCCGGTTCGCTGTTGGCCTTGCCCATGATTGTGCCGTCTGGCTGCGTAAGCGCCTGCAAGTGCCGCCGCCCGCTGCCGTCTGAGCGCATCCACGTGGGCATGCTGGGCTACGGGACCATGGCGCAGGACAATATCGGCAACTTCCTGCACAACGAGCGCGTGCAGGTCATCGCGGTTTGCGATCCGGTTTCGGAAGGCCCGCTGTACGGATACAAGGCCGAGCGCATGGGCGGGCGCGAGCCGGGACGGCGCAAGGTGAATGCGTTTTACGAGACGCGCGACAAACGGCCCGTCTACAACGGATGCAAGGTCTTCAACGATTTTCGCGACATGCTCGACGATCCGGCGCTCGACGCGGTCTGCATCAGCACGCCGGACCACTGGCATGCGCTGCACACGGTCTGGGCGGCCAAGAAGGGCAAGCACATTTACGGCCAGAAGCCGCTTTATTTGACCCTGCTGGAGGGCCGCGCCATGGTGAAGGCGGTTGATCGCAGCGGCATCACGTTCCAGACCGGTGCCCAGTCGCGCTCGAACGATTATTTCCGCATGGCCTGCGAGCTGGTGCGCAACAACAGGATCGGCAAGCTGCAGCGGGTCGAAGTGGGCTTGAACAAAGGGCATGCCACGTTCGGCAAGACGCCGGAACAGTTGAGCGAGACGCCGCTCGCCGCGCCGCCGCCCTATGTGGATTTCGACCTGTGGCTGGGTCCGGCTCCGGCGCGCCCGTTCACGCCGAAGATCCATCACCCGATGCAGTGGCGCTACAACCTGGATTACTCGTGCGGCATGCTGACGGATTTCGCCGCCCATCAGCTCGATATCATGCAGTGGGCACTGAATAAGGACGGCGTCGAGCCGGTCGCGATCGAAAACATCAAGGGGCGGCTGCCGCCGCCGGCCGACCTCTACAACACGCTGGCCGAGCCGTTTTCGTTCGAGATCGTGTATGGCGACGGCCTGCGCGTTTTCGTTTCCTCCGAGTACGCCTACGGCTGCCGCTTCTACGGCGAGAACGGCAAGCAGATTTATGCGACCAACGGAAAACTCGAGACCCAGCCGGCCGAACTGGTCCGCGAGAAGATCGGCGAGGACGGCGTCCGGCTGATCCGCAGCGGACAGCAGGAGAAAAACTTCATCGATGCGATTTACAGCGGCGCCGCGCCGATCTCGCCGGTGACCGCCGGGTTTTCGTCGCTGACGCCGGCCGTGCTGGCGCACATCGGCATGCGGCTCGGCCGGACGTCGCTCAAATGGCTGGCTGCGGCATCGCGGTTCGACAACGATCCGGAGGCGGACAAGCTGCTCGCGCCGCACATGCGCGGCGCGTGGCGGCTGGATCTTTTCTGAGCGCGGCGGACGGGGCGAAACACGGTCTTCTGTTCCGCCCGCCCGTGTAGTATACTCTGCATCACAATGAGCACCTACCAAGCGTTTCAGGAAGCGTTGCGCGCGACGGGGCGTTACGAAACCGCGGCCGCCAGCCGCCCGGCCGCCGAGTTGCGCATTTCGCCGGTCAACTCAGTCCGCTATGCTTCCACCATTGTCGGGATTGTCTCGCGCTGCGCTTTCAGCCATCTGGTTCGCGCCTTCGATTATGACGCGTGGGCGCGGATCTGCATGGCCTCCGTGGCGTTCGCCGAGAAGCTGGGCGGCGTGGTGACTTTCGAGGGCTTCGAACAGCGCGCTGCGCACGACGGCCCGGTCGTGTATGTGTCCAACCACATGAGCACGCTCGAAACCATGGTCTTCCCCACGACGCTTCTCGCCTTCGGCCCGCTCGCGATCGTGCTCAAGAAAAGCCTGACCGAAATCCCGTTTGTCGGTTCGGCCGCCTTGCACGTCGGCTGCATTCCGGTGACGCGCAAGAACGCGCGCGAAGACCTGAAGACCGTGTTGGAGGTCGGCTCGCAGCGGCTGGCCGCCGGCCACTCGGTCCTGCTCTTTCCGCAAGGGACGCGCCAAGCGGTCTTCGACGGCAAGAAGTTCAACACGCTGGGCTCGAAACTCGCCGAACGCGCCGGCGTGCCGGTGGTGCCGCTGGCGGTCAAGACGGACTTCCTCAAGACCGGCAAATGGATCAAGGACTTCGGCGAGGTCGATCCCAACAAGCCAATCCGCTTCGCCTGCGGCCCGGTCCTGCCGGCCGCGCTCGGCGCGCGCGCCACGCACGACCAGAGCGTCGCGTTTATCGCATCCAAACTGACTGAGTGGGGAGCACCCACGGTTTAGGGAGGACGAAGGGGGCTGGCGTTGCCGAACGCTCATTCGACGATGGAGACCGGCGTACCGTCCGGCAGCAGCACGCACAGTTCCTCGATGTCGGCATTCCTGAAACGCACGCGCCCGGAGCCGGAGACTCGTCCGAGCGAGGACACGTCCCATGTGCCGTGCAGGCCGAGCAGCCGCGCGGGCGGGGTTTCGCCGGTTGCCGAAAGCGTGATCCAGCGTGTGCCCAGGATGTTTTGCGGGTGGCCGAACGGCACCTCGCCGCCGTCCGGCAGGCGGTAGGCGGGGTCGCTCACCTTGTTGCGCACGGCAAACGTGCCGGCCGGGACGTCGGCGGACGGCCCGAGCCCGACCGCATACCGCTTGCAGAATTGGCCGTTGAGCACGAGCACGGCAGAGGCCGCCTGCTTGAAAACCGTTAATTCGAACGCCGGCTTGTCGAGCACCCAGATCTCGCGGCCGATGCGCAGGCGTTCGGGCCGGGCAATGCCGTTGGCCTGAAGCAGATACGCCTGCGTGGTGCCGTAGCGTTTGGCCATCTTGCTGATCAGGTCGCCGGAGGCGACGCGGTGTCGCGCCTTTTCAGGCATGGCCCGGTCGCTGAAGAGCAGCGCCGTGTTTATCTCGCCGATCTT
>JAQUEX010000387.1 GCA_028684935.1 Kiritimatiellia bacterium | reverse complement strand
TGGATCATGCACAGCGCCATCAGGTCGTCCGTGTCATTCCCCATGTCGGTATCGAAGATCAGCTTCACCGGTTCGGCGCGCGTCGCCGCGGCGACACATAGAACGGCCATCCACACATATCCGGCTTTCTTCATCTCTCGCGCCTCTCGTGTTTCACCACTTAACCAATCTCCCACCCCTTGCGGCACTCTTCTTTGATGAAGGCATCCGCCTCAGGCGCATTGACAGCCCGCATCGCGGCCGCATCCCACAGAATTTTCTTGCCGGCGCGCAGCGCGACGTTGCCCAGTAGAACTAATTCCGTCAGACGTGCGCCGTAAGCAAAGTTGGAACTGGCGGCAGGCCCGCCTTTGCAGGCCGACAGCCAGTCCGCGTGATGGCCCTTGACGCGCGGCAAGGTCGGAGCGGGACGTTTGTACGACTTGTGCAGGTCCAGCGGCAGCAAACGCGGGGTGCCGCTGTTAGAGGGGCAGGTGATCAACCCTTTGTCCCCGACCAGCAAGAGTCCGTCGCCTCCCTCACCCAACCGCTGGCGGGGATCATCGGAATCCAGCCCCTCAGGAATCGGCGGACGCAAGCCGCCGTCGTACCACGTCACTTTCACGGCAGGCATATCGCCGCGCGGTTTGAACTGAAACGTGTAGATGCCCCCGAATGCGGCGACCTCGCTATCGACCCCGCCGGTCGTGACGGCTTCCACGCTCGCGGGATGCTCCAGATTCAACGCCCAGACCGCGCCGTCCAGATTATGGACGGCCAGATTTCCAAGCGAGCCGGTGCCGAACGCCCACCAGTCTCTCCAGATGTACGGCGCGTAAGAAGGGTGATAGGGCCGGAATTCGCGCGGCCCCAGCCACATGTCCCAGTTGAATCCAGCCGGCACAGCCGGCGTCTCGGAGGGTCTCCCGGGATCTTTTCGCCAGTGCCGCGACTGACTCCACCCGTGCACTTCGCGAACCGGCCCGATCGCGCCGTCCCACACCCATTCGCAGATCATGCGGATGCCTGAACCCGAATGCCCGTGGTTGCCCAACTGCGTGGCGACACCGGTTTCTTGGGCGACCTTTGCGATTTGGCGGCACTCCCAGATATTGTGCGCGAGCGGCTTCTCGCAGTACACATGCTTCCCCATGCGCATCGCGGTGATAACGACACACGCATGCGAGTGATCCGGCGTGGCGCAGAGGATGGCGTCGATGTTTTTTTCTTTCTCCAGCATCACACGGAAATCTTCGTAATCGGGGCAGCGATAACCGGGTACCGTCTCCGCATAGTGCTTCTCGATCAACGCCTTCGTCGGCAGGCGTCCGGCATGGCAGCGGTACCAGTACGCGGTCAGGTCCGTGCGCTCGGCCACGTCGCAGACCGCGGCGATCCGCGCCTCGGGTTCATTCAGCAGCGCCTGCGCGTTGCGCATGCCCATTCCGCCAGTGCCGATGATCGCGACATTGACCTTCTCGCTCGGCGGAACAAAACCGGGCCCGCCCAGCACATACCGCGGCACGATTGAAAACCCCAGTGTAGAAACCGCGGCCTTTTTAAGAAAGGCGCGCCGTGTCGTATCGTTGCCTGTACCCATAGCATTCCCTTTCATCTCAACGCATGAAACAGTTCTGAAACCGCGCGCGTCATGGCAGCAGGATACCGCGCAGCATCCGTGATCGACAACATCCATCGGCCGGTCTCCTGCTCCGACCGCGTCCACGTGGTTCGCCCGTCATCCGCACACGACACCTGAACCGGCACCCGTCTGAATACGGCCGCATCATCGGCATCCCGGGCCGGCGCGATCTCGCCGTCCTTCGTGACGACAAGGGCGGCCGCCGCGAACTGGCTGGCCGTGGACCACATGCCGCGCTTCCCGCTCAGTATCGTTTGCCATAACGGCTCGGGCGGCATCGTGGTCATCGCCCGCAGCCACTTCGGGTTGGCGGATTTGTCGAACAGGTACGCGAAGTAGTTGGCCAGTCCCGCTGAGAGGCCCGCGAGCGCCTCGCGGTGCGGGAGCCAGTAGAAACTGCCGTCCGGCCCGCTCTGACGTTGCTCGGTCGTGTGCCAGCAGGGAAACCAGAAGAGCGGGCAAGGCAGGTCGAACATTGCGGCATACGCGGCCGCATCGAGGCGCACGTTGAATTCCAATTGCTTCGGGTTCGACGGGTTGTCATGCGCCGAGCCGCTGTTGAGGTAGACGCCCGCGCATTTGGTCTTGAAAAGTTCGGGGTCGCGCAGCGCAGCCACGGCCACGTCCGCCGCATTGCCCACGCAGACCAGTGCCGCCGGACGCTCTGCGGCACGGAGCTGCGCGTGGATGAACCGAACCGCCGCCGTTTCCGAGGCCGGCGCGTTGGGCAATGCGTCCTGCCGGCTCTTGAGTTTGAGTGACGTGCCGATCGCCACCGGCACCGCGAGGCCTGTCAGCCGGTTCATCTGCGCCACAGCCGCGACAGCCGGATCGCCCGCGCGAAACTCAGGCGGATAGTCAATCACCACGCCGCGCAGGTCGAACGACCCCCTCCGAGCCAGCGCATACGCGACAGCCAGATCGAAGTGGTCGTCCGGATCACCGTGCGGATGAAAGAGATCCGTCACGTGAAGGAGCGGAACACCTATGGCAGCGGCCGACGGAGACCCCGCGCGCGCGGACAGCCCCGCCGCCACAGCGCCGGCGACGGCCGCACCCGTTTTCATGAGTCCGCGACGGGATGTGAGCATGGCACACTCCTTCACTTTCAAATCGTCCCCAAGGCGTCTGCACGGCTCACCGCCGGCTTGCCCTCCGTGCCCGCCGCGTCCGCGGGCTGGATGGCGAAGCAGTGCCGAGCCGCTCTGCCCGCTAATTAGCCAGCCGTTCAACCAGCCACTTCTCGAAACCGGGCAGATCCTTCCAAGCAATGGCCACGCGCATCCGGCGTGCA
>JAQUEX010000386.1 GCA_028684935.1 Kiritimatiellia bacterium | reverse complement strand
GGATCGGAGCTTTTCTGAATGACCCGGATGGTGTGTTCAGTCTCGCCGCGGAAGCGGACGGTCACCGTCAGCGTGTTGTCGCGAATGGCGCATGGCACCGGCTGGAAGCGTCCGTAGCCGAGCGGCGAGCCGGCGGCGTCAAGCCCATCCGCGCAGACATATTCCGCCTGCACGTCATCCGGCTTGGCGAGCAACGGCTCGTTTTCAAACGTCAACGTCAAGGTGGCTTCGCTGTCGGCGCGCACCATCAAGGGGACCGTGTCGGCCAGCCGGGCGCTGGCCGGCGAAAACGGGGCGAGAGAGAGACTTGCGGCAGCCGCCGCAACCATCAGTCGTTTCATGACGAATCCTGTTGTTGTTGATTTTTTGTGAGCAGACCTTGCGAGAGGTTTAGTGAAGCGGGCCGTCCGTCCATCGCGCCAGGCTTGCCAGCGGCGACACAGCATCGACCAGCCCCAGCGTCCCGTAACTGATGTAGAGCCATTCCGGCTGCCCCAGTTTTTGACCGGCTAGGGTTTCGGGGATCGAACGCGGCGCATCCGGCGAAAACATGGCGCACAGTGCGCGACAGATCTCGGCGGTCAGCTCCGCCCGCTCTTCCAGCCGGTGCGCGCAGTACACCAGGCCGAAAAGATTCAGGGCGTGGCGTCCGTCGCTGTGGAACCACCACGCCTGCTCCTTGGACGCGTCCAGTATCGGAGCGAGAAACGCGGTGCGCAGATAGTCTGCGTAGAGCCCGCGCCGTTCCGGCGTCTCGGCAAACGCATGCGCGAACACGGCGCTCTCGACAAAGGCCCCGTTCAGCCTGCGGGTCCGCGGCATCAGCCAGTCTGCATCTGCCGCAGCCCGCCGGAAGAGGTCGGGCTGCCCGAGCAACGCGGCATGCCCGTAGGCGCCGGCCAGCGAACAACCGATCGTGTAGGTGTTGCGCTCCGGGGCATAGATGCGCGTCGGCGTGTCCAGGGGCGTGACCGGCCGCTGCCCGTAATCGTGCAGGCACCAGCCGACGCCGATGCCGCCTTCCGGCACCCGGAAAGATTCGCGGTAACGCATGTAGCGGTCCGCGCTGGCGAGCAGACGACCGCGCAAGGCAGGTTCGGCATAGGCCGCCAGCCGCAGGATGCCGACGACGATCTCCCCGCCGTCCGCGACATAACACTCTTCACCCTTGGACGTGATGCCGTAGCCCATGCGGTAACCGCCGTCTTCACGCTGCTCCGCCAGCAGGGTCATGCCCCACCGCAGGGCGACCTCCCGATATCGGCTGTCGCCGAAGATCTCATACCCGCCCAGCAAGACTCGGATGCCGCGGTTGTCGATAAACGAATAGCCGTGCAGGCCCCCGTCCTCCCGGGCGCGCGCCAGCATGGCGTCACAGATGCCGCGCAGCGCGGCGCGGGCGTCGAGGCGGAAGCGTCCGTCCCCCACGACAGGTCCGGCCGAGGCGCGCGTGGCCACGCGCAGATCAAGCGGCTCCTGAGCCAAGCGCGGTGCCGCGAGCCCCTCCGCAAAAACCAGATCGACCGCCTCACTCTGGCGCGCCGGCAACGTGATGGTACGCGAACTCCGCTCGGCACCGTTCACGGACAGCGACGCCGTGACGGTGACCGGCGCGGCACCGGGATTCATCAGCGGCAGGCTGACATCCATCAACACGCAGTCTTTTGCGGCGCGGAAACGGGGCCGCGGCACCTCCTGCCAGACCCCCGTGGCCAATGTCCTGACCGCTTGCGTGACACGGTCAACGGCGGTCTCATTCCGCGCCACCGAGCCCGGCGCGAGATCGAATACCGCCCAGCGCGATCCCTGAAAAGGACCGCTATTCATGCGCAGAATCGGCGCGTCCGCCTGCGCGCGCCGCATGCCGTCGCGCAACCGCGGCGCGGGCCGGCTGCGCGACTCGCCGACATGCTGCGCACCGAACCAACGCGCCACCGAGAGATCCTCGTCGGCGAAGCGCGGCGCGGCGGCGATCTGCGCCGCCGCGACCTGCGCGCGCAGCACGCGCACGCCGCGCAGCTCGAAGGCAGACTCGCCGCGACGTCTTGCCATCGCGCGCGTCATGCCGACAGAGAGCCGCGCCACACGCGCCGGCACCGGCCCGGCCCGGCCGGCGGCGCGGGGAGAGGCATACGGCAGGAATTGCGCGAAATGAATGCGGTGGCATGTCCACTCCGGGGACACGGGCACAATCTGTTTCCAGCGGGTACCGTCCTGTTCGTGGAGGTCCAGCGAGAGGAGCCAAGCCGGCGGCTCCCCCCGCAGCTCAAGTTCGAGCACGGCATCGGCGGCGTCCATAGGCGGCAGGTCGGTCCCGGCGTACGCGTAGGCGGCTAAGTTCAGCGTGACCCGCACAGCATTGCCTGTGACCGCCACGCGTAAGCAGTCGTCCGGCCCGGCTAGCGGACGGTTCCACGCCGCATCCGGCGCAAGGCGGGCCAGTTCGTCGCCCGTCTCCGTGAGGCCGCGCGCACCCGCCGCGGTCGGATAGACAGGCCGGGCGAACGACCGCTCGCCGCCCGTCACCACCAAGGCACACCCACGCGCAGTCAGCGCATCGAGAGTGTCGGCCAACGCGATCGGATAGCGGTCGCCGTAAGGCAGCACCAGCACATCCGGCGCGCCAGGCTTCAACCCCTCCGCCGCGAGCGCCGCGCCGTCCACGAACCGCAATGCGCAACCTTCCGCACGCAATCGTGCCGGGAGTTCGGGCAGGCCGTCCGCCAGCCCCTCTTCTTGCCACAGCCACACCGTCGGCACGGCGGACACTGCCCGGCCGCCCGTCATCAGCGAAACGAGCAGCAGCGCCAACACCTTCAGGCGCGCGCACCTTTGTGCAGCGACGCCCCCTGTCCAGCCAACACGCATACTTGCAAGGATAAACGTCCCGCCAGCCCACGGCAAGCGCGTTTCGTG
>JAQUEX010000385.1 GCA_028684935.1 Kiritimatiellia bacterium | reverse complement strand
ACCCGTTAAACGTTTCACTGGCTTGACACACGTCACATGATTATAGATAATACGCCGGCATCCAAAAGAAGTACAGGAGATCAAACATGAAGATCAACTCCAAAAACGCAGTAAAAACCGAAACGGCGGCGAAGCCGGCTTCGAAGCCTGCGACCGCGAAACGCGCCGTCAAGAAGGCCGTCTCAAAAAACCGCCGCGTTTCCTTCAGCGTGCGCGCCGAACCGGGCAGCAAAGTCTTTTTGGCCGGCAGTTTCAACAACTGGGATCCGACCGCCAAAGAGATGATTGACAAAAAAGGCGATGGCACGTACGCGGCCACGCTCCAACTCGCGCCGGGCGACTATCAGTATAAGTTCGTGATCGACGGCACCTGGTGCGCGGACCCCGAGTGTCCGGATTGGACGCAGAACGACCACGGCACGCTGAACAGCGTCAAGCACGTGGAGTGAGCCGCGCGGACCGGGTTCCGCCCCACCCGAAGGAGCCTCCATGTCACTTGGGCGGCCACGTTTGGCCTTAACCCTTGGCGATGCCGCCGGCATCGGGCCGGAACTGGCGCTGCGTATGGTGTCCGACCCGCGCATCGCCCGGCTCTGCCAGCTTTTGATCTACGGCAATCAGGCGCTTTTGCAACGGGTGGCCCGCGCGTCGGGCGTGGCGTGGCCGCGTGACTGGCACGTGTATTCCCGTTCTGACGATGCGGCGGCCCCCCGCTTCGCAAGCGACACGCCGGTCCTGTTTGACTTCCCGTTTAACGAAGCGGCAGGCTTGCTGCCCGGCCGTGTGCAGGCCGCGTGTGGCCGTCAGGCCCACACGTGGATCTGCGCCGCCGTGCGCGACATCCAGGCCGGCTCAGCCGACGGCCTTGTCACGGCACCCATCAACAAAGCCGCGCTGCATGCGGCCGGCGTCAACGTACCCGGCCACACCGAGCTGCTGGCCGGCCTGACGAACGGCGCGACACCCTGCATGGCCTTCCACGCGGACCGCTTGTTTGTCGCGCTCGCCACGATCCATGAGGCGCTGCGCGATGTGCCCGGCCTGCTCACGATCCCCGGCGTGCTTCACACGATCCGGCTGACCTCGGCCGCCTGTGCGCGATTCAAGGGCGCGTCTCCCCGCATCGCTGTTTTGGCGTTGAATCCCCACGCGGGCGAGGGCGGCCTGTTCGGCAGTGAGGAGCGCGAGGTCATCTCACCGGCGATCGCTGCGGCACAAGCCGAAGGGCTCGCGGTGTCGGGCCCGCTCGTGCCCGACACGGCGTTCACCTGGATCTCAGCCGGCAAGCCCCCGCCTTACGACGGCTACGTGGCCATGTACCACGACCAAGGACTGATCCCCTTCAAGATGGCGGCCTTCGACACCGGCGTGAATGTCACGCTCGGACTTCCGTTGATCCGGACGTCACCGGACCACGGCACCGCCTTCGATCTGGCCTGGAAGGGCCTCGCCTCCGCCGAAAGTCTGGCTTGCGCAATCCGTCTGGCGGCGCGCATGGCCGCCTCGTAATCCTTGGCGGCCAGGCAGAGCGCACCGATCAGGCGTTTCCGGCAAAAAAGGAGACAGGCGTGTCGGCCGTCAGCGTCAGACGCAGCGTCAGCTCCGTTCGGCGCGTGTCGGCAGCGTTAAAGCGACACACGTACCTTTGCCGGCCGCACTGACGATTTCAAGACGTCCGCCCAACCCCTCCAGACTCTGACGGATGCCGAACAACCCCATCCCCTGCCGGGCGTCAAACCCCTCGGCGAGCCGGTCTTCCGACAGAAATCCCGCGCCGCCGTCGCGGATCGTCACGCGCGCAAAGCGGTCATCCAGTTGCTCGGCGGTCACAGATGCGTGCAGCATGTTCGCGTGTTTCACGACATTGAACAAAATTTCTTGGATCGCACGGTAGAAACAGACATACACTTCTTCGCTGACCGGCCTGAGCCCCGGCTTTGCCGCGAACTCAACCTCGAAACTGAACTTATCCTTCATCTGCTGACCCACACTGATCACTGCATCGGACAACTGCCCCTCTTTCAGGCCCGGCACCGCAAGGGTCGTCACCAACGACCGCGTGAGCTGGATCGCCGAGGAGATCATTTCAGACGTTCGGCCCAACGCGTCGGCAGCCGCTTCACCCCGGACCGCGGCCGACTGACGCGCCACATCGAGCGTCATGCGCGAGGCCACCAGCACCTGCTGTAAATCTTCATGCAGCACATGCACGATCCGCTTGCGTTCACTCTCCTCGGCGTGGATCAGACGTTCCGTCAACAGGCGCAGTTGATCGGCATAACGCCGGACATCCTCCGTACGCTCTTTGACCCGGCGTTCCAAGGTCTGGTTGACGTCTTCCAGCAACTGTTGCGCGCGTTTCCGTTCGGTAATATCAAGCACATGGCCGACCAATGCGATGATGACGCCATTCATGTACACCGCTCGGCCGCCTGTCAACATCCAGCGCCATTCACCTGTTAGACGGCGGTATTGGACCTCCAATCGATAGGTTACGCCCTCCTTCTCAGCGCGATCCCACGCCTTGATCAGCTCAGCGTGACATTCAGTATGGACCAGCGACAGGAGAGTCCGTTCATCATTGACATTGAAATCGCGACCGACTCCGAAAAAGGCATACATCTCATCGGACCAGTAACTTTCGCCGGTCAGGATGTCGTACCGCCAAGCCCCCATCCCGGCCACGCTCTGAGCCTCCTTGAGCAAGGTTAACGCTTCCTGCAGCGACCGCTCGATCCGCTTCCGGTCCGTGATATCGTGATAGATCGACTGCAACAATCCGTCCGACATCATTTTCGAACGCATCTCCACGATGACTTCGGTGCCATCCGCGCGCCGGATCGTGCGTTCCCGCGTCACCGTCTCACCCGCATACACCAGATCGAAACGTAGCGGATTTTTGTCATTTTCCTCCGTCGCAAAGGGCATCGTTTTAA
>JAQUEX010000384.1 GCA_028684935.1 Kiritimatiellia bacterium | reverse complement strand
TGCACCGTCGCCGGCTCAGTCGTGTTCCAACCAGACCAACGCGCTGATCCTCCCCTTGCGTCGATACAACGCTTTGAAGATCGGAAAACACCCATACAGTCTCGCCGTTTCCGCGTCGAATCCCGCCGCTCGCAACGACTCGCCCGAAAAAACCAGCAGGGAGGCGGAACCGCTGAACCGTTCGCCGTCGAGCAGCCGTCCGATGTACGTCACTTTCCCTTTTGTCCCCACCTTACCGGTCACCGCCCCGTAAACCTCCGGTCTTGTCTGCACATCACGCGGGTCGAACACCAGCACGCCGACGGGGATGTCTACCGTATACGCGCCGGCAAAGTCCGCCGCTTGGCCAACCGTCACCGTGCGGGCCAGCAGTCCCAACGTTCCTGAACGCCCGTGCAAGATGCCGTCCGGCTCCAGCGTCACCGGCCACGTCCGGCCGCCGCTCCCACTCAGCACCGCCAGAAAGGCGCCGTCATCCTGAACGGAGACCCACGTGCCGCGCCAGGACTCCTTGCCCGCCGCCGTCTCGATCTTCGCCGTGATCTTCCCGGTTGAGCTGACCTTGAGTTCAACGATCCCGGCCAACGCATCGAGATGAAGATCTGCGGCCGCCACCCCGTCAGACGTCTGAAACACCACGCCCCGAAACGTCTTGCCGCGCGCATACCCCGGCACCTTCTGCACGCTCAGCGTGAAGGCCAGCGATGCTTCGCCGGCTGCGTTCGCCGCGCGGACCGACACCGCATACGCCCCTTCCCGACGGCTCTTCCCACTGATCATCCCGGTCGTTGCATCGATCGAAAAACCCGACGGCAGTCCGCTCGCGGAATAGGCAACCGGCGATGCGGACTGAGCCATCATCGCGATCTCGGCGTCGGTGTTGACCAACACGGCACGCGTAGCGCCCGACGCAGGCGATGGCGGCATGAAGACGGGCGGCCGGCCGTCTTCGGCTTCGAGCACCGTCACGGTCTGAACGACGACACCCTCGGCGGCATCGCCCGAACGCCGATCAAGGGTCACCGAAAACGTGCGCGCGACCGGTTCGCGCCAGCGGCCGTCATTGTAAAGCGGAATAGGAATCGTCTTGCTGCCGCTATCGCCGTCAGACCACCTCAACGTGCCTGACACGGCTTTGAAATCAGCGCCGGCCCGAGCCGTGCCCGCCACCGTGGCGTAGCGGAACCGCTGGCTGCCGGCCGCTCCCCCGGTGCGAGTCACTGTGACCACGACCGTCCCGTCATCCTCGGACACGGTCTGCGCCGCCACACTGAAGCCCACCGTTCCCGGCGCAACCGGATCATCATCACCGCCTGCATTGCCAAGCGCCTCGCGCACCACCGTGAAAAAGCCGGGCGAGGCCCCGTTCACGCCGCGCGCCACAAACTGCCGCACGACCCGTCCAGCCGGGTCATGAACCGCAACAGTCGGAAAACTCAACGACCCGCTGGCACTGCGATACCCGGCCGTGAGTGTCTGCCACTGGGCCGACGAGAGTTTGCTGCGGTCCAGCATTACGAGAAACATCGGATTCTGAACAAGGAATGTGCGCCAGGCCGCCGTCTGCAACACATTCTTATCCCAAGCCTTGGAGTAGCCACAGGTCACAAAATCGACACACGCGACCAGCAACGGCCTGTTCTGCAGCCTGGCCTGTTTTTTCGCCGCCGCCAGTTGCAGGGTCCACGCATTCGGCGCAACGGCGTACGGATCGGTCCCGACCGCCGGCCCCGCCAACACCGGCACCGCGATTGCCAACACCATTCCCAGCATACTCAACCGAGTCACCATCTCGCCTCCTGTTCGTGACGCGCCGATCCGTCCACAGCGCCCCGTTAAATGTATAGCATTTCACTTTACTAACGCGCCGTCAAGCCGCCACCTTCACTCAGTCATCTTTTTCCGGTCCGCGCCCAACCGGTTGCGTTTGGTTGTAGACGGGCAGGTAGACCATAAAGGAGGTTCCCTCGCCGGACACCGAGCCAACCGTGATTTCACCGTTATGCTCCGCCAGGATTGCGCGCGAGATGCTGAGCCCTAAGCCCTTCCCCTGTCCCCGGGGCTTTGTGGTATGAAACGCGCGGAACACGTTGTCCAGCTCTTCGGGAGGGATGCCCACCCCTGTGTCGCGAACGGTACAGCACAGGTAACCCCGGCCGTTCCGCATCACGGTCTCCACGCCGACCGAAAGCTCGCGCGTCGCGCAGCCGGTCATCGCGTCACACGCATTCGAAAACAGGTTGAGAAAAACCTGTTCAAGCTGATTCACGTCGCCGAAGGTCCAGTGACGGGCTTTGACAACCGGACACATGACCGTGATCTGGCCGGCTTTCAATTTGTGCCCCAAGATGAAGAGTGCATCGGTGAGCGAGAAGCGCTGGCCGCCATCCTGCAGGAGCAGAATCTCGGCGCATCGGATCTCGCCGATCCTGGCGCGCGCATCGCCCCGAATTCATCGTTGCGGACATAAACCAACCGGCGTTCGCCGACACTTCGAATGCTCGTGCACTTCAAGGTCAACAACTTACGCAACGCCGAACCGGACTCCGGCCCCGTTTAAACCAAGTTTGACTCGACGCGAATCTCCTTTTTCCGCATAATGCCAATTTATGTTTTGAGGCTTCGGCCCTTGAACTTGTGCGAAGAAGAGAGATCGGCAATGAACAAATCCACTTCCGTTTTTCTGGCTGGCGTCACGACCGGACTGCTGGCTGCTTGTATCCTGGGTGCGCTCGTGATCCGGCCCAAAACCTCGGGCGGCCCGGACACCGGCGCGCGCGGCATCGTGCTCAAGCTCGCGCACGGACTCGATGAGGCGCACCCGGTCCATCAGGCGATGACCCTGATGAAGCAGCGCCTGGAGGAACTGACCGGCGGCAAGGCCACCATCGACCTCTACTCCGGCGGCGTGCTGGGCGGCGAGACCGACTGCCTGGA
>JAQUEX010000383.1 GCA_028684935.1 Kiritimatiellia bacterium | reverse complement strand
CATTGATCGTTCACGCGCAGCCTCGTTTCTCAGTGCAGCACCCACGCCTCCGCGCCGCCGTACGACACGGGCGAGCCTTCGTTCATGCCCTTGGGCGCCCCCTGTTCGCCGGGCGCGCCCCCGCCGCCGTAGAGCGCCTGCCAGGGCCCGCTCTGCATCTGCGAAAGAATCTGCCCGGCCGTCTCGCCCTGCCACGCGCGGTCCTTGCCCTTGGCCCAGGCGCGGTGCAGCGGCAGCAGCACCGCATCCCAGTCGCTGGTCTTCAGGTTCCAGAGGCGGTCGCCGGCGTTGTTCTCATAGGTCACCTCGTAACGGCCCTCGGCCGGCCGGCGCGGCGTGGGGTTGTACCCGGCGATCGCCGCGCTCACGGTCCACATGAAACGGTTGCCGCCGTTCACCGTGAAGGGCTTCATGATGCCCACGTCGCCGCCCGCCGCCATGAACTGAAACGGATTGTTGAGGCGCCGCGTCAAGCCGACGCAAAGGCTGCCGCCCTTCGCAAAAAAGGCCTCTTTGAGCACCTGCGGCTGCGCGCGCTCGGTGATGTAGTAGGCGGGGTCGTAGATCTCGGGATCGTCGCCCTTGACCGAACTCGAGCCGGAGGTCTGCGCGATCATGACGCAGGCGCCCTCCACGATCTCCCAGACCGAGCTGCACCAGTCCCACTCGGAGATCAGGATCGGGTGGCCTCGCTTGTACTGGCGCTGGAGACCGGGGCCGCCCGCGGCATACTGTTTGACAAACCAGTCATCGGTGCCCGGGCCGAACACCTCGCGCGCGCTGCTTCCCTGCTCGCGGATGTAGTCGGCGTGGCGCAGGAAATCCTCCTCCTCTTTCTGCTCCAGGACGCGAAAGTTGCGGTCGAGCGGCTGCTCCTCCTGCTTCAGCGCGTACATGATGCTCCCGCTGCCCGCGAAACTGTCGTTCCACGTGTCCTTGGCATTCGCCTTCAGGATCTTCTCGACCGTCTGCTTCACGCGCTGCGGCAGCTTGCGGATCAGCTCCTTCTCCTTCTCGTTCATCGCTTGGATCTCGGAGCGGCAGCGGTCGATCTTCGGTGCCAGCGCGGTGTAGCTCTTGCCCTGCGACGCAGCGGACTGGCGCGTGGACTTGATCTGATCGGTGGTTGTGAGGTGGCGCTTGTTGAGCAGGATGCGCTTGTGGCCCGCGCCGTTGCCGACTGACACGCCTTTGCCGGTGCCGTACCAAGGCAGGCCACGGTTGCAGGTGCTGGGCGCGTTGAACATCTGCATCTGCACGTTGTCGATTTCCCAGCGCTGGAGCGTCAGCCAGAGCCACTTGTCGACGATGTAATCCATCTCCATGCGGACCATCTGCACGTAAGTCCAGGCCATCGCCCGGTTGATCGCGGCCACGCGGCTGAGCGTGTCCGCCTGGACGATCGCGGCTGAATAGGCGCCGGCATCGGCGCCGTTCTGCACTTCGACGCGCTGCCGCACGGTTTCGCCGATGGCGTAGACCGCGCACGCCATCATGAACATGGCGAGAAACACGATCATCGTGACGGCCAGCACCACTCCGCTGTCGTCCCGCCACAACCGCAACGCGGCTCTGTTCGCTGCATGCAGCATAGTGAACACGCTTGCTTACCAGCCAGAGGCCGGCAGCCCCATTTCCGGCAGCACCACATAGGGCCGCGGCAGGACGGCCACCTCTTTGAAGCGCAGGTGCGCCTGACGGATCAGATCGGCGCTGCCGACATTGCCGGTGTCGTCGGCGCGCTGCTCCAGCCACTCCCTGCCATCCGCCCACGGATTCACCAGCCAGCCGATCATCGGGCCGGCGATCGGAAAGATCAGCGCGAAATCGTGCTCGACCGTGGCTTTGACGTTCCAGCGCCCGACATCCTCGATCCGCACGCGCGTCTTGCGCCGCACGCCGCCCGAACCGGGGATCTCGCCCCAGCCGGGGATCCGCTTGTCGGACTCGCCGCCGGTCGTCCCCTCCGCGATCCAGGCGCACGCCTGCTCGGCCGCCTGCTGCGCCGCCGCACCGCGTTCGCCGCTGTGGCAAACCAGCGCCGCGCGCGCGGCGCAGAAGGCCGAATAGTGGACCACCTGCTTCGCCATCCAGATGTGGGCGAACTGCATGCACCCCAGCATCAGCGTGAGGATCAGCGGGAAGGCGAGCACAAACTCCAGCATCACCGTCCCGGCCCGGCGGCCCGGCGGCACACGCGCTCTGCGCTCACTGTCGAAATCGGGCTTCATGGTTTCACTTTCCCAGCAATGCCGCGATCAGCCCCACCGCAATCGGCACGCTGAACGGAATGCGCGCCCGCGCGTCGTCTTTGGGCGGCAGCGCGGCAGCGGCGGCCTTGCGGTCAAACCGCCAGTCGAACAGGCAGCGCAGACCGTAGGCGAGCCGCGCTCCGTCCAGCGCGCCGACCGCCAGCATCGCGGCACCGAACACGACCCCCGCCAGCGACGTGGCCCACAGCAGGTGAAAGACCCTCGCCCAGCCGACGATCGCGCCGGCGGCGAACAGCATCTTCACATCCCCGCCGCCGGCGCCGCGCAGCAGAAACGGCAGCAGCAGAAAAGCGCCGCACACCGCCGCCGCCGCAAAGCCGTCCAGCAGGCAGGGCAATCCGCCGTACCCAAGCCGGAAAACCAAGGCCGCCGCCGCACCGCCCACCGTCCAAAGGTTGGGCAGGCGCCGCGTGCGGCAGTCTTTCCACGACAAGACCGCGGCCCAGACCGCGGCCGTCGCCAGCAGCAGATATCGCTCGACAGACACGATCCGTCCGCACCCCGCGCCCTTCCGGCCTGCTACTCGTGCATGCCGTCGTGATACTCTTTCGCCTTGTCGGCGTCGGCGTCCTGCGTGCTGCGGGTCTCTTCCAGCGTGCTCTTGGCCTCGCTGTGCCGCGTCGTGGCCCCTTTGCCGGCCACATCGAACATGCCGACGATCGTCTTGCCGA
>JAQUEX010000087.1 GCA_028684935.1 Kiritimatiellia bacterium | reverse complement strand
CGGCCGGCAGCGTGAAAAGCACGGATTCGGTGCCGCGGTCGTCCATCAACACCAGCTCGCGGTCGCGCGCGGCCAGATAAAGATCGGCGGTGAGCGCCCAGGGATCACGAAACGAGGACTGCTTGCTGATGCGGCGCAGGCTGTGGACGGCATCCGGCCCGTGCTTGGCGGACACGCGCGCGACGAACCCCCGGTGTTCCACGCTGCCGTGCCCCGGCGAGTCGATGAAGAGCACGTCGGAAGAGCCCGGAATCGGTTTGGCGTCGATAAAAAGACCGCCGGGATGCAGATTGCCAAAGAACACACTGTGCTGCGTGCCGTCCGGATTCATGGTCCAGAGGTGGTGGTAGTTCACCTGGCTGCGGTCGATGTACTCCCAGCGCGTGTAGATCAGGCGGCCGTCCGGCAGCGGCCAGGGCGTGTTGTCGTGCTCGATGTTGGCGGAGAGCATCCGGATGCGGCTGCCGTCAGCCTCGCACCGGTGAACGGTCGCGACCTGCGTGAGCCAGCAGTTGACCCAGCGGCGCGCGCGGCTGGAGACAAAGACGATGCCGCCGTCGGGTAGATAGCAAGGCTCGATGTCATCGTAACCGCCATCGGTGAGTTGGCGCAGACCGGAGCCGTCGGCATGTATCTCGTAAAGGTGATAGTGGGGGGTGCCGCCAGGGCGGTAGGCAAAGACAATCTTTGTTCCGTCTTCATGTACGCAGGGATCGCGCACCGCCCCTGCGGGATCATCCACCAGGAGGCGCAGCGCGCCGGTGCGGAGGTCCCACGCGCAGAGCCGTCCCTGGCCGCCGTACGTCGTGCGTGCGGGGCCGTCGCAGTAGTAGCCGAAGTTGGCATACCAATGGCCGTCGTTCACGTGGTTGCGCGTGGCGAAGAGGATCTCCCGCGCGGCGCCGTACGTGCCGTCGCGGAGCGCTCGGGTGCGCGACGCCAGATCCGGAGGGGTGTAGGCGGGCGGAATGTCGGCGGCCAACGTTACGGCGTCATAGATGATCCAACTGCCTGCGTCGAGGGTAAGCGTCAGTTCGTTGGCGCCGGCCCGGAAGAAATGAGCGGGGACCGTCACCACGGTGCGCGCCGGTTTTGCGCGCCCAGCGGCGCTGCCGGATGCATCGCCCGAGCCCGGCGGCACACGTTGCGGCTCGAGGGCGTGACCGTTGACGGCCAGATGCAGCGTGGGGTCTTGCAGCGCATTGATCTGAGCGATGATCAGGAAAAGCGGACGGGGCGGCGCGGCGGTCAGTGTAAAGTGAATGATGAAGGGGTGCGTGCGGCTGCCGGCCCACAGGTCCGCCGTATTGGGGTGGATATAGGGCCATCCGGTTTCCGCGCGCGAGACACCGACCGTGTAGGCGATCGGCTGCGGGAAGGCCGCCATGTAACGCTGCCAGCCCAAGCCTTTGGCAAGGGCAAATTCGTCTGCGCGCCCGTCTTCGCGGCCAATGTTGAAAACGGGAGCGGACGGTGCGGCGAAGACGCCCGCCGTCAGAAGCAGGGCAGCCGAAACGCCGTGCAGAATGGACGCTGTGTGTGCCATGATGAACACGGTTTTTGATATCACACAGCGGTTGCCGCTGTCAATGAGTGTTGCAGGTGGACTTACATGGTCTGTCGTGAAATGTTGGGCCGAGCTATCGGACGCTCAGCAGTGTGCCGCGCGGCGTGTTGAGCCAAACCGTCCTCGTCGCGGCGTCCACGATCATCCGAGAGGCGCGCGACACCTGCCCCGCATGGGCCCAGGCAGTCGTGCCCGAAGGCGTCAGAACCGCGCCCCCGGCCGCGATCAGAAGTGCGCTGGACGGCGGCATCGCGCCCGCCGTGAGCAACACCGTGTACCGTGCCGCCGCCGGCAGGGTCAGGTCGCCCGACACGCTCAAAACCGTCGCCGCGCCTGCAGCGTCGAGGACCGCCGCCAGCGTGGCCTGTTCCTGCATATCGACATCGGTCACCGCCAGCGCCGTAAGGCGCGCCGCGTCCAGCACGCCGCCTGAAGCCACCGTCAGCAGGTCCACAGACATGCCGCCGGCGGGCCCCGCCACATAGACGTCCGCCGCATTGATCACCAGTTCCGCCACGCGGACAGGCCCCGGATAAGCGTTGACAAAGCCCGTTCCCGCGCCGTCCAGCGAGACTCTGCCGAAAACCAGTCCCGCCGGCTCGCGCGCGGAGAACCACTTGCGAAACAGATAACGCTCCGTGGCTTGACGGTCGGCCTCGCTCAGCCGGTTGGTGTAAATCAGCACCTCGGCCAGTTCCTGCCCGCCGTTCAGCCGCCCGTCCGACGGCGCGTAACAGGACGCGAACCAGACCGCGCCCGGCGTGTTATTTGCCGCGTCATCCGCCTGGGAGAGCCGCCACGAAACGAGATCGTAGCCGCCGCTGAGCCCGGTCACCGCGCCGTTCACCGGCGTCCCGTTCGTCCACGTCTCGCCGGCCCGCACGATGCCCTTTTCTTGTCCGACACCGCCCCACAGCGGATCGCTCGGAACGCCGCCGTAAAGACCGCTGCCGCTGCTGCGGTGGAAGTGGCGCGCCGAGCCGGCCGCCTGGCTGTCGCCCAGCAGGAAACCGCCACCGTTGCGGCTGCCGATCACCCAGAAAACCGAACGGATGTTGGACTGATAGCCCTTGAACACCATCATGCGGTTCTCGTTCGCCAGGCCGCTCTGTCCCAGTTTGCCGAAATCGAGCACCGGTAAGCCGTTGAGCGCGTTGGTGACCAGCAAAGGCCGGTTATACAGGTTTGTTGCGAAGAACCCCGCCGTATTGCCGGGCGTGCGGCAGTCGTACCAGCGGCTGACATCGTTCGATGTGGCCGATACCAGCGACGCGGCCGCCGAGGCGTCCATCCAGATCACCGGTGTGCCCGCAGGCGACTTGATGATCTCCGCGACCGGCATCACCTTCACGGCACCACCTTGGATGGCGAGATCCGTACCCGCCGCCACGTCATCTGCCACAAGCTCCCCGCCGCCCTGCTTCAAAAGCCGACCGCCAGACAACCCGGCCACCACGCCGGTTGTTTCGTCGGCGACCTCTACGGCACCGCCGTCCGCCGGCGCCACAACCGTATTGGACAAAAGCGCGTTCGCGCCGATGCGCAGGGTGTTGGTTCCGAGCATCACACGGCCCGTGCCCAGCGCGTTGGTCCCCGCGGCTGCGACTGAGGCCTGGTCCAACGTCACGCCGCCGGCCCAGTTGACGGAACCGGCCGAGAACAGTACCGAGCCGCCGCCGCACAGCGACAATGCCCCCGGACCGGTCAGCGCGGACGATCCCAACTTCATATTGAGCCCGAGCGTATCGATCGTGCCGCCCGCGGGGGCGACCGCCACAAGAATATTCGTCGCAATCCACGGATCATAGCTGTTCGCGCCATCCGATTGCAGGATGCCGCCTTTGAACGCGACGGTGCCGGTGCCGGTGCCCGTCTTGATCTGACGGCTGGTTTTCAGCGTCCCTGCGATCAGCTCGACCGCACCCGCGCTGGCGGAAGAGCCCTCACCCATCGCGAAAACGCCTCCGTTCGCCACGACCGCGTCGCCTCCGTTGAGCCGAAACGTGCAGGAGCCGCCGTTCAACCCGATGATGACATCGCTGCCTGACGTGGCGTTGAAGACGCCGCCCGTCAGCACTTCGAACAGATAGACCCCGCTGCCGTGCCCCGCATGAAAACGCTTGCCGGAGCCCCCCGCCATCTCGACTGTGCCGCCGTCCGCGACCGCGAAACGCTTGCCGCCGGCTTCGAGGCCCGCGTATCCGGTGATCGTCACCTTGTTCGAGACGACCGTCAGGTCGCCGCCGCCGATCACAAAAATCTCGCCGCCTCCGCTAAACGTACCGCCGCCCGCCATCCGCAATTGGCCGTTGCCGGACACGCTTAGTTTTTTGCCGGCCGGAGCATTGAAAGCACCCGCCAGTGTCGCCACGGTCGACGTCGCCGCGCCCGCCGGCGTATTGGCGCTACATGTCGTATTGGCCGTCAGCGTCACATCCTTGTTCAGCGTCGTGGTGGATCGGAAATCGAGCGTGCCGCCACCGAGCGTGAGCGTGGCGCTGTCGAATCCGGCGCCGTCGTAAACCTGAATCAAGCCGCTGCCGGAAACGGCAATTGTCCGCGTTCCCGCTGTCCCGCCCGCATCCATGCGCAGCGTTCCCGCGCTGAGCGCCAGCGAGCCCGACCCCAGCGAGCCGGAGTTGGTGGCCGCCAGCGTGCCGCCCGCCAGCAGCGCGATCGTCCCCGTCCCGAGGCTGCCCCCGTTGTCGGCGAGCAGCGTGCCGCCCGCTACGGTGAACGTGTTCTGTAGCACGGTCTCCGGCCCGAAGGCCGAGAAAATCCCGTTGGATACCGTTACCGAATTGCCGCCGATCGCACCGACTGCCTGCAACAGCCCCTGCAGCATCCGGACGCGGCCGGTGAACGCGGCCGCGTTCGAGACGACCAGCGTTCCCGGGCCGGTCTTGACCAAGTCCGCAGAGCCGGTCAGCGGCGCGGCCGACCACGTCTCGTTAGTGACCGTCGCCGGCGTCACGGACAACGTGTCCGTGTTGATCGCGACGGTTGCGCCGTTCTTGAAAGCGACCGCGCGGGAGCCCGTGATTCTGCCGAGATCCTGCCCGTCGAGAGCGTCGAGCTGCACGACGCCGCTTCCCTCGGTCCGCACCGTCACGCCGTTCGCAAGGTTCGCGGTGATGCCGATTTCCAGCACGCCTGCGCTCACCACGATTTCGCCGCTGTAACCGGTCGTGCCTGCGATGCGAAGCTTGCCCGGCTGCGTCTTCAACAGCCCCGAGCCGGTGAGCTGTCCGACCTCCATCGTGCCACCCAGCTCCGCATCCAGCGCGAGTCCGCCCGCCACGGCATAGTTCTCACCCCAGGCCACTACCGCGCCCGTCCCGGCCAGGACGGAGCCGCTGCCCGTGACCCGCGACCGGTCTGCCGCCGCCACCGCCTGCGTCGCCGTCAGCACCAGGCTCGCCCCGGCGCGGATGTCCACCGCGCCTGGGCCGAGCACGGACGGCGCGCTCACGCGCGTCACGCCGCCCGAGAGCGAGGTGCCGCCCGCGTAGTCGTTGGCGCCGGCCAGCGTCACGGAGCCGCTGCCTGACTTGACCACACGTCCCGCACCTGAAATAGGGTTCGAGACGAGACCGGCAGCCGAAAGCTCGAGCACGGATGACGCCGCCAGGGAGATCCCGCCCGCGCCCGCGCCTGTCGCCTGTGTCAGGCGCACCCACCCGTCATCGGCAACGACACCGCCAGAAAATGTGTTGGCGGCGTTCAGGATAAGCAGGCCTGTGCCGGTTTTGCGCAGCGCTGCGGTGATGCCCGCAGCGTTCACCAGCGGGACGGTCATCTGCAGCGTCGCGCCCGACGCCACGCGCAGCTCCGTCTCGGCGCGGGCCAGGCTCATGGCGCTCGCCCCGGTCACGGACGAAACCGCCGCGTTCGTCGGCGTCTCGACTTCCAGCGCGGGGATGTCGAAGGTGCGGCCCGGCGCGTCGAACGATGCGCCGTTGCGCAGGATCAGTCGGCTGCACAGCGACACGTCATTGATGGTAAACACGTCGTTGATGCTGGTGAGCCCCATGCGCGAACCGCTGCCGTCCAAAATCACCTTCGGCGCGCCGAGGCGATTGCCGACGGACGGCGAGAGCACCGCGGGCGACTGGATGTAAACCGTATTGTTCGCCGTGAAGACGCCCGCAGCGTTCAAGCGGACCACCGTGCGGCTGTCGCCAGTCAGCGTCACCCCGTCCTCCGCCGTGAAGGGCAGCATTCCGTCGAGACAAACCAACCCGCCGGCGGGCGCCGTCCATGCCTGCGAAGCCGACAAATGCAGGCCGCCCTTGCACTGGATGTTGAATTCGCCGGCACCGGTCTTATACACGCCGCCCGCGCCGAGGGTCAGCTTGCCGTCGCCGTACACGCAGTAGCGGCCGGTCATGTGCGGGTTGAGCCCGTAGGCCACCGCTTCGGCCGTCAGCGTCACCTCCTTATTGGTGATGACGGCGACCGCCCCGTCCTGCCAATTGACCGCCGCGCCCGACTCATTGAGCCAGACGTTGGGGGCGAACCAATCGCCTTTTGTCACGCCATTGTACGTCAAAACAGACTGGGCTTGAGCGACCGCACCGACACAGGACAGCACCCAAAGGGAAAGCACCGCTATTCTCATTTCCACCTCATTTTACAACTCTTATGTCTGTAACGTTACCCCTGTGTCTGGCCCCCGTCAAGTGTCAAAACAAGTGGATTTACCTTGCCCTTTCTAAGGTACCTCTTTTTCGACCGTACACGGTGTTGCCGGACCTCCCTGCACGTGTCAGCCGAATCCGTGGGAATCGTCCACGTGTTGTTGCGATACTTGAAATCCGCTCGACTGGACAGTTTGAACAACGGCGCCGATGTGCTATGATCAACAGTGTGGAATTTTGATGGAACCGGCAGATGAAAGGTTTTTTGGATGAAACATGCTTACGCGGTGATTCTGGCAGGGGGCAGCGGTGAACGGTTCTGGCCGTTGAGCACGAAGGCGCGTCCCAAACAGTTTATTTCGTTGTTCGGGGGGCGGCCCCTGCTGTCGCTGGCCGTGGAACGTTTGCAGGGGTTGATCCCGAACGAACGCATCTTTATCATAACGGCGGATCGTCTGGTCGACAACACAGCGGAAGCGGCTTGGAACGTGCCTCGCGCGAACATCTTCGGCGAACCCTGTAAGCGCGATACGGCCCCGGCTATTGCGGTCGCGTGCGGGTTGGTGCGGCGCCGTGACCCCAAGGGTGTCGTGTGCATCCTGACGGCAGACCAGCTTATGAATGACGCCGAGACGTTCCGTCAAACGTTGTCAGATGCCATTCAGGTGGCGCGCAAGGACGATTCGATTGTGACCATCGGTATCCAGCCGACGGCCCCGGCGACGGGCTTCGGCTACATCGAGACCGGCGATGCCGTTGAGATGAACACGGTGACGCGGTTTCATCAGGCGACGCGCTTCGTGGAAAAACCGGATGCGTATCATGCGGCCCGCTATGTCGAGCGGGGAACGTATTTTTGGAACTCCGGCATGTTTATTTGGCGGACAGCGGTCATGCAGGCCGCGCTGCAGCAGCACGCGCCCGATCTGGCGAAACTGTGTGACGACATTGCAGGGGCGGCGACGCCGGATGAGGTGGATGAGGTGATGAGGCGCACCTATCCCTCGCTGCGCGCGATCTCCATCGATTACGCCGTCATGGAGCATGCGCAGAATATTGTGATGGCGTGCGGGGCGTTCGGCTGGGATGACGTGGGGTCGTGGCCGGCGCTCACCGGCCATTTTAAAGCGGATCTCGCCGGCAATGTGGTGGTCGGCTCCTGCGAGCCGTTTGAATCGATCAACAACATCGTGGTCTCCGAAAACCGGCTGACGGCGTTGATCGGCGTGAACGGATTGGTGGTGGTGCATTCCGATACGGCGACCCTAATCTGTCCGAAAGAACGATCCGAAGACGTCAAGAAACTGCTGCGCCGAATCGCGGAGCGTCCTGACGGTGCGAAATACGTATGACGGATGGAGCGTGCGTGTGGCTCTCAAGCATCAACATCCGCAGCCCCCGCCGATGCGGCGCTTCAAACTGACGGTCGCGTATGACGGCACGGCTTACGCCGGCTGGCAGGTACAGCCGGCCCATCCCAGCGTGCAGCAGACGATCGAGCGCACGCTCGAGCTGTTCGTCGGACATCCCGTCAAAATTCACGGCAGCGGGAGGACCGATCAGGGGGTGCATGCGCGCGGCCAGGTGGCGCATGTGGACCTCGCCTGCCGGATGGAGGCCCGTGCGCTGTGCCGCGCGCTCAATGCCCGGCTCCCGGGCGATATCCGCATCTTGAAAACGGTTGAGGCGGCGCCGGACTTCCATGCCCGCCGTTCGGCTGTCGGCAAGGAATACCGCTATTTCGTGTGGAACGACGCCGCGGTGTTGCCTGACAAACGGCTCTATGTCGCGCATGCGTACCGCCCTCTCGATGTGGCGGCCATGCGCGAAGGCGCCGCGTTTTTTGTCGGACGCCATGATTTTGCCTCGTTCACCGCCAACCCGCAGCGTGTCGTCGAGAGTACCGTCCGATCCATCTTCGCTTTTTCGGTGGCGAAGCGCGGCAAAGAGATCGTGTTCCGTGTCAGCGGAGAGGGGTTCCTCTACAAACAGGTCCGGAGCATGGTGGGGTTCCTGTTGCGTGTGGGCGAGGGGGCGGAACCGCCGGGAGCGGTCAAAGAACTGCTGGATGCCCGCGCGCCGCGCAAAGCGCGCGTTCCCTCTGCCGCGCCCCACGGCTTGTTTCTCTGGCGCGTGTGGTACAAATAAGGTGCGAAAAAATGATCGCCCCACGCGCGGGAGTTTGTTACTTTCAACATGTGTATGTGTGTGTTTGCGTCGTTTAGCGGTTTATTATTTAAGTCTTGGGCGTGCCGCGGAGGTAACGAATGTCAGCGAAACTTGATAAATGGATCGTGCCCCTTTTTTACGTACTGACCCTGTTGGGGCTGCCAGCGGAAGCCCGGGTCCTTCTGGTGTGGCGGGATAATCCGAATCTTTCAGCCCCGCCCTACGACGGCGGATGGGAGACGGCGGCCACCAACATCCAGGACGCGCTGGACGTGGCACTGGACGGCGACACGGTGCTGGTGACCAACGGCGTGTATGATGCCGGCGGCCGCGTCGCGCCCGGCGACACCACGCTCAAGACGCGCGTGATCGTCACCAACGCCGTCACCGTGCGCAGTGTCAACGGGCCGGAGGCGACGCTGATCGTCGGCCAGCCTCACACGACCGGAGGCTTGGGCGACACGGCCGTGCGCGGGGTCTATCTGAATAACGGCGGCGTGCTCTCCGGTTTCACCGTGACCAACGGCTTCACGCGCAGCGGCACCAGCACTACCGCCAGTTACGTCGGCGGCGGTGTCCGCTGCGAGGGCGTGGCGGCGGCGGTTTCGAATTGCGTGATCGTCGCCAATCAGGCTGCCATGCGCGGCGGCGGCGTGTTTCAGGGCACACTCACGGATTGCCGGGTTATCACCAACATCGTCGTGTCAAGCAGCACCAGCGCGGGCGGCGGCGGCGTCTACGGCGCGGCGGTCAGCGTCAGTCTGATCGAGAACAACCGCACGCTCGGCAGCAGCACCGACGGCGGCGGCACTCACTCCTGCACGCTTGACCGCTGCACGCTGCGCGGCAATGCCTCGGCCCGCCACGGCGGCGGCGCCTATCTCTCCACGCTGGTCTCCTGCACGGTCGAGTCCAACAGCGCCGTGCAACAGGGCGGCGGCGCGCATTCGCCGGTCGTGGTCACCAACTCTTTGATCCGCTGGAACACGGCCGGGTACTACGGCGGTGGACTCTACAAGGGCGCGGTGACCGACTCGGTGATCGCCAGCAACACCGTGACCGGTCTCTCTTACGATGGCGGAGGATACTACGGGAACTCGGCTGCCGACGACCGGTTGACCGGCTGCGATGTCGTGGGCAATGTGGCCCGTAACGGCGGCGGCGTTTACAATGCCGTGCTCTCCAACTGCACGGTGCGCGCCAACCGCGCCGTCGGCAGCAGCGCAACCACTGGCAGCGGCGGCGGCTACTATGCATCCGCCACCGGCTACCAGGTTTATAACACGCGCTTCTTGGACAACGAGGCCAACTATCTCGGCGGCGGCGCCTATCAGGGGAAATTCTTCGGCTGCGTCTTCAGCGGCAACCGCGCGGCGCAAGGGGGCGGATTCTATTCGGGCAGCACGTCGTATGTCCTCTACAACTGTTCGGTCATGGGCAACTGCGCGACCAACCAATACGGCGGCACCTACAGCGGTACCGTTTCCAACAGCATCGTCTATGCAAACACGGCGGTGACCGGTCCGAACTACGGGGGCGGCACCTTCCGCCACTCCTGCGCCGACCCGCTGCCGGCAGGTGCGGGCAACACCAACGTCAATCCGCTGGTCAGCGGCTGGCGCGATCCGCACCTGCTGCCCGGTTCGCCGCTGATCGCCGCGGGCGCGTTCGGCCCTTGGATGGACGGCGCGGCGGATCTGGACGGCGACGCGCGCGCCTCGGACGGCGTGGTGGATATCGGCGCGGACCAGTTCAGCGGCTCGACGCTTGACGGCCCGTTGGCCGTCGCACTGGCGTCCGACACCAACGTCTGCGCCGTGGCTTGGCCGCACCTTTTCCGCGCTGAAGCCGAGGGCAAAGTGTCAGGCATCTATTGGGATTTCGGCGATGGTTTCACGGCACAGGGACTCAATCCCGCCACGCACGCCTTTGCCGTGCCCGGCGTGTATGCGGTGAAGGTGACGGTCTCCAACGAGACGCACGCCGCGTTCGCCACCTTTGAGATCACGGTGATTGATTATGTGGTTTACGCCTCGCCGGAAGGCGGGCATGTGCCGCCGTTCGTGTCGTGGGCCGACGCGGCCACCAATCTGCAGGATGCGGTTGACGCGGTGGCCCTTCCGGGCGGCCGGGTGCTGGCGGGCGACGGTGTCTACGATGCCGGCGCACGCGTGGCGGCGGGCCAGACCGTGACCAACCGTCTCGTGCTCGACAAGGCGGTGCGGGTCGAAAGCGTGAACGGTCCGGCGGCGACGGTGATCGCAGGCCGTTGGCACAGTGAAGAAACGCCGCTGGGCGCGTTGGCGGTCCGCGGCGTCTATGTGGCCAACGGTGCGGTGCTGTGCGGCTTCACGGTTTCGAACGGCGCGACAGCCTCCGCGAGCAACGTGGACAACGGCCGCGGCGGCGGCATTTTTATCGTGGCTGGCGGTATGGCCACAAACTGCGTAGTCACCGGTTGCCGCGCCTGGGCTGGCGGCGGCGCGTCGGGCTCGGGAACGCTGCACACGTGCGTCGTGCGTGAAAATGAGTCGCTCACCGCTGGCTACACGCAAGGGCAAGGTGGCGGCGCGGCAGGCCTGAACGTCTTTGATTGCATCATCGTTTCCAACGCGGCTTATAATGGCGGTGGCGCGTACGACTGCACACTGACCGCCTGCGACATCCGCTCAAACACCGCAATCAACCAGGGCGGCGGCGCGTATTACGGTACGTTAAACCGCTGCCGCGTCCAAGGCAATGCCGCGACAGGAACACCTTCGTCAGGCGCGGGCGGCGGCGTCTTTGATGCCGTGCTCACCTCCTGCCTGATTTCCGGCAACACCGCGCGCCAGGGCGGCGGCGTGTACAGCACGTCATCAACCAAAGGCATCTTCAACTGCACCGTGGCCGCCAACCATGCGACCGCGACCGGTTCGACCCAGGGCGGCGGTGGCTGCTACTGCGGTTCCTCCACGCCGCTGCGCAACAGCATTGTCTGCTACAACACCTCGGACGGCCTGAGCCCCAATCTCTATTCTGGAAGCGTCAGCTATACCTGCGCGCTACCGCTGCCGACAGGCACGGGCAACATCGACAGCGAGCCGATGATCACCGATTTCACAAACGGGCATCTGTTGCCGGGATCGCCGTGCGCGGGCGCGGGCCTCTACGAAGAATGGATGGCCGACACATTGGACCTGGAGGGCGAGCCGCGCACCGACGCGGGCCTTGTGGACATGGGCTCCGACCAGTTATTTGTTGAAAACATGAGCGGGGAGTTGTCGGTGGAGATTGACGGTCCGGCATGGCCCTATTTCCCGGGGGCGTCTTACACATTCACAGCCATGATCACGGGTAAGCCCACGTACGTGAAATGGGAGTTCGATGACGGCACATCCGAGCAAGGTTTGCCGCAGGTGACGCATGCCTGGGCTGCGGGCGATTATGTGCTGCGGCTGACCGTGAGCAACGCCACGCACAGCGCCGAGGCGACGCTCGCGCTGAACGTCGCGCCGGACACGCGCTATGTCTCGCCCGCCGGTTCGCACACGCCGCCGTTCCGCTCATGGGCCGATGCCGCGACCAACCTGCAGGACGCGGCGGACGCGGTTATGGCGAGCGGGCGCATTTGGGTGGCGGCGGGCGTGTATGACACGGGCGGTCGCGCATTCGGCTCCGAAGCCGTGACCAATCGTCTGCTGGTCACCAACGGCGTGTCGGTCACGGCCGTGGACGGGCCGGCTGTGACTTTCATTGTGGGCGCGGCCTCGGGCGCGCCGGTAACCAACGGCGTGGGCGACGGCGCGGTGCGCGGCGTGCGGTTGCTTTCCGGCGCATCGCTGAACGGCTTCACGGTCACGGGCGGCAGGACCCGCTGGACGACGGCGGCGACAGAAGGCGATTACGCCGGCGGCGGCATCTACTGTGCGGACGGATCCTGCATGGTCGACGGCTGCGTGGTCACTGCTTGCGCCGCGGCATCGCGCGGCGGCGGCATCTATCGCGGCACCATCCTCA
>JAQUEX010000382.1 GCA_028684935.1 Kiritimatiellia bacterium | reverse complement strand
TCATGTTCACCTCCTCCTGTATTCGGTGAACAGATAGCTCATCTGCTCGTGTTCCTCGGTAAAGCGGCACGCGAACGGGCCGCTGCGGATCGGGTGCAGCACCGTGCGCCAGCCCAGGCGCGAGCACATGCAGATGTCGGTGCGCACGGTCATCAGCGTCAGTCCGGCCTCGGGTGTGTCCCGCTGCAGGCGCGTCGTGCGGCGGAAGCGCCCGCCCGGTGAGGAGGGGTTGCCGAAATCATCCACCAACACATCGACCTCCGCCCAGGCCTCGAGCTGCTCGTAGGGCTCGCTGCGCGCGCGCTCGATGCGTCCTTGGCAGAGCGTGGCCGCGACATAGTGGTCGCGCGCCATCTGGAAACGGCAGGTGATCTGGTCGATGAAAGGCAGGATCGCCATCATGATCATGGCCAGCAGCGCCATGGCGATAACCGCCTCGGCCACGGAAAACCCCTGTCTTCGGCGCGTCTGAGTCATGGTGTGCCCTCCTTGTCGCACGGCGTGCGCGCGGTCCATCCTGTCGCCAATCCCGACAACTCTGCGGCGGAGGTATGGCTGCGGGCGGCCGCCATCTGCTGCATGCGCTCCCGCAGTTGGATCGCCGCCTTGTAGCAAAGGTCGATCATTTCACGCCGCGTCGCCGCGTCGAGCGCCTCGTCCATCTTGAGCATCTCGACGCTCGTCAGCAGGACCGTGGCGGGCTGGCCCAGCGCATGACAGGCGACAGCGAGGCTCTCCGCCATCGCCCGGCTGCGCGCGGCCTGCTGCTCCGCGATCTCGGCGCGCCGCCGATCCGCCATGTCGCGCACCGAGAACACCATGCCGCACAGCTCGTCGTCCTCGTTGACATCCGGCACCGACGAGACCTGCAGCCAGCGCGTTTTCTCGCCGCAAAGCTGGCGTTGTTCGCCCGTCCAGCCTTCACCGTTCCGGATGCTGGCCATCATCGGTTCAAACACGGCCTCGCGTTCGAACCACGCGTCCAAATGCTGGCCCACGACCGCAGACTCGTCGCCTGCGGCGAGCAGCGCGGCCATCGTCCGGTTGGCATAGGTCACCACACCGCGCATGTCGGCGATGCCGATCCCCGCATCGGTGTTGTCCATGGCATGGTAGGCTGAGAGCAGTTTCTGTTCGGCGTCCCAGCGCGACTGGGTATCGCGCACCAGATAACAGACCGGCTCAGGCGCATGGCCGCCGTTGCCCATCACCACGGCTTCAACCGCCGAGAACGCGCCGTCATTGTGGACTGCGAACGCCTGGATACGCATGTAGCGTCCCTGTGCGATGACCGTGCGGATCTCTTCCAGCAGGGCCGGCGTCACGCCGGCCAGCAACGCCTTCAGCGGCAAGCCCGCCAGGCCTTCCGCGTCGTATCCGAAAAACGCGTCCGCCCGGGCGTTCGCCGCCACCACGTTCCCCCGCTCGTCCGCCAGCAGAATCGCGTCATACGCGTGCTCGAAAAGAAAGCGGTAGTCGAGCCGTTCAAAAAAGCCGGACGGCGCAGCTTCCCCCCGCGCCTGTACACCCGCAACGCGCCCATACCCGAGCGACCGTATGTCGATCTTGATGGTCTGCGATTTTTCGTCCGTTTTCATTCCTTGTCTAAGTATAGCATGATTCATGCCGCGCCCGCCACGTGCCGGCACGCCGCGAAACGTTGAAAACGGGCCGTTTCTTTCTCTCTTCTGCAAACGGATTTTGCAAAAACGAGAAGAGGTCCCGAGATTCCGGGAAACGCGGCATCTTAACGAACCTGTAGCGGTTGCGCGCGAAACCGGCGGTGCCGCCACTCTGTCGGCGGAAGGATGCGGCGCGGGCGCGCGCAGCCCCTTCTTGCGTGACACACCTTCTTGGCTCCTGCACATTTTTCTCTCATGGCACTCTTTATGCTATTTAACAGGACGCTATGCCACAGGCTTCTCTTCCAAAAGCGCTGATAAAGCCATTTAAGGCCCACACGGATGTTGTGGGCCTTGAAATCGGCGCCGGTACGGGCGCGGGAGTGCCGGCCGTGCGCCTGCGCAAGCGCAACGGCAAGACCGAACTTCTGGCGGCGGGTTTTCTCGATTTGCCGGGCCGTCTGCCAACTTCCGCCGGCGCGTGCGACGTTCCGGTCTGGACGCTTCCCGGCCCCTTCCGGGCGCCTCGCGCAGCCATGGCCATCAACTCGCCGCTCCATTTCCTGCGGCACGCGGCGGGCGGCAATGGCGAAGAGGCGACGGATCAGGCCACGACTTTCCGCAGGGTTTCGCGTCAGACCGCGCCCGACATGCCCCGGCTTGTCGCCGGCCTGCCTGAGTTCCAAGCGGCCTGGGCGGCGCGGCTGTTGCCGGAGGGGCACCGGCCGACGGCCTGTTCGATTCAGGTCGCGGCCGCCGCCGCGATGAGCGGTTTCACGGCGTCGCCTGCGTTCGTCCAGGCCGGCGGCAATGCGGTGGCGCTGTTCGTTTACGCGCAGGTCACGTCGCTCGCCGCCTTTCAAGATGGCGGTCTTGTTTTTTACCGTGAACACCCGATGGGCATGGAGCACTTGCGCGGGGCCATCAGCAGCCAGATGGGCATCGAGGCCTCGCTGACTGACGCCGTCTTGGAGGACACGCTCATCGACCCCACCTCGGTGGTCGAGCCGGTGCTGCGTCCGCTCTATCGGCAGATCGAAATTTCAGCCGATTATCTGTTGCGCCGCCGCAAATGCCAGGTCGAGAACTTTTTTGTCAGCGGCGTCACGGCCGGTGCGCCCTACTGGTCGAAACTCTTCGCGCGCATGATGAATCAGTCGCTGGTTTTCTGTTCGCCGCTGGACGGCATCGAGCGGGTCGGACCGGGAGCGCATCTGCCCGACGACGTTGCGAAACGCGCCCCGTTGCTGATGACCGCCTTGGGGGCCGCCCGAGCCGTTCTGGAGGATCAATGAGCGCCTCTCTTCACCTGAACCTCCTGAACGACGACGAGCG
>JAQUEX010000086.1 GCA_028684935.1 Kiritimatiellia bacterium | reverse complement strand
GCGCGCAGCGCGCGGCCGATCAGGCGGGCGATCTCGGTGCCGCGCGCGTCGGGCTTGCCCCGCTTGATCTCGCGCTCCTTGCGCTCAACCGTGCTGCGCGGCAGCATGCTGTACTCGGCGGTGACCCACCCCCGCCCGCTGCCTCTCAGGAAGGGGGGCACCCGCTCCTCCACGCTGGCGGTGCAGAGCACCCATGTCTCGCCCTGTTTGATCAGCACCGATCCCTCGGCATGGCGGGTGAAGCGGCGTTCGAAGGTGACCGTGCGCAGGTGATCGGGCTTTTTTTTCATATCGCGCTCCGCTGCAAAAGAAGACGAGGCGTCAGGCGGCCGGTTTCCAAGCGCCTGACGCCTGACGTCTGATTCCGGATTATTTCTTGATGGGCGTCACGACCATGTTGCGGTAGTCGACATCCGTATGGTCGCCCTGCAGATAGATGGGACCGGGCTTGAACTCGTCGGAGGTCATGGCGCCGCCGGTGCAGCCGAGCACGGGCTGGTTATCGATGATGGGGGTGCCGTTGAGGATCACCGTCAGGTGGCGGTCAACCAGTGTGATGTCCAGCGTCTGCCACTCGCCGGCCGGGCGTTCGGCGGCGACGGCGGGCGTGATGCGGCTATAGAGTGCGCCCATGTTGTGCGAATCCACGTTACGGCCGTGGGTCTCGGCGACCTGCACCTCGTAGATCCCGCGAAGATAGATGCCGCTGTTGCCGCCTTTAGGAACGCGCACTTCTGTCTTGAGGTTGAAGTCTTCGAACTCGGCGACCGTACGGATGTTGGTGCCGTGGCGGTTCTTGCCGTCGGGACCTTTGACGCGGTTGCTGAGCATGCCGTCGGCCATGCTCCAGCAGTTGGGCGCCTTTTCGTTCATCACCTTCCAGCCGGCCAAGTCGTTTCCGTTCAGCAGCCGGACCGGTGCGCCGAAAGCGAGTTTCGACAGATCGGGGCGCGGCGGCAGGTCGGGGATCTTCTTGCCGCTGAAGTCGGCCTTGCCGACCTCTTTGCCCTCGTCGTTGACCGTACGGGTGGTGAGGGCCAGCGTGTCGCCGTCGCGCTTGGCCGTGAGGGTCTCGATGAAGGTCACGTCCTTGCCGTCCTTCTTGCGGTTGTGCTTGCGCACGACGACCAGCGCGCCGTTCTCGACCTTGGTCTCGGCCGCGGGCACCACGCTGCCGCCGCCCCAGAGGATCGACCCCTTGAGCGCGCCGCCCGCCTGCGGCTCGACACCGAGCCAGCCGGCGCCGCCGCCCGGCAGCGTCAGCGCCCAGCGCCCGACATACGGTTTGGCCGCCTCGCAGCAGGCGTCGGCGGCGAACAGGGTGACGGCTCCGCAGAGGAGCCCGGCGGTCGCGAGACCGCGCACGGCAGAGGTGAACGAAGAGTGTTTCATAGTGTGTGTATTGTCGCTTCAATCGGCCCCCCGGTTCAAGCCCAAAAGAATGCCATTGCATTCCCGCTCACGCCGCGCTACTTTTTTGGTTTTACCGGTGCCCCGTTCCCTTTTTGTGTTACGGGCGGGCGCTGCAACCAAGGAGCACACATGCTGACGAAAATTTTGCCCGCCGTACGCGGGTTGATGGCCCACAACCAAGACCTTCCACGCCTCGCGCGCGTCGATCCTGACGGCACGGAGCCGGTCATCGCGATCCCGCCGGGCTGTGGCGACGTGCTGGCCGTGCTGCGCGACCGCCTGCCGGCCGGCGCGCGGCGCGTGACGGTGGAGGCGTTCGGCACTTACGCCGCCGAATTCAGCGGGCGTGCAGGTCGCGCGGCCGGCAAGATCGCGGTGGTCACGGGCGCGGCGCAGGGATTCGGGCTGGAGATCGCGACCGACCTCGCCGCGCAGGGCGCGTGGGTGGCGTTGGCCGACATCAACGTGGAGGGCGTGAACGCGGCGGCCGCGACGATCAACGCGGCCTGCGGCCGTGACGCCGCGATCGGTGTGGCCGTCAACGTGGCGGACCCCGATTCACTCGCGGCGGCGATGGCGCGCGTGGTCGCGTCCTTCGGCGGGATCGACCTTTTCGTGGCCAACGCGGGCGTGCTGCGCGCGGGCAGCGTGAAAGACCTCTCCGTCAAAGATCTCGATTTCGTCACCAGCGTGAATTACAAGGGATACTTCCTTTCGGTCCAGAGCGTGGCGCCGATTATGGCGTTGCAGCACAGCGCCGCGCCGCAGGTGTGGTTCGACATCATCCAGATCAACAGCAAGTCCGGGCTGACCGGCTCCAACAAGAACGGGGCCTACGCCGGCTCCAAGTTCGGCGGCATCGGCCTGACGCAGAGCTTCGCGCTGGAACTGGTGGAGGACGGCGTCAAGGTCAACGCGATCTGCCCCGGCAATTTCTATGACGGCCCGCTCTGGTCCGATCCGGAGAAAGGGCTTTTTAAGCAGTATCTCGACAGCGGCAAGGTGCCGGGGGCGAAAACGTTCGCCGACGTCAAGCGCTTCTACGAGGCCAAGGTGCCGATGCGCCGCGGCTGCACCACGCCGGACGTGATGAAGGCGCTCTACTACCTGATGGAGCAGGCGTACGAGACCGGCCAGGCGATGCCGGTGACCGGCGGCCAGGTCATGCTGGCCTAGCGTTTTTATTTGCGCCACCCAGACGCATTCATTATGATGCTACCATTCAATACCCGTTTTCGATTGCCGGAACCATGCGTGGACGTATGAGCCGGCCGAACACCAGAAGGAGTACACCATGGCTTATCAGATTACCGAAACCTGCGTGGCCTGCGGCCTGTGCAAAGATGCCTGCCCCGTTGAAGCGATCAGCGAGGGTTCGCCCATCTACACGATCGACGCCGACAAGTGCATCGACTGTGGCGCGTGCGCCGGCGAGTGCCCGAACGAGGCGATCATCGCGGGCTAACCGACCCGTTAATGCCCCACGCGGCAGGAGTGATCCTGCCGCCTTTTTTTTGCCCTTTTGGTGCCCTTTTTTTGCCTCTGATTCGCCTTGATCCGGTCTTCGGCGCCGCGTATCATGGGAACATCCTAATACGATGCGGTTGTGTGATATGAACGGATTGTGAACCTCTATGCGAATCGCCATTGTTTCAGACCTGCACGCCAACCTGACGGCCTGGCAAACCGTGTTGGCCGACCTCGCCGACCTGAAGGCCGAGCAGATCATCTGTCTGGGCGACGTCGTAGGTTATGGCCCGCATCCGGTTGAACTGCTGGAGTCCGTTTACAGCGTGGTGAACGTCACCCTGATGGGCAACCACGACGCCGCCGTCTGCGGCCGGCTGCCGACCGACACGTTTACGCCGCGCGCCGCCGCCGCTGTGGCCCGCCACCGCGAGCTGCTTGCGCCTGCCGCGCTGGAATGGCTCGCGCAGCTTCCGCTCACCCATGAGGGCCCGGGCTTCCGCTGCGCGCACAGCGAGTTTTCCCAGCCGGCGGTCTTCCGGTACGTCGTCGCGCCCGAGGACGCCCTGCCCTCCTGGAGCGCCACCCCCGAACAGTTGCTTTTTGTGGGGCACTCGCACCTGCCCGGCATCTACGTGATCGGCGAGAGCGGCGTGCCGCATTTTGTCGAACCTTTCGATTTCGAGCTGGAGGCGGGCAAGCGCTACCTGATCAATCCGGGCAGTGTGGGTTATCCGCGCGTGGGCGACCGCCGTTCCTCGTACTGCATTTACGATGACGCGTCGCGTTCGATCCTCTTCCGGCAACTGCCGTTCGACACCGCCGCCTACCGGACGGCGATGCACGGTGTCGGCCTGGACGATGATCCCTGGGTGCAGCAGAAGGCCGCGCAGCAGCACCTGCCGGCGCTGCGTGAAAGCCCGAAGTTCGGCAAGGTGCAGCCGGCCGCGCCGGACGAAGCCCGGGCCGCGGCTGCGGCACCCGCTGCCGTCGCGGCGGCCGCTGCGGCCGCAACGCCGTCCCCTGCCGCGCCCCCGCCCCCGTCGCGGCGCGGCAGCCTGCTCGCATGGGGAGCACTGATCGCCGGCGCGCTGCTGGCCTCGGGCCTGGCCGCCTTCCGCGCCGGACGGACCCACGGTCCGCCGCAGCTCGCCCTGTCGGTCCCGCCCTACGACCCGCCCTCCCTGGCCGCCTACCCGCTCGTGCCGCCCGACAAAAACCTGCTGCCGCTCTTGCCGCCCGCGCTGGACGACGGCGGCCGCTTGGAAGGTTGGCGTTACGCGTTTGAAGACCGCAGCCGGCAGACCTTCAGCACCGGCCTGCGGGACGGCAAGACGACGCTGCGCATCATCAACACCGCCGCCTGCAAGGCGCAGGTGGAGTCGCCCCTGATCAACCTGGCCGGCACCGGCCTGCACGCGGTCCGGCTGCGCGGACGCGTGAGGAAACCCGAGCCGTTTTCCGGCACCGTTTTTTATCAGGTGGTGCTATACACCACCACGCCGGACGGCATGCCGCGCCAAGTGGCGGTGAAGCCCTTCGAGATGCGGAGCGCCAAACGCAAGCTGTCAACGCCGGGTGCGGAGCGCGATGTGGCCATCGATCTCGGCAGGCAGATCACGCATCTGCGGTTGCGCATCGAGGCTGACTTCGCGGGTACGCTGGAGATCGAGCAACCGTTCCTGACCGCCGACCGCAAGGAGGACCGACCATGATCAAGAGTGTTGCGAACGAGGTGTGGGCGTTCGATTGCGAATGGGTACCGGACCTGCTCGCGGGCCGTCTGCTCTACCGCCTGCCGGAGGATCTACCGTCCGACGAGGTGCTGCGCGTGATGTGGGAACAAGGCGGTGCCTCGCCGGAAAATCCGATGCCCTTCCTGCGTACCGTGGTCTGCCGCGTGGTTTCGATCGCGACGGTCATACGGCGCACCCTCAAGAACGGCGAGGTGCAGCTCTTTCTCTCCACGCTGCCTGAAGCGCCGGACGACGCCGCGCAGGACGAGTCCTACATCCTACGCCGCTTCCTGGCCGACGGCGTGGGCGCGCGCCAGCCGCAGCTCGTGGGCTTCAACTCGCGCAACGCCGACCTGCGCATCCTGACGCAGCGCGCCATCGTGAACGGCCTCTCGCTCAAGCACCTGTGCGACCGCCTGGACGCCAAGCCGTGGGAGAGCAACGACATCGACCTGATGGATCTGGTCGCCGGCTTCGGCAAGTCCTACGCCGTCTCGCTGCACGAGATCGCCACCCTTTGCGGCATTCCCGGCAAACTGGACACGACCGGCGACGACGTCTGCGGGCTCTGGTACCGCGGCGAGCGCCGCAAGATCGTCGAGTATAACGCCTTCGATGCGCTCACCACCTACCTCGTGTGGCTGCGGCTGGCCCACTTCTCCGGCTGCTTCACGGCCGACGGCTACGTCGCCGAACAGCGCCGCGTCGTACGCCTGCTGGATGAACGTCTCGCGCGTCCCGAAGACGCTTACCTGCGCGTGTTCCGTGACGCCTGGCGCGCGTTAAAAGCGCGCACCGGCCAGCTCGGCGACGGCGTCTTCACGGATGAGGAGACGCGTTAGCGCCGGAGCCGCTCAATGCACGCCGCGCTGACTCTTCTGGTAGAACTCAACCAGCCGGCGCACTTCCGGCAGATCGGCCACCTCGTATTTAATGCGCTCCAGCGCTTGGGTGCGGTTGAGCCCCTCGCGGTAGATCAGTTTGAACGCCTCTTTCAGTGCGCTGCGCACCTCGGCCGCAAACCCGGAGCGCTGCAGGCCAACCACGTTGGGGCCCACGACGCGCGGCCCGTCGTCCGTCATATCCACCACCATGTAAGGCGGGCAATCCTGGCGGATCTTGGTGGCGCCGCCGATCATTGCGAAGGTCCCGACGCGGCAGAACTGGTGCACGCCCGCCATGCCGCCGAGGACCGCGTGGTCCTCGATCGTGACCTCGCCGGCCAGCGTGGCCAAGTTGGACATGATCACGTCGTTGCCGACGTTGCAGCCGTGCGCGATGTGGCAGTAGGCCATGACCAGACAGCGCTGCCCCACGCGCGTGACCTCACCTGGCTTCGTGCCGAGATGCACGGTGGAAAATTCACGCAGCACTGTCTCGTCACCGATTTCGGCATAAGTGATGTCGCCCTCTTTGAACTTGAGGTCCTGCGTCTTCATGCCGACACAGGCAAAGGGAAAGATCTGGCAGCGCTGGCCGATCGTGGTGTGGCCGCTGATAAACGCATGCGCCTGGACGTCGCTGCCGGCCCCGATCGTGACGTGCGGGCCGATGATCGCGTAGGGACCGACCGTCACGTCGCCGTCCAGTTTCGCCTGCGGATCCACAATCGCTGTCGGATGAATCGTCGCCATGTTCATACTCCTTGTCTCGCCATGCACATGCATGCTAAAGGTTTTTCGGGATTAGATAGCTCACCAGGATGCCGCAGATCACCACAGGCAACCAGATGAGCACATAAGGGCGCGCCCAGTCATGCTTGTCCATCGACTGGAACAGGATCACAAAAAGATAGTAGGACATCGCGACCACCAGGCTGATGGCCATGCCGATGGTGGACTCTTTGCGGTGCGACCGGATGCCGAGCGGGGTGCCGGCCAGCACGAAGCAGATCGAGGCACACGCATAGACCAGGCGGAGCTGGAATTCCGTGCGGTGGACACTCAGCAATTTGCGCTGTACCGTGCGCGGCAGCGCCTTGTCGTTGGCGCGGAGATCACGGATCGCCGCCCGCAGTTCCTGAAAACGAAAGTCCTTCTCCTTGCGTTTGTAGGCGCGCTGGCGCATGGCGTCGGGGATCACGTGCTGAAAACGGCTCGCGGTGGCGACCCCCGGCCGCCCGACCTCAATCGGATCGACGCGCACCTCATACATGTCCAGCACGATGTCGCTTCCGTTGGTGGACACCAGTGCCTTCCCGGCGCGGATTTCACGGGTGACCTCTTCGCGGCTGTAATCAAAGACCAGCAGGTCATGCAACCAATTCCCCTCTTTGCGTTCAAAAAAGATTTTCAGCTTGGGGAAATCGTCGATCATGCGCCCTGGCTCCAGCAGGTCGAGCCCGACATCGACGCTGATCAGAGACTTCAGGTTGCGTCGCACGTCGTGGCTGCGGGGCACCACTTCATTGTTGATATAAAAGCCGAACAGGGTGCAGAGCAGGCCCACCAGGACCGGCCAGCGCATCACGTGCAGCAGATTCACGCCGCATGCGCGCATCGCCGCGATCTCGCTGTCGGCCGACAGACGGCTGAAGACCAGGAGCGCGCTGACCAGCAGGGCGATCGGCACCGTCAACGTCAGCGTTTCCGGCAGCCCGACCAACAGGAAGAGTCCGATCGCGCGCAGGGGCAGCCCTTCGATCAGCAGGCGTGTGATCCGCACCAGCAGGCCGATCGTCAGCACGAACGACAGCACCAGCCAAGCCAGGAAGAACGCGGCCAGGAAGGCTTGCAAGACATATCGCTCAATGATCTTCATTGCGCCGAATGATAGCAGAAGGCCGCCAAAGAAACCACGGTTTCCTTGCGGCCCTCTGTCAATGGATCCGTAATCCCGCGCAGCGCGTTACGGATTCACATACTTGACCTTGTCAGCATTCGTGCCGGCGCCGCGGATATAGATCTCCACGCGACGGTTCTCCGGATTGCCGTTGACCAGGTCCGGTTGCACCTTGGGGCGGCTGAAGCCGTACCCGCGCGGCGTCAGGCGTCCGTCCGCCACGCCCTTGCCGACCATGTAGGCCTTCACAGCCTGCGCGCGGCGCTCGGAGAGGTCCTGATTGTACTTCTCGCTGGAACGGGCGCGGCGGTCCGCATGGCCCTCAATCACCGCCGTGGCCTGCGGATTGCGCTGCAACACGCGCACCACCTGGCCGATCTCGTCGAAGTACTCCGGCTTGATCACCGTGGTGTCATAATCGAACTGGATGTAGACCTCAAAGAGCATCAGGTCGTCTGACGGATCGAGCGGGTTGGTGTGGTCTTCGATCACTTCGTGCCCATCCGCCACGCCGCCTTTGTCCGTGTCGCGGTCAAGCGGGTTGGTCTTGTAGGTGAAGACCTCCTGGCCGTCCTTGAGCCCGTCGAAATCGGTGTCGGGGTTGAGCGGGTTGGTCTTGTACACCTTGACCTCATCGCCGTCCGTCAGGCCATCGCCGTCCGTGTCCTTGTTGAAGGGATCCGTGCCGAGCTTCGCCTCTTCGTCATCGGTCAGGCCGTCGCCGTCGGAATCCTTCGGCAGCCCGGCCAGCGCCGCAGCGCCCGCGCCCGCCGCCGTTCCCTCGCCCGCACCGCCAAAACGGTAGGCGACACCGGCATCGGCGGTGTAGATGAACTCGCAGGTCTGATCCAGCGCCATGAACGCGCGGGTGTCGGCACGCAGCGACCAGCGGTCGTCCAGGTGATACATCACGCCTGCGCCGACGCGCGGCCCGGAGACGCTGTACTCGCTGCCCTCGCAGAACACTTTGTCATTCGCCCGGTAATAGCCGAAACCGGCCGTCAGATAAGGATCAACCCGATTGTAACGGTTGAAGTGGTAGAGCCCGTCCACAAAAGCGCCGCGGATGCTCTGACCGCCCACGCCGTCGTCGTAACCCAAGCCGCCGACGGAACCACCGCCCGAACCGCCGAAATCGCAGGAACCGATGTTACTGCTGCCTCCGCCGCCCGCACCGTCGTCACGCCCGTCGCGGCCGTTGCTGGTGATGTTGGGCGCCCAGGAAACGCCACCTTCCACCGACCAGTGCTCAGAAATGTCATACCCCAACCGGAGCAACAGATTCAACCCCTCGTCGACCGGCTGATTGCCTTCAAAAAACATCATGCCGACACCGGGACTCACATACCAACGGGGCGCATCGCCCAGCTCGTCAGCGCGCACGAACGCAAAGGCCGCCAAGGCCAACACACCAGCAAAACCAAGAACTCGCTTCATGGAAAATCTCCTTATAACATGAGGATGCAGACAGTTTACCCCACCGTTCCCGCGCATGCAACACGAAAAACCGAAAATTACAGACTTTTAAACTTCTGTCGGGAAAAAAGCACGGTCCGCCACGTCCCCCGACGTGGCGGACCTGAGTACATGCCGACACAGCCTACGCAGCCTGCTGCGTTCTTCTGTGCGCACCCCGAATGTCCGATCCTGGCGGCTTTTGGCGCAAATCCACTGATTTGAACTTGTCACCGTCCGGACGGGCTGAATCAACCCGCACGGCTCGTGTATTGATCCGCAGGAGCCATGCCAAGCGCGTCAGAGCAGCCAGCTCGTCTCGGCCGGACGCTTCCGCGCGGCGAAACGGCACCGTTCGGCACCCTCCGCATCGGTCAGCACCGCCTCGCTGCCGGCCAGCGTCAGGCGCAGCGGCCCGGCACCGCGGCTACGCGCCACGTTCGCGACCAGCAGCGCCTTTTCGAAGCCGTCCCCGCGTCCGAAGTTCCACACTTCGTCCGGCTGGGCCAGCCGCGTGTCTTCGTCGTAGATCGATGTGTCCGGCAGCGCCGCGACGCGTGCGGCCACCTCTTCGTCGGACAGCCCGGCCAAGGCCGCCGCGCTCACCGGGTTGCGCGCCATGGCCGCTTTGATGAAAGGGGCCGCCGGCGTACTCGCCAGATCGCGCCACGCATAGAACGCCATGTCGGCCGTCACGTTGCGCGCGCGCAACGATGCCACATGGGCAATCACCTCTTCGCGCGTCATGTCGGCCGACAATGCCAGCGGCGCCTCCTCCGGCGTAAAACGCACGTCGGTGGACGGCAGGCGCGGCTCGGTGTGGCAAAAGCGCACCAACTGATCCACCATTTCAGCCCCGCTCATGCAGGCATCGCCGATCCGCTCGCGCAGCGCCTTGAGATCGGCCGGGTCGCAGATGTCGATCGACCGCTCCCGTACAAACGTCTCAATGTCGTTCAGCACGATCTTGCACGGACAGCACGACGCCGCGAACGTCTCCTGCGGAATCATCGCCAGCAGCTTCTCGCGCGTGCCGTCCGTCACCTTGTAGGCGCTCTCCTGCTCGAAGCTGAAGGCCTGGTCCAGCGTCACGTACCGGTCCGCGCCGCGAATCGGCCAGCGCAGCACGAAGCACTGCCGGCAGCGCGGATTCTGCCGCAGGAAGTTGCCCAGAATTTCCGGCGTCAAGTGCGTGGTCAGATAGGCACGCAGGCGGTCGGCAAAGCCGCCGTACGCGGCGGGATCGATCGAGGCCTCCGGATAGAGCGTGTGGATCCAACCGCTCAGGTGGGAGACGATCGTGACCCGCTCGTTCTCCAGCGCGCGGCGCGCCTGGCCGGAGATCTGCGTGCCGTTGAACCACATCGCCTTGGTCACCAGCCGGCGGTTGTTGATCAGCACGCCCTCATCCACATCCACGAAGTTCTGCGAGTGCAGCGGCGTGGCCATCAGGTACACCTGCTCGAGCGGGATGCCGGCCACCACGTAGAGCGCCGCCGCATAGAGCGCCGCCAGCGACACGCATTCGCCCGCGCCGGTTGCGTAGCCCGGCTTGTGCCGGAAGGCGTCCATCGCCTCCACCGTCTCGGTTTTCCAGTACGGGATCACATCGGCCCCGTATTTGTCCAGGCCGAAATGCGTGCGGATGTCGATGTCGAAGTAGTAAGAGTCCCCCTGGTAGCCGAACAACGCGTTGGACTGCGCGATCACCTCGGGCGAAAGAAACGGCGAGAACCGCGCCAGTTCGCGCGCCTGGCTGGTCAACCCCCACGTCTCCAAATCAAGATTGAAGACGTAGTGGTCCATGATGTATTGCTTGAGACGCTGCAGCCGGCGGTAGGGCTTCATCTTGCGCACCCCTTTGAACCAGGGGTCGTCGCGCCACTGCCAGAGCCGCGGCGACATGATGTTCGCCAGCACCAGGCTGTACATCAGCTCAGGAAATACAAAGATCTCCATGTCCGACAGCGTGACCGCTGACGAACGCCGTTCCAGTTCGCGTTCATTGATCATGACCGTCTTACTTGTCGCTCAGCGCCGCCACGCCGGGCAGTTCCTTGCCTTCGAGAAACTCGAGCGAGGCGCCGCCGCCGGTGGAGATGTGCGTCATCTTGTCGGCCAGGCCGCTCTTGTTGACCGCGCTCACGCTGTCGCCGCCGCCGATGATCGACACCGCGCCGCTCGCGGCCACGGCCTGGCAGACGCCCGTGGTGCCGCCCGCGAACTTCTTCATCTCGAAGCAGCCCATCGGCCCGTTCCACACCACCGTCTTCGCGCCCTTGATCGCGGCCGCATACAGCTCGGTGGTCTTGGGGCCGATATCCAGCGCCATCCAGCCGGCCGGGATGTCGTTGCCGACAATCTGCGTGTTGGCCTCGGCGTCAAATTTGTCCGCAGCCACATTGTCGACCGGCAGCAGGAACTGCTTGCCGTTGGCCTTGGCCTTCTCGATCATGTCGCGGGCGTAGTCGAGCTGGTCCTGCTCGCACAGCGAGTTGCCGACGTCGTGCCCCTGCGCCTTGAGGAAGGTGTAGGCCATACCGCCGCCGATGATCAGCGTATCCACCTTGTCCAGCAGGTTCTTGACGACCGCCAGCTTGTCCGACACCTTTGCGCCGCCGAGGATCGCCACGAACGGCCGGGTCGGCTTCTCGACCGCGTTGCCCAGATACTCGATCTCTTTCTCCATCAGGAAGCCCGCCACGCTCTCTTTGACGAATTGGCAGATCACGGCCGTGGAGGCGTGGGCGCGGTGCGCGGTGCCGAAGGCGTCGTTGCAGTAGATGTCGCCGTAAGAAGCGAGCTTCTTGGCCAGCTCTTCGCGCTTCGCCTTCAACTCGGACTTCTTCGCTTTCAGCTCCTCTTCGCTCATGCCCTCGGCCGGCTTGACCTTGCCGTCCTCGGCCTTGTAAAAGCGGGTGTTCTCAAGCATCACGATACCGCCGGGCTGGAGCGCCGCGACTTCGGCGTCGGCGTTCGCGCAATCCGGCGCAAAAACAACCGGCAGGCCCAGCAGATTGGCCAGATATTCGGCCACCGGCTTCAGCGAGAATTCTGCCTCATAGCCCTTGCCCTTCGGCCGGCCGAGGTGACTCATCAGCACCAGGCTGCCGCCGTTGTCCAGCACATGCTTGATCGAAGGCAGTGCCCCCTTGATGCGGGTGTCGTCTTTGATCGAGCCTTCCTTGATCGGCACGTTGAAATCGACGCGCATCACGACGCGCTTGCCCTTCAGGTCCACATCACGCAGAGTCTTCTTGTTCATGTCACGTCCATCCTTATTGGGGGTTAAAAAGTGTTTTTGATGATACCACATCCGCACGGGAGAAGTATACGGGACTTTTCGGGTCAGCGAACTGACGGGCGCATGGCAGTTCTGTTGAGACTAATCAATCATAATCTTAATCTTAATCTTAATCTTAATCTCGCACATCGGACTTTCTCGAGAGTGGACTGCGCCCATGAAAACGAGCTTTGATCACGAGAAGCTGTCTGTCTATCAGGAAGCGATTCGATTTGCGGCTTGGGTTGGA
>JAQUEX010000381.1 GCA_028684935.1 Kiritimatiellia bacterium | reverse complement strand
TTGGATTTGACGTCGAGGTTGGCGACAGGCCGCTGGAAGGACGCGCCGGACGCCAGTGTCGGCACGGCGATCTTGGTGCGGTCGGTCGTGAAAGCGTCCATAGACGCCCAAAGGTATTGGGTGGTGCCATCCATCTTGACCAGTTCAATGTAGTAGGCGATACGGTCGAACGCATCGATCACCGGCGCCGTCAGCGTGCGGTTCACGCGGTACGGGTTGGCCGTGGTGTTGAAGCTGCCGGTGACCGGAATGTCGAGCGTGTAGACGCATTCGTAGCCGCTGGCGAAATCGCCGGCATTGGTGCCGACATGGGTGACGATCTCTGCGGGCAGGGTGGGCGCGTCAACCGGCAGCGTAGTGCCGGGGACTACCGCGTTGGCATTGGGCGATGCATCGCGGACGCCGGTGATTGTGAGTGTCAGTGCGGCGTCGGCGGGCTGGCGTGTGGTCAGGAGCCTGATCGTTCGGCGGTCATCCTCAAGGGTGGCGCCGAGCGTCGCGACGCCGTGGTCGAGCGCGAAGAAGCGCGGGTCGGCGGAGGAAGGGGCCAGCGGTTCAGAAAAGCTGACGGTCACGAGCTGGCGCGAGAAGTCGGCCTGCGCCGACACCGGCGCAGGCGGGGTGGTGTCGCTCGCGTCGCGGCGCACCAGCACGTAGAGCGTCTTGACGGTGAACGCGCCGCCGTTGTTGCTGAAGGTCCAGTCGGGGTGACCGGTCGGCTGATTGCCGATGCCGACTTCGATCGTGCTGCCGGAACTCCAGTGGTTGAGCGCGAAAACGGTCTGTCCCGCGCTATAGTTGTGCACCTGCATGCAACTGTAGTTGGCGCTGAAGGAGCAGGCATCGCCGAAATCGTATGCGACAGTATCGGCGCCGGGAATGCCGAGCGCGTTGCCCCCGCTGTAGTTGTAGGGCCAGAACTCGATGTTGCCGGACGGCACGTCGCCGGTGGCGACGCCGGGCACATTGCAGACGACGTGCAGGTTGTGCACGAAGCGCTGGTACACCGCGCCGGACGCGAGGTTCGGGATGCCGAGTTTGTCGGCGCGGTTGGTGAAGGCGTCCATCGAGACCCACACGTACTGGAGATCATCGCCGGGCTGCTGCTGGAGTTCGAGGTAATAGGCCACGCGGTCAAAGCCGCCGACGGCCGCGCTGTTGTCGAAGGCGTACGGGATGGTGTCGGTGTAGTTCGGCTGGGTGGCGAGATCGAGTTTGTAGACCGGCGCGTAGGCGGCGGATTCAGGCACGTAGTTCCAATAGCCGCGAGGCATGGGCGGCTTGTAAGCGTTGAAAGAGACCTGGCTGTCGGCCGGGATCGTGAGCGGCGTCGGCGTGCTCTCGTCGTCGATGTCGCTGGCGGTGACGGTGTAGGGCGCACCCTCTGTCTGTTCCGAGGTGAGCAGGGTGACGGTCATGTGGTCGCCGCTGATCGTGACGGAAGCGACCGTGAGTCCGCCGCTGAGCGCGTAATGGGCGGTGTTGGTGGCGCTGCCGGGGGACATCGGTTTGCTGAACACCAGATCGACCTGCGTGCGGTTGGACCGGCCGGATGCGCGAAGCAGGGCAGGGGGCGCGGGCGAGGTGAACGTCACTTGGCTGTCGGCCGGGATTGTCAGCGCGGCGGGCTCGGTCCGGTCCTGGATGTTGTTAAGCGTCACGGCGTACACGGTTTGCGGGGCCTGCAGCGAGGTGGCGAGCGTAACCGTTCGAAGGTTAGCTCCCAGAGTCGCGGCCGTGACGGTCAGGCCTTGGTCGACGGCGTAGTTCGCCGTGTTGGTGGCGCTGTCGGGCGAGAGGGGTTTGTTGAAGGTGAGGGTCGCGGCGGTCCTGTCGGCGGAGGTGCCGAGTGCGCGGATAGGGGCGGGCTGGTTGGGCGCAGGGGAGAGGCCGATGATGTTGGTGATGGCCGGGAACCAGGCGTTGGCCATTTTGAGGTAGCCGCCGGCGTTGGGATGCAGGTTGTCCCCCATGTCGCTCAATTCAAGATAGGCATGCATGTCGAGGAAGTGGACGCGGCGACCCAAGGCCTGCTGGGCGGCGACCTTGCCGGGAACGAACGGGTTGAACCAGTTGGTGATGGCGGTGTAGTTCGGTTCGCCGCGCTTCATGAGGGTGGTGACGATGATATGCGCGCTCGGCTGACAGCGCGCGATGCGCGTGACGAGGGCGTCGAGGCGGTCGACGGCGTTCGTGAACAGCGTGCCGCCGCCCGAATCATTGGTGCCGATGTGCAGGAGGACCACATGAGGATCCTCGATCGCCTCGAACCAGCCGAAGATGTTCTCGTAAAGGCCGACCGAGGGATCGGATATTCGCCAGCCGCCGTGCCCCTCGTGGTTGATCTCGGGCAGGTCGGCCGAAGCGTTGCCGGTGGCCGTGCCGACATAGTCGACGGCGTAGGCCGCGTTCGTCAGCATGTGGTAGAGCGGGGCCCGGTAGCCGCCGGCGACCGGCGAGCCGTAGGTGATGGAGTCGCCAAGCGGCATGATGCGAACCGCGGGTGACTGGGCCGCTGCGAACCCGGTGAACAAAACGAAACCGTAAACGAGCCTCAGAGCGTCATGCCGGACCGTCATGTGTGACTCCTTGATTAAAATGTGCGAGGGGTCCCCGTTCAGTCAGGCCAGCCAGCCGCGCGGCACCCCTCACATTGTCTCGACAATACCTTTTTTTTAAGTGCTTCGCAAGCCCTGTATCGGTTGATGGCAGGGAGAGTGCGCATGGCAGTTCTGTTGGTGGATACCCTGCTTATTCGTAATCTTAATCGTAATCTTAATCGTAATCCTAATCGTAATCCTAATCCGCTAACCGCCGGTCGTCGGCCTCATGTTCGGCCCGTTCCTCATGGATACGATCAGCGGACGTGCTGCGGATCAAGCCCGCCAGCATCGAGACAATACGTACCGGCATCTCTTTCCCCTGCTCCGCACGGGCAAGCCTCTTTCTGGCCACAAGC
>JAQUEX010000380.1 GCA_028684935.1 Kiritimatiellia bacterium | reverse complement strand
CTCCAAGCGTCCGGGCTGACGCGGGCCGGCTCGAGGCGGGTCTGGTACCCGTCCACCCAGCTCTTGCGCGTCGGATGCCACAGGAAGCCCTTGATCCAGACGAAGGGCTTGCCCGCGCCTTTGAAGTCTGCCGTCAACCGGTAGTCCTGTCCGGGCACGCAATCGATCAGCTCGGAATCCAGCATCACCCCTTCGTTGCCGCCGATGCTGCCATAGCTGTCTGCCGCGATCGGCGTCTTGGCCGGCGGGGGCAACATCGGGTCGGCGGAGAATGCCTTGTGCCATGCGAGCGCCTGCTGCCGGTCGACGCCGGTATCCATCTTGACGATCCGTCCGCGGCCCTCTTCCGTCATGAAAAAAGTCGTGAGGCCGTTGGCCGCTTCCCAATGCGCCGCCGCGCTCTCGCCTTCGTCGAAACTGCCGTTCTTGATCAGGTTTTCGCCGGCTGCCGACCGTGAGGCGCAGGCCAGCAGCGCGGTGCAGAACAGGTGTGTCGGTCGCATGGGTTTACTCTCCTGCATCCGGGTCGGCCAGCGCGCGGAAATAGGCATCCACGCTCTCCTCATACCCTTCGGGGGTCGGTTCGGTGCCTTGATAGCGGAAGGTGGATGCACGGCGGACCGCCGCGCCGCTCTGCTCGGCGCCGCCGCGCGCCTGGGTGTTCAGGATCACCCGCGCGTCTTTCAGGTTGCTGAGCAAGTCGCTCTGCACCTGGCGCGCCTGAAGGCCCTGGCCGGTAGAGCGGAACTTCTGGATCAGCTCCATTTTGTTGACGGCTTCTTCCAGATCGCCGGTCGGGAGATTGCGCACGTTCAGTTCGCGCAGCAGGGCTTCGGCCTTCTGTTTCAGCTCGGCCTGCTGGCCCGGCAGGCGCTGCTGCACGTCCGGCTTCTGGTCCGGGGTGATGCCGCGCAGCCCGTCGCCGCCCAGGCCGGATTGCTTGCCGCCGCCGGTGGCGCCGCCCTGCGGATCCTTGGAGGTGTCCTTGACCGTGCCTTTCTCGAACGGCGACTGCACGAGGCGCGTCGGCGTGTCGCGTCCGCCTTTGCCGGTGGCCTCTTTCTCGACAAACTGTCCGGTGGACTTGCCGGAACGCCCCTCGCCGGAACGGCCGCCCACCTCGTTGTTGTTGGGCATGACGTTGCCGGTGATGCCGCGCGCGGACATGTTGTCCATGTTGCCGTCGCTCACGCCCCAACCCAGCCCGTCGTCCATTGCGCTGAGCGAGGAGCCTGTGGAGTCTTCAACGTCCTCCATGTCGCTCACGTCATCGATCAATTCGCCGATGATGTCGGTCAGCTCCTCGGGCAGGTCCTGCAGCGGCACGTCCGGAAAGATGCCGCCCTCCTCGCCGTTCCACTTGATGAAGTCTTTGAAATCGGAGAGCCAGCGCTCCAGATTGGCCTCGATCCGTTCGGCCTGCTGCCCCAACAGCTCTTCGTTCACGGTCGCGATCTCGATGTGCTTGCGATCCAGCGCGGCGCCGGACTTCTGCAGCTCCTCGATCATTTCTATCAGCTCGTCCGCCATCGCCGAATTGGAGAAGTCTTGATTCTCGACTTTAGAGAGGTCGTTGAACGCCGCCTGAAACAGGCGGGCGAACTCCTGCTGGCGCGCGGCCAGTTCACCCAGCAGTTTCTCTTCGGCCTCGGTCCAGTCTTCGGGTTCTTTTTTGTCAATCGCCTCCAGGTCCGCCATGATCTTCCGCTGTTCATCCTTGAAGGCCGAGAGGTCTTTCTTGAGCGCTTCGAGCTTTTCGACCAACTTCTGGTCCTGATCCTCGTTCTCAAGCTGCGCCTGCCGGAGATCCGCCTGCGCTTTGTCCCGGTTGACCGCGCCCAGGATCCGCTGCAGCGCGGTCACCAGTTCGGTCTGCTTGAGCACAATGCCGTTGAGCCCGGCCTGCCGTCCCTCATCATCGAGTCCCGCGACGACCGGAATCAGTCGCCTGAGCGGGTCGGCGTGCGCCTCTTTGAGCGCCACGATGCTGTCGTAGAGCCCTTTCTTCAGCTTCGCGCGGCGGTACAGGCCGTCGGCGAGCGTCACGCCCTGCGCGAGGCGTCCGTGCACCTCCGCCTGTCTTTTCTGGAGTTCCGGACTGACCCGTTCGCGCCGGTCGTGTTCGATGCGCGCGGCGACCCAGTCGCGAAGGCTTTTCTGTTGGTCGTGCGCCTGGTGCAGGGCGGCGAAGAGCTGCATGTGCGGGTCATCGGCGTCGCCCGCAGGCGGGGCTTTGGCGAGGTCGGCCACGTGCAGCGTGAGCGGGGTGAGCACGGTGCCGGTTTGGGCCGGTTGATGGTTGTCGAAGGCGCGTACCCAGAGTTTATAGCTGGCATTGCGGGAAAAAAGGTCTTCTGACACCGTTATGATGCACGCTTCGGAGCGGGTGCGCGCGCGAACGCGATAATCGATCCGTTTCAGAAGGGTTTCCTCGCCGTTGCGCACGGTGAAGACTTCCAGCGCGGTCAGGCCATAATCATCGCGCTCTTCCATGCTGAGCGGCACGGTTTGCCCGATGCCGGCCTGAACGTTCAGTTCGCGGTTCAGCAGGCGCACCTCGGGCGGCGCGTCCGGCACAGCGGTGAAGCGGCACTGCCAGACCCCGGTGTGGGTGAGACCGCGCGCGTCGGTGACATCCAGCGCGAGGTCAGTATCGGCGGTGACCGTGAACGCGCGTTCATCCGCCGCGTCGGAGGCCTCGGGCGTCATGGGGTGGCCGTTGCGTAAGAAGTCGACGCGCTCGTTGGCCCTGATGCCTGCCCGGAGCCGCACGTGCGAGCCGGTCAGCAGCGCCGCTTCGTGCTTGGACGCTTCGAGCGAAAAAGGCTGTTCGCCGGTGTAGGCCGGGGGCGTGACGGTCAGCGCGAACCCGTCCAAGCGCGGCCGGCGGACGATGGAAACCGTGTACCAGCGGCTGCGGTCGTGGCCGTTCTTCAGCGCGTAGCGGGTGTCGCGCGACAGGTCGCG
>JAQUEX010000379.1 GCA_028684935.1 Kiritimatiellia bacterium | reverse complement strand
CCCTGCGCTGGCTGCGCGAAACCTTGTTCGAGCTGCACGCGCCGGTCGCGCTGGATGCGCTGTTCGCCTCGGTCCCCGACAGCGGCGGCGTTACCTTCCTGCCCGCCTTTGAAGGACTGGGCGCACCTCTGTGGCAGCCTGACGCGCGTGCCAGCCTGAGCGGCCTCTCGCTGTCCACGACACGCGGGCATCTGGTGCGCGCGGCGCTCGAGGGCCTCTCGCACCAAGTGCAGGAAGTCGTGCAGCGCATGGCCGCCGACGCCGGCATCACGCCCGCCGACATCCGCTTGGACGGACGCAACGCGCAAGACACGCTGGCGCAATGCCTGGCGGATCTCTCACGCCTGCCGGTGCTGCGCTTCTGCGGACGCGAGCCACGCGCCTTCGGCGCCGCTTGGCTGGCCGCCCAGACCATCGGCTTCTGGGCGTCAGCACGTCCGTTCGACGACAAAATGCCGGTCGAGCGCGTCTTTCAGCCCAGTCCGTCGCCCGCTGCCGACACAGCCGCGGGCACACAGATCCTTACGCATCAGACACATCAGACAACGGAATGCCGAGCGCCTGAGCGACGCCCGCACCGTATTTCGGGTCCGCTTTGAGACAGTGCCGGATGTGGCGCAGCTTGATCTCCTTGGGGATATCGCCCATGGCCCGCGCCGTGTTGGCGAAGAGCCGCTCCTGCTCGTCCGGCGGCATGATGCGGAAGAGGTTGCCGGGCTGCGTGTAGTAGTCGGCGTCATCCTCGCGGAAGTTCCAGTGGTCGGCGTCGCCGCTGATCTTGAGCGGCGGCTCGCGGAACTCCGGCTGCTCCTGCCACTGGCCGAAGCCATTCGGCTCATAGCCGAGCGTGCTGCCGTAGTTCCCGTCCACGCGCATCGCGCCGTCGCGGTGGTAGCTGTGGAAGGGGCAGCGCGCCCGGTTGACCGGAATAAGGTGATGGTTAACGCCCAAGCGGTAGCGCTGCGCGTCGCCGTACGAGAAAAGCCGTCCCTGCAGCATCTTGTCGGGTGAGAAGCCGATGCCGGGCACGATGTTGGCGGGATTGAACGCCGCCTGCTCGACCTCGGCGAAGTAGTTTTCGGGGTTACGGTTCAGCTCCATCACGCCGACCTCGATCAGCGGGTAGTCCTTGTGCGGCCACACCTTCGTGAGATCGAACGGATGGAACGGGACCTTCTCGGCGTCCAGCTCCGGCATCACCTGGATGCTGAGCGTCCAGCGCGGGAAGTCACCCTTTTCAATGTGCTCGTAGAGGTCGCGCTGATGGCTCTCGCGGCACTTGCCGATGATCGCCTCGGCCTCTTCGTCGGTCAGGTTCTTGATGCCCTGCTGGGTCTTGAAATGGAACTTCACCCAAAAGCGCTCGTTCTGGGCGTTGATCATGCTGAAGGTGTGACTGCCGTATCCATTCATGGTCCGGTAGGAGGCCGGGATACCGCGGTCGCTCATCACGACCGTCACCTGATGCAGCGCCTCGGGCAGCAAGGTCCAGAAATCCCAGTTGTTGAGCGCGCTGCGCAGGTTGGTGCGCGGGTCGCGTTTGACCACATGGTTCAAGTCCGGGAACTTGAGCGGGTCGCGCAGGAAGAAGACCGGCGTGTTGTTGCCCACCAGATCCCAGTTGCCCTGGTCGGTGTAGAACTTGATCGCAAAGCCGCGAATGTCGCGCTCGGCGTCCGCCGCGCCGCGCTCGCCCGCCACGGTCGAAAAGCGCACAAAGAGGTCGGTCTTCTTGCCCACCTCGGCAAAGATCGACGCGCGCGTGTAGGCCGTGATGTCGTTCGTCACCGTAAAGGTGCCGTACGCGCCCGAGCCTTTGGCGTGCATGCGCCGCTCCGGAATCACCTCGCGGTCGAAGTGCGCGAGTTTTTCGAGGAACCACGTGTCCTGTAACAATTGGGGACCGCGCTTGCCGGCGGTCATCACGTTGTTGTTGTCGGCGACGGGCGCACCGGCGTTGTTGGTCAGTTTCGTGTCGGATGCCATACTCGTGCTCCTTCTTTGATCGAGACTCCGGGACAGAAGTATCAACCTTTTATGGGCGTCACAGTACAGCCCTGCAAGCATCCTGTCAATCATGATCGCCCAATGCGGCGGGGCAGGGGTGGCGAGACAAACTCATCGGGATGCGCGACACGCTTCTTGTTCGGCTGGACGCGGTATTGTGCCGTGCGGAAAACGACGGGGCGCAGGCGAGGGCGTCATGCTTGCCCGCGGGGGGCGGCGCGGCTCTTCAACTTACAAAACGCCCCGGACGCAAGCCGTCAGGCGCAGCGTCCGGGGGGGTTTGCAAGAGCCTCACCTATCCGTCGGGCTTCGGCGAACAAAAGCACATGTCCCTTCATACGTGGGACACGCTCTTCGTGGGGGACGCCTGTCGCGGAGTTATGGAGCGGCGGCAAGCGGTATCCCGCGCGACGCGGTGTGACATGCACCCAGTGAGTGACATGCAATCGGCGCGGCGGCATGGTTTTGTGACCCCTCGTCCCCGTTCTCGTTCACGTACCCGTACACGATGTCGTCTGCGCGGCAAAGTCCAAGCCCGCCCGGCAAACATCCGGTTTTTCGTGGCCGAGTTCCATCCTCATCCTCGTGTACGTCAACGTGCACCGCTTCGCTGTGAACGTGTACGGGTACGCGTACGCGAGCGAGGACGGGAAGGCGCCCCCCATGCGGCGTGTGTCCTAAGCTCAGGGCTGACGCATCTCATTTCTTGTCTTTACGGCCTTTCACCCACGATGTCGGCAAGCTATCCGGCACCCGTGAAAAAGATGCGTAAGACTGGGGGCGCGGACGGCCCCGTCCGCGGGAAAGGCGGTCAGTACGGTGCGCCGGGCCCCCGTCGAGACGCCAACCGCGCGTCTGCTTGGCCTCAGGTTTCACATCGCGGACGGGGCCGTCCGCGCCCCCGACTCTTCGTTCAAAGCACGCGCTCAACGCTGACGTTGGGAGTAGACATCGAAATCGGG
>JAQUEX010000378.1 GCA_028684935.1 Kiritimatiellia bacterium | reverse complement strand
CATCAGGCAGGCCATCGTGTCCTCGATCGGGGTTTTGAACGGTTCCGTCGCTTGCGCGTGCGTCTGCATCAGGTCGATGCGGTCGGTGCCGAGCCGGCGCAGGCTGTCCTCGACCTCGATGCGGAGGGTGCGCGGCTCCAGGCAGCGGCGCACCGTCCTGCCGTTTTGCTCAAAATGCAGCGCGCCGGTGTCGTCGCCCCACCAGAGGCCGCACTTGGTGGCGATCAGGGCATCATCGCGCCGCCCCGCAAGCGCGCGTCCGACGATCTCCTCGCTGTGGCCGAATCCATAAACCGGCGCGGTGTCGATCAGGTTGACCCCGGCGTCCAGCGAGGCGTGGATGGCGCGGATTGATTCGGCATCGTCCGAATCGCCCCACCACGGTCCGCCGCCGACTGACCACGTGCCCAGCGCGACGACCGACGCATTTAAATCCGAGTGTCCCACTTGCCGATAGTTCATTCGAGTCCCCCATTGCTGCGTGACGCGGCACTTACGCCTGCCTGTCACTTGATTCGCATCTGATATCAGCATGCCACATCAAGGCGCAAAAAGACAGGCCGAATTTTCACTTATGCAACGCCGAATGGCCGCCCGCGTCAGCCGATCTGTCGGGGGCGCTTTGGCCGTCGTCGCGGTCACTGGTGCGCAACGGGCCGGAACGGCCTTGACGGCAGGCACGCGGCGTGACGCCGGTGTGCCGCTTGAAGAGGTTCGCGAAGTGCTGCGACGAACAGAAGCCGAGGCGCATGGCGATCTCGGTGACCGGCAGCGCGGTGGTTTGCAACAGCTCGCGTGCGGCGCGGATGCGGCAGTCCAGCAAGTACTGGCGGGGCGGCAGGCCGGTCAGCATGCGGAAGCGTGTGATGAAGTGGGCGGGTGCCATGCCCGCCCGGCGCGCGAGATCGTCCACCGCATATTCGTTTTCAGGATGCGCTTGGATATCGCGCAGCAGCGCTTCGAGACGCGTCTCGCTGACCGGCACCGAGTGGGCGTTGGCCGCAGCCGTGATTTCCAGCAGCAGGTCCAGAAGGGCCGTGCGCAGGCGCAACGGGCGCAGCCGGTTGGCAGGCTCGTCATGCACCATATGCAGCATTTGAAACAGACGCTTGATGCGGTCGTTACCGCGGAAATGCCGGTGGGGCAGGTGCAGCAGCGCGAGCCGCAGCGCGCGGGCTTCGGACGCCGGCAGTTGCAGGAACGCTTCGTCGGCGGGATCGATACGCAGGATCAGCCAATACAGGATCAGCCCTTTGGGATGTTCGCTGACCGTGTGGCGCTCGTTCGGAAAGTTGATGAAGACATCGCCTGGACCGACGCGGTAGGTTCTGCCGCTGCAGCCGAAGGTAAGCGCATTGCGCACGCAAGTGTGGATCTCCAGGCAGGCCGGGTGCCAGTGCTCCGGCACATCGGGGCGTGGATTGCGGTAGTTGCAGTAGCCCAGCATCGGGACGGCGGGCAGCCCCAGCGGGGCGAGGTCGAGCACGCGCCGTTCGGACGTGTTCATGTAGTCGAAGCGAAGATTGGAGATCGCGTTCACAATGTGCGTAATAATACGATGACAGGATTGCGAACGCAATAGAAAGACGCAAATGGCTAGAGTAACGGTGAACGCAAAGCGGGTTGGATATGTGAAACAGAAGGGGGCCGAAATGTTGCAAAAAATTGTTCAGACCAAGATCACGTTGAAACGCGATTTTAAACCGCCGATTACACTGCTTCAAGCGTTGCGCCAGGCGGCACGGCCGAAGGATTCGGTGCTGGCGATTGCCTGGGAGCGAGAAAACGGATACGTCTCGCGCTACGACCTGCCGCTGCCAGCGCGCTCGGAGGATTTGCCGGAAGTGGTGCAGCTTGCGGAACGGATCGTGAAATTCCTGCTGTGGTCATCCGGCGGCTGGCGCCTGATGCTGGCCGGGCCGCGCAAGCTGTGTCACGCGATCAAACAGCAGTATGCCGCCACTGGCGCGCGGGCCTTTGACGTGACCTTCATGGAGGGCGTCTACGGCCGACCGATGGTGGTGGAAATGCGTAAGATGAGCGAGATGCCGCAAGCGTACGAGCGTGCGCTGCTGATGGACAATCGCACCAATGGTTGCCGGCTGGGCTTCGATCTCGGCGCGAGCGACTTCAAGATCAGCGCGGTCCGGCGCGGCAAGGTGGTCTTCAGCGAAGAGTTTCCGTGGGATCCGCGCAATCAGACCGATCCGGAATATCATTACAGCAAGTTGAACGAAGGGCTGAAGAAGGCGGCGGCCAAGCTGCCGCGCGTGGATGCGATCGGCGGCAGCACGGCCGGCGTGGTGGTGGACAACCGGATTCAAGTGGCCTCGTTGTTCCGGGCGATCCCGGCGGAGCGCTATGCCGAGGCGCAGAACATGTTCATCCGGCTGGGCCAGGAGTGGGGCGTGCCGATGGAGGTCGCCAACGATGGCGATGTGACGGCGCTCGCCGGCCTGATGTCGCTCGGCAAGAAAGGGATCTTGGGCGTGGCGATGGGCTCGAGCGAGGCCGCCGGTTTCATCGACCGCAAAGGGTGTCTGACGGGGCGTCTCTCAGAGCTTGCCTTCGCACCGGTTGATCTGCACCCGGCAGCGCCGGCCGACGAGTGGTCCGGGGATGCCGGTGTCGGCGCGATGTATTTCTCACAACAGGCCGTGAACCATCTGGCGCTGAAGAAAGGCATCCGCTTCCCGGCCAAAATGGCGTTGCCCGAACGCTTGAAACGCGTGCAGGAGCGTATGTTGGACGGCGATGTGACGGCGTTGACGATTTTTCAGAAAATCGGCCTGTATCTCGGTTACACCGTGCCGTGGTACCGTGAGTTTTACGGCTTTGACAGCATGATGATTCTCGGCCGAGTGACATCCGGGCCGGGTGGCGTCATGATCCTTGAAACGGCGCGGCTGATTCTCGCGGATCAGTTCCCCGAACTCGCCGAGGCGGTGGAAGTGTTCATGCCTGACGAA
>JAQUEX010000377.1 GCA_028684935.1 Kiritimatiellia bacterium | reverse complement strand
CGACCATCTTCCCGCTCTCCCACATGCAGTGCGAATGCGGCTTTTCGACATAGACGTCCTTGCCGGCCTGGCACGCCTGGATCGTCAGCGGCGCATGCCAGTTGTCGTGGGTTGCGACGATGACCGCATCGATGTCCTTGGCCTCCAGAATTTTGCGGTAGTCTTTTTCGAAGCGCGGTTTCTCCGGCTGCACCGGCTGAATGAACGCCCACATCTGATCCATGCGCTCGTCGCTCAGGTCGCAGATCGCCGCACAGCGGGCACCGGCCTCCTCAAGCATCACGCGCAGGATGAACCGGCCGCGGCCGCCGCATCCGATGATCGCGATATTGACCCGTTCGTTCGCGCCGGCCACGCGGTCCGCGCTCAACGCCTGCCACGCGCCGAGCCCCGCCGCCGCGCCGGAGGCGCACCGCAGGAAGCTGCGCCGCGTGCAAGCCCGAATCCCTATCATCCGCTTCATGTCATGCTTCATTCCTGCCCCTCCGTGAATGAGCGGGCCAGCGCCTGCCACTGGCCGTTCGTAAGCTGTTCGGCGCGCGCGGCCGGCTCGATGCCGGCGGCGGCGAAAAGCGCCGCCAGCGTTGCGTCGTCGCGCCCCAGCGGCGCGGGCGCTTTGCGCAGCGCCGCGCCAAACTGCTTGCGGCGGTGCATGAACGCATAGCGCGTGAGGTCGAAGAACGTCTGCCGCTCGCGCGGCGACAGCCTGCTGACGCGCCGGTCCAGGCGCACAATGGTCGAGCCGACCTCGGGGCGCGGCCAGAAGCACGAGGCCTTGACGGCGCGCACCAGGCGCACGTCGTAATCAAGCTGCAGCCAGACGCCGGCCTGGCCACGCGCCGCCGTCGCGGGCGGCGCGGCGAACCGCTCAGCCACCTCAGCCTGCACCAGCACGGTCAGGACGGGCGGCGCGCAGCGGTGCAGCGCCACGTCCAGCAGGATGCGGGTGCCGACCGAATAGGGCAGATTCGAGACGCAGGCATCAAAGCCGTCACCCAACAGCGCGTCCAGATCGAGCTGTAAGGCATCCGCCTCGATCACGTTGAGCCCCGCCGGCTCGCCCAGCGCCCCGGCCAGCCGCGCGGCGAGCCGGGCGTCCTTCTCGACCGCCGTCACGCGCGCGCCGCGCGCCAGCATGGCTTCGGTGAGCACGCCCAGTCCGGGCCCCACCTCCAGCACGCGCTGGCCGGCCGCCACGCCGGCCGCGTCGAGGATCGCCTCCAGAATGTTGCGATCGATGAGAAAGTTCTGCCCGAGGGTTCTGTTCGGATGGAACCCGTTCTCGATGCACCAGGCCTTGACCTGAGAGGGCGAGGTGAGATTCACGCGGGCCTCACTTTCCAGTGGGCAGCTCGAACACCTTGATGTAGGATTCGGCACGCAGGCGGTCGGTCCACTCTTTGTAGAGCTTTTCAGCCTGGCGCATGCGCAGGTGGCTCTCGACATACGGCGCGGCCTCTTCGAAAGTCAGGGGGCGGGCATCCTGCTGCTCATCCTTGCGCACGATGTAGCCGTAACCGTCCAGCACCACCACCGGCGAGGTCTCGCCCGGACTCAGCTTGGCCAGCGTCTCGACGATCTCGCGCCGGAAGACGTCCTCCGGATTCACCTTGCCCCACGAGCCGCCCTCAGACGCCTTGGCGTCACGGGAGTAGGTCTTGGCCAGCGACGCGAAGGAAGTGCCGGCCTTGAGCGCTTCCGCAATCTTGGCCGCGCGCGCCTCGACGCTCTCATCGCCCGCCTGCTCCGGCGGATCGAGGATGATCATGCTGACGGCCGTCGCGGTCTCGGTCTGGTAGCGACCCTTGTTGGCCTCGTACTCCGCGCGTACCTCCGAAGGCGTCGGCGCGACGCGCTTCTCGACCTGCTGGTACCGCATGGCCGTGATCAGCAGATCCTCCTCGATGTTCTTCTTCCACTCCTCGAAGGCGATTTTGCGGTCCGCCAGCAGATTGTGCAGCTTGGTCTGGTCGCCGTCGAAGTTATTGGCCACAATCTCACGGATACGGTTGTCCACCGCCCAGGATTGCAGCTCCATCTTCGATTTGCGCGCGGCGGCCAAAATCAGCTTGCGGTCGACCAAGGCATTGAGCGTGGCCGTGTACAGCTCGCGCAGCCGCTTTTCGCGCAGCTCCGGCGCGGTGTCGGCCCACGGGCTGCGACGCACCTCGCTCATCACCTCGCCGATGGTGATCATCTCCGTGTTGACGTAGGCGGCCACGCCGTCGAGCAGCACGGCGGGGTTCTTGGCAGTGAGCAGCCCTTGGGCAGACGCAAAGCCCGCCAGGGCGAACAGCCCGGCGGAGAGAGAAAGACGCGACATCATCGTGCGGTGTTCCTTTTATTTCAGCAGGTTCGTGAAGCGTCCGTACGCCGCATCCCAGGCCGCCGTGTTCTGCGGCTTGAAGGTGGCGATCGGAAAGGCGGTTTTGATCAGCGGCATCGCGGCCTTGAGATCCGGAATGATCCCGGCGCCGATCGCCTGGACCATGAGGTTGCCGACGGCGGTCGCCTCTTTCGGCCCGGCCAGGACCGGCACGCCGACCGAATCGGCGGTGAACTGGTTGAGCAGCGGATTGTTGCTGCCGCCGCCCACGATGTGCACGACCTCGGTCTCGGTGCCGGTGACGCGGTTGATCACCTCGTTGACATAGCGGTACTTGAGCGCCAAGCTCTCGTAGACGCAGCGCAGCACCGTGCCGCGGTCGGCCGGCGCGGCCTGTCCCGTTTCGGCGATGAAGCCGCGGATCGCCTGCTCCATGTTGGCGGGGTTGTAGAAGCGCTTGTCGTCAGGGTCGATGAACGCTGTGAAAGCCGGCGCGGCGGGCGTGAGGGTGTCCACCTCTTTCCATTCCATGCGCTTGCCGTCCGCGATCTCCCACACGCGCAGCAGCTCCTGCACGATCCAGGTGCCCATGCAGTTGCGCAGAAAGCGCGTGTTGCCGATCCCGCCCTCGTTGCTCAGGCCGTAGCCCATCGC
>JAQUEX010000085.1 GCA_028684935.1 Kiritimatiellia bacterium | reverse complement strand
GCGATGCCGGACCATCCGATCGCCAAGGGCGTGAAGGCCGAGTTTACGGTGGCGAACGATGAACGCTACAGCGATCCGTATGCGGTGCCGCCGACCGACGAGGTGCCGTTCACCGGCGTGCAGGTCCACAAGAACGGGACGCGCGAGCCGGCGAAAATGGGATTCTGCTGGAAGGTCGGCAAGGCCCGTTTCTTCTATTTCCAGCTTGGACACGAAACCAATCCGATCTACTTTGATCCGGAAATCCGGAAGATCATGGCGAATGCCGTGTTGTGGGCAGCCGGCACGCCTTGAGGGTTTCGCCTGCCGGCCGACAGCGCCGATTCATGCACAGGGGAAAGGGGCTCAGATGAATAAGAGAGTGACACGACGCGGATTTATCGGAACGGCAGGCATGGCGGCGCTGGCGGGATGCCGGCTCGTGCCGCCGCAGAAGCATGTGGCGGATGTGGTGGTATACGGCGGGACCTCCGCCGGTGTGGTGGCGGCCGTTCAGGCAGCGAAAATGGGGAAATCCGTGATTCTGGTCGGACCGGACCGCCACTTGGGAGGCCTCTCCGCAGGCGGGCTCGGCTATACCGATTCTGGCAACACGCGGGCCGTCGGCGGTCTGGCGCGTGAGTTTTACGGTCGCATCTACCGGCAGTACGGCGATGCGCGCGCCTGGCCCTGGCAGCGGATCGGCGACTTCAAGAACGAGGGTCAGGGCAGCCGTTCGCGCGTGGACAGTGACCGCACCATGTGGACGTTCGAACCGCACGTGGCGGAAGCGGTCTTCGATGCTTGGGCCGATGAGCATCGCGTGCCGGTCTGCCGCAACGAATGGCTGGACCGCGAACACGGTGTGGAGAAGCGCGGCGGACGCATCGTCGCGATCACGATGCTCAGCGGCCGGCGTTTCGAAGGCCGGATGTTTATTGACGCGACCTACGAGGGGGACCTGATGGCGGCGGCCGGTGTCTCGTACCACGTGGGCCGCGAGGCCAATCGCGTGTACGGCGAGGCCTGGAACGGCATTCAGCTTGAGGCGTATAAACATCACAAGCACTATTTCATGACGCCGGTTTCGCCTTACAAGATTCCGGGCGATCCGTCCAGCGGCGTGCTGCCTTATGTTTCGACGGAGCCGCCGGGCAAGACCGGGGACGGGGACCACCGCGTGCAGGCCTACTGTTTCCGCACCTGTCTGACGCGCCACGCGCCCAACCGCGTGCCTTTTCCCAAACCGGACGGGTATGACGCGGCCGATTATGAGTTGCTGCTGCGCGATCTGCTGACCGGGCGCAAGGATTTCTTCGAGAAGTTCGACCTGATTCCCAACCTCAAGACCGACACCAACAACCACGGCGCGTTCAGCTCGGACTTTATCGGCATGAATTACGATTACCCCGATGCGTCATACGCACGGCGGCGGGAGATCATCCGGGCGCATGAGCGCTATCAGAAGGGGTACTACTATTTCGTGGCGAATGATCCGCGCGTCCCGGCCGATATCCGCGAAGAGATGGCGCAGTGGGGACTGGCGGGCGATGAATTCACGGACAACGGACACTGGCCGCATCAGATCTATGTGCGCGAAGCGCGGCGCATGATCGGCGAATACGTGATGACGGAGCACGACACCTTGAACAAGACGCAGGTGAATGATCCGGTCGGCATGGGCTCCTATACGCTCGATTCGCACAACTGCCAGCGTTACATCACGGCGGACGGCCATGTGCAGAACGAAGGGGATATCGGGGTCGGGACCAAGGGGCCTTACAAGATTTCATACGGGTCGATCATCCCCAAGACGGCCGAGTGCACGAACCTGCTGGTGCCGGTCTGCATGTCGAGTTCGCACATCGCCTTCGGATCGATCCGTATGGAGCCGGTCTTCATGATCTTGGGACAGAGCGCGGCGACGGCGGCGGCTCAGGCGATCGACGAGGGCCGGGGCGTGCAGGCGATTGACCGCGCACGGTTGCGCGCGCGTCTGCTGGCGGACGGCCAGCGCTTCTGAGTCGAAGGGTGGCGACGCGATGAAACGAGCAGCGGTTTGCGGGGCGTTGTGCGCGGTGTCGGTAACGGCCTGCGCGCGCGCGGCGGAGAGGGTGAGTGTGGAGATACCGTACCAATCGACCGTTCTGGAAAACGGCCTGACTGTCATTGTACACGAAGATCGCAAGGCGCCCATTGTGGCCGTGAACATCTGGTATCACGTGGGCTCCAAGAACGAACGTCCCGGACGGACCGGTTTTGCCCACCTCTTTGAGCACCTGATGTTCAACGGGAGCGAGCACTTCAACGACGATTGGTTCAAGGCGATGGAGCGGGTCGGTGCCACCGGCATGAACGGCACCACGGGCGAGGACCGGACCAACTATTTTCAGGAGGTGCCGCGCGATGCGCTGGCTTTCGCGCTGTGGATGGAATCGGACCGCATGGGCCATCTGCTTGGTGCGCTGACGCAGGAACGGCTGGACGAACAGCGCGGCGTGGTGCTGAATGAGAAGCGACAGGGCGACAACCAGCCTTACCGCATCGCGTGGCGCCTGATCACGCAGAACGCATGGCCCGCCGGCCATCCCTACTCGTGGGAAGTGATCGGTTCCGAAGAGGATCTGAAAGCCGCCACACTCGACGACACGCGCGCATGGTTCAAAGAGTTCTATGGACCCGCGAACGCGGTACTGGTGATCGCGGGCGATGTTGACACGCGCGAGGCGGTGGCGCTGGCGCGTCGCGCGTTCGGCGACATTCCGCCTGGGCCGCCGCTGCAGCGCCACACGGCGTATATCGCGAAGCGGAGCGGCACGCGCCGCATGACCGTGCAGGATCGCGTACCGCAGGCGCGCCTCTACAAAGTCTGGAACATTCCTCCGTATGGCACGACCGACGGCAATCTGCTCAGTGTCGCAGCGGACGTGTTGGCGAATGGGAAGTCATCGCGGCTCTACCGGCGTTTGGTCCATGACGGACAATTGGCCACGGATGTGAACGCCTGGGCCGGCTTGCGGGAAATTGCGGGCCAGTTCATGATCGTTGCCACCGCCCGGCCGGGCGTGCCGATGCGCGAGGTGGAGCAGGCGATCGACGAGGAGTTGGCGCGCCTGCTTGACGAGGGGCCGGATGCTGACGATCTGCAGCGGGTCAAGGCCGGGATCGAGGCGGACTTTGTGCGCGGGTGTGAGCGGATCGGCGGGTTCGGCGGCAAGTCGGATGTGCTGGCGCGCAACGCCGTGCTGACCGGCGATCCGGCATACTACAAGACGCTGCTGCGCGAGACGCTCGGCGCGACGCGCACGGCGGTGCGCGACACCGCGCGCGCCTGGCTGGCTGACGGCGCGTTCGTGCTTGAGGTCGAGCCGTTTCCCGCGTTTCGCGCGACGACCGACGGCATGGACCGGTCCGCCGTTCCGTTTCCGGCGCTGAATCCGCAGCCGCGGCTGCCGGCGATCCAGCGGGCGATGCTCGCCAATGGCATGCGGGTGCTGCTGGCGGAACGGCACGATATGCCGCTGGTGCAGATGACACTGCTGATGCCGCCGGGTTTTGCGGCAGACCGAGGCGGTGCGGCCGGCACGGCGAGCCTGGCGGCCGAGATGCTGGACGAGGGCACGCGCCGCCGTGACGCGTTGGCGATCAGTGCGGAACTGGAAGCCCTGGGTGCCCGTCTCGGCACGGGGTGCGGGCCTGATGCGGTCGCGGTGACGCTCAACACGCTGACGCGCCACATGGACAAGGCGGTCGAGCTTTTTGCCGATGTGGTGGTGAATCCGACCTTTCCCGAGAACGAATTCAAGCGGTTGCAGCAACAGCGGCTGGCGGCGATCCAACGTGAAAAGAGCGAGCCGAACGGCGTGGCGTTGCGCGTGCTGCCGCGCTTGATGTTCGGCGAGGGGCATCCGTATGCAGCGCCGCTCAGCGGGTACGGTGATGAGTCGGTCGTGGCCGCGCTCACGCGCGAAGACTTGGAGCGCTTCTATGCGCGCTGGTTCCGTCCTGAACAGGCCACGCTGGCGGTGGCGGGTGCGGTCACACTTGAGCGGCTGCTGCCGGTGCTGGAACGCCGCTTCGGCGAGTGGCGGGCCATGTCTGAGGGCGGGGGCGGCCTGCCGGTTGAGGGGCTGGACGCGACATCGGCTACTGCTGCGCGCACGTCGGTTCTCTATATGATCGATCGTCCTGGTGCCGCACAATCGGTGATCGTTGCGGGGTGCCCGGTCCGGGCGAAAAATGAGGCCGATGAGGCGTCCGTTCAAGTGATGAACGCGATTTTGGGAGGGACCTTCACCAGCCGCATCAACATGAATCTGCGCGAGGACAAAAACTGGAGTTACGGCGCGCGAACGTCGCTGCTCGATATGGCCGGTGAGCGGGCTTTCCTGTGCTCGACGTCCGTGCAGGCTGACAAGACGGCTGCGGCGCTGCGAGAGCTGAAGCAGGAGGTGCTCGGGCTGCATGCGGAGCGGCCGCCGACCGCCGCGGAGGTGGGGAAGGTGGTCGCCGACCTTACGCTGCGATTGGGCGGACAATGGGAAACACTGGGAGCCGTCGGGGAGGTGATGCAGCAGATGGTCCGGCTGGGGCTTTCAGAAAACTACTTCCGGGAGTATGCGGCGGCGCTGCGCAGCGTGACCGTGTCGGACGTTCAGGCGGCTGCGGCACGCGTGGTGCGTCCTGAACGCCTGGTGTGGCTGGTCGTGGGCGACCGCACCCGGCTGCGGCCTGAGCTTGAAGCGCTGGGCTGGGGCCCGGTCGCGGAGCTGGACGTCGACGGCCTGCCGGCGCCACCGCAAACGAAGGGGCTGTAAGCCGGGTCACGGCTTGCCGGGCGGCGGGAAGGTGAAGTCAAAACGCTTGATGTTTTGGGTTTCCGGATCGACAAGCAGCAGGGCGCGTGACACATAGGGCGGCACGCCTTGCACCTCCCAGTAGGTTTCGCCGTCCTGCGTGATCTCTTTGACGATCACGGGGTCGGGCAGGGGAAGCGTGAACTTGTCCCGCGTCATCTGAACCGCCTCGCGCAGCGGGATCGGCTCCTGAGGCAAGAACTGCATCTCTTTGATCATGCCCTTTTTCCCGGATTTCGTGAGATAGCAGTCCGCACCGACAAATTGCCAGCCGTACATCGAGAGCGCATCGCGCTGAAGAAACGCCAGCATCTTGTCATCGCGATCATTGTTCGTCAGTCTCGCGTAGGTGTGGAGGATGAGGCGACGGATTTTCTTGTACCCTTCCATCTTGGTGGTTTCGAGCTGCGTGGCCTTGCCGAACGATTCAGTCTTGGCGACCTTTTCAGGATTCAGCCGGGCGTCGATCCAGAGCAGGTCATTGGGCGACAGCTTGGCGCGCGTGGTGGCGATCACCGAGCCGTCCGGACGCTTGAGATAGACCTTGCCGTTTTCTTCCTTCTCGAACGATCCCTCCACGGTGTTGCCGTTCACCGACGTCCAGGTCCGCGTCGGCATGGGGGCATTTTGCTGCGCGTGGACAGCAGAAACGGTCACGCACAGGCTGGCAGCCAGAACGCAAACGCAATGGCCAAGGGCTTTAGGACGAACAGTCAACATGGCAATCTCCTTATACGCACAGCATAACCATTCAGGGCCTTGCACGTCAATGCGCGTAACCTTGACGCTGCGAAAGCGCAGTGGTACGCTCTCGCGTCATCACGCTGGTGGTGTCAGTCGCTGCGGCATGCGGCGCTACGGTCAAGCAGCGGTCAACGCGGGGGGGATATAGAATGATGCGGCGTATAAAAACGTGGATCGGAGTGGCGGGATGTGGCGTGCTGGCCGGGTGCATGATCGGCCGTGCGCCGTCGACAGTGGCGCTGTCGCGGGCGATCCGCGCCCATGTCGATGCGGGAGAAGTTGCCGGCGCGGTGGCCTGCGTGGTGGATGGCGAGCGCGTGCTTCAGGCTGTAACCGCCGGCCTCGCGGACCGTGAAGCCGCGCGCCCGATGCGTACGGACACGCTTTTCTGGATCGCCTCGATGACCAAACCCGTCACGGCCTGCGCGGTGATGATGCTGTTGGATGAGGGTAAGCTCGAACTGGACGCGCCGGTTTCCGCGTACCTCCCAGAATTTTCAGGATTGAAAACCGCGGACGGCCGGCCGGCAGTTCCGACGCTGCGCCAGATGCTCACGCATACCTCGGGCATGGCGGAGCCGACCCAGGCCGAGCAGCTCGCGGCGCGGACGTTGTCGGATCTGATGCCGCACATCGCCGACAAACCGGCGCTGTTTACGCCCGGCGCCCGTTGGCAGTACAGCCAGTCCGGCATGAATGCCTTGGGCCGCGTGGTGGAGGTTCGTTCCGGCATGCCGTTCGACCGTTTCCTGGCGGAACGGCTGTTCAAGCCGCTCGATATGCGGGACACGACGTTTTATCCGGATGCTGAACGGCTCGCGCGCCTGGCTGTTTCGTACCGACGGACCGGCGACCGTCTGGAACGCGCCGCGCTGCCGCCGGTCTACGACTGCGCGCGGGGCGACGCGCGGTTTCCGGCCCCGAACGGCGGCCTCTACTCGACCGCGCCGGATTACGCGCGTTTCTGCCAGATGCTCATTAATCGCGGCTCGTTGCGCGGCCGGCGCATCCTGTCAGCCGCCTCCGTTGCGGCGATGTCCAGCATTCAGAGCGGCGAGCTGAAGACCGGCTTCACGCCCGGCTGCGCCTGGGGCTTAGGGTGCTGCATGGTGCGTGAACCGCAAGGCGTGACGGCCATGCTGTCGCCGGGGTCGTTCGGACATGGCGGCGCTTTCGGCACGCAGGCGTGGATTGATCCTGTTAAAGGCGTGGCGTATGTGCTGATGGTGCAGCGGGCGAACTTCCCGAACTCTGACAATTCGGATCTGCGTGGCGATTTTCAGAGAGCAGCGTATTAGCAGGTCAGAAAGGGGCGGACATGAAGACATGTGATCGGGCAATGAGCATCGCCGTGCGGCGTGCGGTCTGGGTGTTGGCGGTTGTGGCGGCCGGCGCGGCGGCGCGCGAGTCCGAGCTGCTTTTTGACGGCGGGCAGACGAATGTCTGGTCAACCGCGCGTGACGCGGCGCGTCTGAGCAAGGAGTTTGCTGTCAGCGAGCTGGTACAGACGGCAGACCCTGCGGCCCTGCGCTGGCGGTTCGTGCCGAACCCGGGGACGGCATTCAACGATATTTTTCTGTCGTGCAGAATGGCCCGGCGTTTCGATACCGTGCGCGTGCGCGTCAAAAATGAAGGGGCTGCCTTCGAACTGGCGGTGAAGACGCGCGACGCCCGCAACGCCGAATGGACCGCGCGGCGCGTGCCTCTTGCGGCGGCGGGCGACTGGCAATGGATTGAATTCCCGTGGCCGGAATGGCGGGTTGCGCCGTGGTCGAAGGATGCCGACGGGACGCTCGATTTCCCGCTCGCCTCATTGGCGCTGATCGCGTTCGACCTTAAAGCGGGGCAGACCTATGCGCTGCGCGTCGCGGCGGTCGAGACGGTCAGTCCTGACCGGCCGCTCGCCCGCGTCTTTGGTTTTCAAATCCCGCCTAAAGTCAAAGCCGGCGAACCGTTCGATGTGGCGTTCGCCTTTACGCTCGACCGGCCGGTTTCCGAAGCGGAGGCGTGTCTCGTCTTCCGTCGCGGCGCGCAGGAGCTGGGCCGTGTGCCGCTCACGTTGCCGCGCGCGCTGGAACAGGTCGCGGCCGGTGAGACGGTGCGGGTGGCGGCGTCCGCCCGCGCGCCGCTGTATGCGGCCGGCGGCGAGCAGGCCGTGGCCCTGCGCCTGGGCGATGCCCGGATTTGCCTGGACGACGGATGCGCGGCCGATGATGCGGTCGCGGCCGTGACAGTGGTGCCGCGCCGTCCGTCGCGCAGCACGGCGCAGGTCAAGCCGCACAACGGCGTGCCCGCGCTCTTCATCAACGGCAAGCCGCACAACGGCATGGCGTGGGCGACCTATCGTCCGACCTCCGCCGTGTTCCGCGATTTCACCCGCGCGGGCATCACGCTCTACACGTTCGCAGCCACGCCGACCGAGTCCGGCTACGGGTTGGCGCGCACCGCGTGGACCGCGCCTGACACCTATGACTTCTCGCAGCTTGACGAGCGTGCCATGCTGCTGCTGGCCGAAAATCCGGACGCCTATTTCTTTCCGCGCCTCTACCTGCATGCGCCGCCGTGGTGGAGCGAGCGGCATCCCGACGACATCGTGCTGATGGATCCCGGCGATGGACGTTACGTGCCGTTCATCCATGCCGGGGGCAAGCCCGCGCCGAGCTGGGCTTCGGAGGCATGGCGGCGCGACACCATCGAGGGCCTGCGCCGTCTGATTGAGCATGTCGAGGCCTCGCCATATGCCGACCGCGTCATCGGTTACCATCTCGCGTCGGGCACAACCGAAGAGTGGATGATGTGGGGCGGCAACGAGCAGCAGTGGGTGGATTTCTCGCCGGCCAACACTCGGCGTTTCCGTGACTGGCTGCGCGCGAAATACCGGAAGGACGCCGCTTTGCGCGCTGCTTGGCAAGATCCGTCGGTTTCGTTCGACACGGCGGTCATCCCGTCCCGCGCGCAGCGGCAGCACACCGAAATCGGTTCGTTCAGAGATCCGGCCAAAGAGCAGGCGGTGATCGATTTCTACCTGTATAACTCTGATCTGGTGGCGGACACGGTCTGCACCTTCGCCCGTGCGGTGAAGGGCTTTACCCGCCGCAAAAAGATCGTCGGGGCGTTCTACGGCTATCTCTTGCAGCTCTGCGGCGAGCAGCGGCAGCAGAATGCCGGGCATCTGGCGCTGGCGAAGGTGCTGGCTTCGCGCGACATCGATTTCCTGACCAGTCCGACCAGTTACGCCTTCCGGCAACTCGGCGGCGAGGGGACCAGCCATTTCATGTCGCTGCTCGGCAGCGTCACGCTGAACGGCAAGCTCTGGTTCGATGAGAATGACATCCGCACGTCGATGGCGCCCGGCGCGCTGGGAACGTGGGGCAAGCCGGCTGATGTGGCGGGCGATGTCGTGCAGCAAGAGAAAGAGCTGGCGAACGTGATGGTCAACGGCACGGCGCAATGGTGGTTTGATGTCGGCAGCAACGTATACGGCGATCCGGCGCTGATGGACCGCATCGCGCGGCTGGCGCGCAACGCTTCGGAGGTCCAGGCGCTCGACCGCACGCCGGCGGACGAGGTGGCCATGATCGTGGATGAGCGCAGCCTCTGCTGGATGCGGGTCGGCGATAAAGCGCTGGGCGCGCCGCTGCTGGTCGGCCAGCTTCCCGCGCTGTCGCGGATCGGCGCGCCGGTCGGGCATTATCTCGCGTCCGACCTGCCGCGGCTGCGTGACCGCAAGGTATTCTTCATCATGACCAGCTTCGCGCCGACCGAGCAGGACCGCCGCGCGATCGATGCGTTGAAAAGGGACGGGCACGTGCTGGTATTCGTGGCGGCGCCGGGAGTCTACCGCGAGGGACAGCTTGATGAATCCGGCATGGAGGCGCTGACCGGTATCCGCTTGCGGCTGGACCGCGCGGCGGTGCCGTCTGCCGTGAATGTGACGGGCGGCCATCCGTGGACGAAGGACTTGGCCGGGACCACGTACGGGCCGGGCCGGCCGAATGCGCCGGTCTGTTACGCGGACGATGCCGGCGCGCAGGTGCTGGGCACGTTGCCGGACGGGCGCCCCGGGCTGGTCGTCAAAGCCGGCGAAGGGTGGACGTCGGTCTTCTCCGCCGCGCCGCTGCTGCCCGCGCGTCTGATGCGCGCCATCGTCGAGTCGGCCGGTGTCCATACCTATGTCGAGACCGAGGATGTGGTGTGGGCCAACCGGCAGATGGTGGCGGTGAGCGTCAAGGCGGGCGGCCGTCGGAAGGTGCGCCTCCCGCATGCCGGGCGCGTGCGCGATCTTTACACCGGCGAATGTGTGGCGCGGGGCGCGTCCGAATTTGAGGCGGCGTTCGCCGAACGTGCGACGCGCGTGTTTGTCGTTGAGCCGTGACACGCGTTCTCCTGTTGACGCGGGTAAGGGTTTCGGCGTAAAGTTTTATCGAGTTGATCGTGTTTTAAAAAATGAGGGGGAGACTCATGCGATATGATGCCGGGGTGAGGGGGGGAGGTCGGTTCTCGCGCAGGGCGTTCCTGCGTGACGCGGCGTGGGGAGCTGCCGCCCTGGCGTGGCCGCTCGGTGGCCTTACAGCCGAGCCGGACGAGCAGGCCGCGATCGAGGCGGCCTTGCCGGCGGCTGCGCCGGTCAAGCCGATGCGGCCGCGCAAGCTGTTGATCTTTAGCCTGAATGTGGAGTACGGCGGGCACCGTTCGATCCCGACCGCCGAACGGGCCTTCACGCGAATGGGGCAAAAGACCGGCGCGTTCGAGACGGTTGTTTCTCGCGATCCGGCGGTGTTTCAGCGAGAGTCGTTGGCGCGGTTCGATGCCGTCTTTCTGAACAACACGGTCGGCAATCTCTTCACGGATCCGCAACTGCGAAAAAACCTGCTGGAGTTCGTGGTCGGGGGCGGCGGTCTGATGGGGGTGCACGGCGCTTCCGTGGCCTTCCTGCGCTGGAAAGAGGGCGGCAAAGAGGATTGGCCGGAGTACGGCATCATGCTGGGGACGCGCGGCGCGGCCCACCGTGCGGCGGACGAGAAGGTCTTCATGAAGCTTGACGATCCCGGACATCCGCTGCTCGCAGGCTTCGGCGGTCAGGGGTTCGCGATGCAGGATGAATTCTTCCGCCCGCAACGCACCTATTCACGACGGCGCAACCGCGTGCTGCTCGGGATCGATGTCGAGCGGACCGACCTCGCGAACGAGCCGCGTGACGGTGCGTATCGCGCGGACAAAGATTATGCGATGGCGTGGGTGCGGCAGTACGGGCGCGGGCGCATTTTTTACGCGGGGTTCGGTCATCACCCGGCGATCTTCAAGCAGCCGCACCTGCTGGCGTTCTTTCTGGCCGGGGCGCAGTTCGCGCTGGGTGACCTGCCCGCGCCGACTCTGCCGAGCGGCCTGCTCACGCCGGCGCTTCGGGCGCAGGAGAAGCTGGGATGGCGGCTGGGCATCGAGGCTTACACGTTTCACAAGTTCACCTTTTTCGAAACCATTGAGAAGACAGCCAAGCTGGGGCTGCCTTATGTCGGCGGCCTGAGTTTTCAAAAAGTCAGCAAAGAGATTCCCAAGAATTTCACGCCGGGCCTCTCGGACGATGAGCTGCAAGCCGTCCGGCTGAAACTGGATGAGGCGGGTGTGCGCATGCTGACCTATTACATCCAAAGCATTCCGGGCGATGAAGCGGGATGCCGCGCGGTCTTTGAATTCGGCCGCAAAATGGGCATCGAGGCCTTCATGACGGAGCCGGCGGTGGAGGCGTTGCCGCTGATCGACCGCTTCTGTCAGGAATACGGCATCAAGGTGGCGCTGCACAACCATGACCGCAAGGCGTCTCCGCACTACTGGAGTCCGGAAGCGATACTGCGCGTGTGCGAAGGCCGCAGCCGTTACATGGGGGCGTGCGCGGACGTGGGCTACTGGATGCGCGACGGGATCGATCCGGTCAAAGGCGTCGAGCTGTTAAAGGATCGCCTGATCACGCTGCAGCTTCACGATCTGGACGTGGCGGGGCCGAAGGGGGCCGACGTGCCGTGGGGGAGCGGCGCGGGCCAGACCGAGGCCGTGTTGCGTAAGCTGCACGAACTGCGCGTCGAGCCGGTGATGGTGGGGCTCGAGTACTCGCGCGACTGGCTCGAGAACGAGCCGGCCATACAGCGTTGCATCGCGTTTTTCAATCAACTCAGTGTGTCATTGAGCAAATAGAATAGGGGGCGGGGATGTCAGTCAAGAGTTCGTTATCACGTCGGGCATTTGTAAGCAGGACGGCAGGCGCGCTGGCGGCGCCGTGGCTCGTGCCCGCGTCGGCGCGCGGTGCCGACGGGACGACGGCGCCGGCCAACCGGATCACCGTGGGGCTGATCGGACGCGGCTGCATGGGGCGGGGCCATTTGCAACGGCTGGTCGGCGATAAAGACGTGCAGGTGCTGGCGGTGTGCGATGTTGACCGGTCGCGCTGCCAGGAGGGCAAAGAGGTGGTCGAGGCGAACTATGCGGTGTCGCGTCCCAAGGGTAGCTACAGCGGGTGCGCAACCTATTCGGATTACCGCGAGGTGCTGGCGCGTGCCGACATCGACGCCGTGGTGGTGGTGACACCTGACCATTGGCACACGCCGATCTCGGTGCATGCGGTGAAGGCCGGCAAAGATATCTATTGTGAGAAACCGGTCTCGCTGACGCTGCGGCAGGGCCGTGCGCTGGTCGAGGCCGTGCGTGCCAACAAGCGCGTGTTTCAGACCGGTTCGCAGTACCGTTCGATGCAGACTTTCAACGAGGCGATCGCCTTTGTGCGCGCGGGCGGTCTGGGTAAAGTGAAACAGGTCTTTACCATCTGGGGTTGGCAGCACGTTCCGGTGCTCGGCAAATCACGCGTGCCGCTGAATCCGGTGTTGCCGGAAGAGCCGGTGCCCGACGGCCTGGATTGGAATCAGTGGGTCG
>JAQUEX010000376.1 GCA_028684935.1 Kiritimatiellia bacterium | reverse complement strand
ACCTCATCCCCTCGCGCCGCCAACACCTCGCTGACAGCCTGCTTGACATGTAATCCGCCGTGGTCGCAACCGAGTACTAGTTTCATGTAAGATCTGCTCCGAAAAGGTCACTGTGGTTCAATACGGGCATTGACTATAGCATGGGGCGTGCTGACCGGCAAGACCCGTTGGCGCCAAACCCTGCGACCGGCGCATGGCAGTTCTGTTGATGGTGCCTTCTCGTAATCTTAATCCTAGTGAGGCGCTTGCAAAACCCCTCTGCGGCTCACCACAGGTTCGCCCTCCATGAAATATTCCGCCGTTATGCCCAAATCTGGAGGGCGAGGCTGTGCCGAGCCGTTGGTTAACGGGGCATCATTCGTCTCCTCGCATGGCATGAAACGGTTAGTCCGACCCTCCAAGCATTTCGCCGGTGGAGGCGTCGACATAGATGATGATCGGGGGTTATTGGGGTCAGCCCTGAAAATAACAAATAAGCCTTGCCAGATACCGCCGCCATGCTTTTCGCGCTCACCGGGGCGCCTCCTCTATTGTGACACGGCGCACAAGTTCCGCAACGAGGTGTCCTCCCGCTGCAAAGCAGTATCCGTAGACGCGCGCTCCGAAGTCTTCCACGCTCTCCCCCCCCCGTTCGGCCAGCCGTTCCCGGTCCCGTCCGTCAACGTAGATCGCCCGCCGCGTTACCCCGGAACGTCACGTGGCAGATCGCGCCCTCAACCTGTATCCGAAGTTTCCTCGCCATGCCCGGCAACATCAACCCTATTTTTTTTCAGGGCCGACCCCGAAACCCGCGACCCCGAAACACGCAAAAAACCGATGAAATTGTATCCCCGTTGATTATAATTTTGAGAAAAGATCTAAAACCGTCCAAGACCATATGATGTAAGAAAAATTACCTTCAGACGATCACGCCCCAACTCCGCGTGTTTGCGTAACAGGTGCTCACTGCAAGACCGGGGGCACGCGCTCGCCGCGGGCCTGTGCCGCGATGTCGTGATCGTGACCGAAGTATGCGGCGTTCGAATCCATGAAGAGCAGCAGCCGCAGCCGTTCTTCCGCCGTCAAGGCCACATCGTGATGCCCCTTCTCCAGCAGCGCATGCAGCGGCGAGGCCATCGCGCCGAACCGGCCCGGTTCGGTGTACGGCGTCACGAACGCGTCGCGCTGAACGCCGACTTTGGACCAGTCGCCACGGTAGGCATGGGTGAAATAATGAAGATACGGCACCAGGCTGTAAAACGAGGTGAAGAAGGCGAAGCGGTTCTTGTCCGGATCACCGCGCCGCAGATCCGGCATCGACGCCTTGCGCGTTTCACCATGGCAGGAGACGCACTTCGCGTCTAGCACCGGCTGCACCAGCCGGGGATAGTTGTAGGGGTTGGAACCGTCCGGCCCCTCAGCCAGGCGTGACGGCGCGCGCCGCATCGCCAGCGGCGAGGCGGCAGCACGCTGTCCGCTCACGGCCGCCCCGGTGCGCGCCTCATGGCAGCCGTTGCACATCAGGGTCTCGCCGGGCGCGACATACGTCACGCTGCGCATGCCCTGCACGGCGACGCCGCGTTCGTTCACCGCGTGGAAGAGGATCGGCGCACCGACCGGCGCCTCGAAGAACGCGCTGCCGTCCTCCTCGACCGGCACGCTGCCGAGATAGTGCCGTCCCGGTGTCTGATCGCAGACGCCGAGCCGCGGATCGCCAACGATCGGCTTGACCTTCGGCAGGATCTGCCACACGCGCAGGGCCGCGATGCGCGTGCCTCCCGGAAACGGCCGCCGCGAGTTGTAGACATTCACCAGGCCGATGGCCGCGGTTTTCGGCAATTTTTCAGGGGCAACCGGCGCGGGCTTCGTACCGTCCGGCAGGCGGGGCTGCCCCACCAGCGTGCCATGCGCCAGCACCGGCGGCCGGGGCCGCGCATGCAGCGGCATCGGGCTGAGGCAGGAGATCTGCGGATGCGTGTATAGTGGGATCTTATTGCCGAAGGCATCCAGCAGCGTCACCGCATACCGCCGTTTGGCACAGTCGATCACGCCGTACTGCGCGTTGGCGTCGCCGTCGTACACACACAGGTAATACGTTTCGCTCAGCGGCCACGGCGAAGCATAGGCGGACGAGCCCTTGGTCTTCTGCCAGTCATAGTACTCGGTCTCCGGCAGCAGTTGGTCAGGGGTGAGCCGCCGGATCTGCGACATCTCGCCGTCGTCGGCCACAGAGGGATCGATCACAATCAGCGACCCGCGCGCCTCCGTATGATGGCCGCAGGCCACGGCCACGTATTTCGAAGATCCGGGGATCGCGCGGACATCCATCACCATGTGGGGCGCGGTGCGTTCCGAAAGGTGCGTGTTGCCGTTCAGCTCGCGCGCGTCGCGACCGTCGGGATAGGTGATCCAGGGATGGTGCGCCTGATTAAAGCCGCGGTCCACATAATCCCAGCGCGTGTAGACGATCATGCCGTTGTTGTCGACGCTCGGCTGCCACTCGTTGGTCTCGTGCAGGCTCAACGCCACGATGTCCGAGCCGTCATCGAACATGCTGTGCAGCGTAAAGGTGGGGACCTCGCGCCGGTGGCAGCGGCCAAAGCCGCCGCGCCGTTCCGAAATGAAAGCGATCCGCCCATTCGGCAGCCAGCACGGATCGAAGTCGTTCACCGGGCCGTCCGTAAGCTGCACGAGGCCGGAGCCGTCGGCGTTGCAGCGGAAGATGTGAAAGGCCGTGCGCGCGTTCCAGACACGGATCGAGGGATCGCCGTCGGTGTAGGCGAAAAGAATCTGCCGGCCGTCGTACGACACGTCCGGCGCGAGAAAGCCGCCGTTGTCCAGACGCTCGCCGCGGCGCGGCCCCGAAGCGACGGTCGATTCGGCAAGCAGATTGCGGGCGCGCGGCTGCGCGGACCACGGCGCCTCCAGCGCGTAGAGGCCGTTCCCCTGCGTGGTGCCGTGCAACGTGGCATGAAACCCGAAATACTGGTCGCACATGTGCACGCCCCAATAATATTCGTC
>JAQUEX010000375.1 GCA_028684935.1 Kiritimatiellia bacterium | reverse complement strand
ATAGCTCGTGCGTGCCACATTCAAGATTATGATTACGAGCAAGATTACGATTACGAATCACGGACCCCAACAGAACTGCCATGCGCCCGCACGTCCCCGGGCGCTTGACACGCCGCAGCATTTTGCCCATAGTACGCTCCCCCATGGAACACGAGATCGCGCGGCGACGGACATTCGCCATCATTTCGCACCCGGATGCGGGCAAGACCACCTTGACCGAAAAGTTTCTGCTTTACGGAGGTGCGGTGCAATTGGCGGGTTCCGTCACGGCGCGCAAGGCGCAGAGCGCCACCACGTCAGACTGGATGGAACTGGAGAAACAGCGCGGCATCTCGGTCAGCTCGACAGTCCTTCAGTTCGAGTACCGCGGTTTTTTCATCAACCTGCTCGACACGCCCGGCCACCGTGATTTCTCCGAAGACACCTATCGTGTGCTCATGGCCGTCGACGCCGTCGTCATGGTCATCGACGCCGCCAAGGGCATTGAAAGCCAGACCCTCAAGCTTTTCGAGATGTGCCGGCTGCGGGGCATTCCGATCTTCACCTTTGTCAACAAGTTCGACCGCCCGGCGCGCAATCCGCTCGCCATCATCGACGAACTCGAGCAGACGCTCCAGATTCACGTCTGCGCCATGAACTGGCCCCTGGGCGACGGCGCCGAATTTCGCGGCGTCTACGACCGGCTGCGCCGTCAGGCGCATTTTTTCGAACGGACCCCGGGCGGCGCCTATCGCTCGCCCGTCGCCGTGCACGACGTCAGCGACACGCAGGTACGCGAGCGTCTCTCTCAACCGACCTATGCCGCGCTGCTGGAGCAGCTTGAGATGCTCGACGCGGCCGGCGAACGTCTCGACACGGCGCTGGTCGCGTCCGGCGACATGACGCCGGTCTTTTTCGGCAGCGCGATCAACAATTTCGGCGTGCACCTGCTGCTCGACGCCTTTCTGGACTATGCCCCTCCGCCCCGCCCGCGCCGCTCCAGCAAAGGCCTGATCGCCCCCCGGCACCCTGCTTTTTCCGGCTTCATCTTCAAGATCCAGTCGAACATGGATCCGAAGCACCGCGACCAGATCGCCTTTTTGCGCGTCTGTTCCGGCGTCTTCACGCGCGACATGAAAGTCTTCCATCCGCGTTCCGGCAAGTCGCTGCGGCTCGCCAGTTCGCATCGCGTGTTCGGACGCGACCGCGAGACCGTGGACACGGCCTACCCCGGCGATGTGATCGGTCTGGTCGGACACGGCGTATTCGGCATCGGCGACACGCTGTCGGAAGAGGAGGGTTTGACCTTTGATCCGCTGCCGCAGTTTCCGCCCGAATGTTTCGCCCTGCTGCACAATCCGGCCAGCTCCGCGTACAAGCGGTTCCGGACCGGACTGGAGCACCTGCTGCAGGAGGGCGCGGTTCAGGCCTTTGCGCTCGCGGACTCGGTGCAGAATGTCCCCCTCCTCGGCGCAGTCGGCGTTTTGCAGTTCGATGTGCTCCAGTACCGCCTGGAAAGCGAATACGGCGCGGCGTCACGCCTCGAGCCCATGCCGTGGCGCATCATCCGCTGGGTCAACCCCGAGGATGTCGGTCACGCGGCCATCCGCGAACGGAAACTGCCGACCGGGTGCCGTCTCGCGACGGACTCCGCAGGCCGAACCGCCGCGCTGTTCACGTCCGATTGGGAACTGAACTACTTCTCTGAAAAGAACCCGGCCGTGCGCCTGTCCCGGCTGCCTGCCGTCATCCGTCGTGATGGCGCCGATGACTCCTAAGATTAAGATTACGATTACGATTACGATTACGAGAAGGTCTCCCCAACAGAACTGCCATGCGCCCAGGACGGGCTCAAGTCGAAATAGTCATTTCCCGTCTGACACAGATCCTGATAAACTGATCGCAAAGAGGTGAGGGGTATAATGAAACCAACGTTGAAAATCATTGTCATTGGCGGCGTCGCCGCCGGGCCCAAAGTCGCATCGCGTATCCTCCGCATGAACCCTCAGGCTGACGTCACAGTCATCGAGCAAGGGCATCTGCTTTCTTATGCGGGCTGCGGGCTTCCTTACTACGTCTCGGGTGTGGTCAAGGCGCAGAAGGAGCTGATGAGTACGCCGGTCGGCGTGGTGCGCGACCCTGTTTTCTTCAGCAAAGTCAAGAACGTGCAGGTCCGCAACGCGACCGTGGCGCTGCGCATCGACCGGGAGAAGAAGCGTGTCGGCGTGGCGCCGGCCGGCGGCACGGAGCCGACGGAGTGGCTCGCCTACGACAAGCTGGTGCTCTGCACCGGCGCGCGGCCGGTCAAACCGCCGCTGCCCGGCGTGGACAAGCGCGGCGTCTACACGCTGCACGAGGTGGAGGACGCCGAAGGGATCAAGGCGGCGCTCGCCGAGACCCGTGCCAAAGATGTGGTGATCGTCGGCGGCGGCTTGATCGGCGTGGAGATGACCGAGGCGCTGGCTGAGCACGGCTGCCGCTTGACCGTCGTTGAAAAACTGGAGCAGATCCTCACCATGCTCGACGCGCACATGGCGCGCCTCGTCGAAAAGCACATGGAGGCCAAGGGCGTGCGTGTGATGACCGGCGCCGGCGTGGAGGCGATCCTCGGCCAGGCGGATGACGACGGCCGCGTCGGCGCGGTTCAGACCACCGCAGGCACCCTGCCCGCCGACATGGTGATCCTCGCCATCGGCGTGCGCCCCAACACCGATCTGGCGCGGGACGCCGGCCTGACGATCTGCGAGCGCACGCGCGCCATCGCCGTCAACCGCCACATGCAGACCTCGGACCCCGACATTTACGCGGCCGGCGACTGCGTGGCGGTCAACCACCTGATGACCGGCCAGCCCGCTTTCATTCCGCTAGGCTCGACCGCCAACAAGCAGGGACGCGTGGCCGCCAACCATATCTGCGGCATCGCGGATGAGTTCCCGGGCGTGCTGGGCAGCGCGGTCTGCAAGGTCTTCGATTTCTGCGTGGCGCGTACCGGCCTGACCGAGCGCGAGGCGCGCGCCGCCGGCTA
>JAQUEX010000374.1 GCA_028684935.1 Kiritimatiellia bacterium | reverse complement strand
ACGCCATTCGTGTGGATATTCGCCTTGATATTTTCGCCCTCAAGCTTGACACCCTGAGCGGTCCCGGTCTGCTTGAACGTCGGGTACGTCGTAGCCGGCGTCAGGACACGCGGCTCGCCATCGACATCACTCACCTGCACGTTTGAAGGCGAACGGCTGAGACGGCGCGCGGCCTTGAACACCGGCATGCGGGCTCCGCCGTCCAGCCCGAGCATCCATGCGCGCGGCGCGGTGCGGCCGGTCGGATTCTCGAACGCATAGATCCCGTTGTACGGCTGATCCGGGCACGACACCACCAGATCGAGATCGCCGTCGTCATCCGTATCCATCGGCAGCGGCCACGCCCAGAGGCCGACACCCAGGTCAACCTTGAGCCCCGGATTGTTGTAGGGCAGGCGTTCGAGCGTGCCCTCGATCTCAAGCCCCAGCAGCAGCAGGCTGCCGGCCCAGGTGCCCTGCGGCAACGACGCGCGCTCACCTGTTTTGAGTTTGCGCGCATACACATGCAGCCGCGTGCGGCCTCCGTCGGTGTAACGGAGACTCACGCCTGCGACAGACGACCAGTCGGCAAAACGCTCATCCGGATTAGCAACCGTGCACGCCATGTAGACCGTCGTGTCCTTGAGCGCCTCCACCGCCACGACCGCCGGCTCGCCGCCCGCGATTTGTGTATAGCGCCACGCTGACGTGTCGCGCGGCAGATCGCTCCACACATACTCACGATTGGCAAAAGCCTTTCTTCCGTTCGCCAGCGGCTGAAGTGTCCACCCCGTCCCGCTGACGACCAGCGATTCCGTTTCCACCCGCACCTCCTGTGCCGCGACCTCAGCAAAAGCCGCTGCCGCGCAGATCGCGACACTCAACGCCACTTGAATCACCCGGTGCATGTCATCCCCTTTGTTTTTCGTTTTGTTTTTCAGTGCGGAAAAAGACAGCCAGCAGAAAGCCGGTCAAAAAGATGACCGTCGTGCCCAGCACGATCGACAGGTTTTGATGGATGGCCACCGGCAGCGGCCACGTCTTCTGCCACACGCACACCCACGCGATCACCAGCACGCCCAGCACCACGCCGACCGCCGCCTCGGCGTTGCGCGCCCTCCGGCAGAAATACCCCAGCAGAAACAGGCCGAGCATGCCGCCGCTAAAGATGGATTGCATCGCCCACCAGGCATCAAGCGCGCTTTTGACGCGCATCATCGCCAGCGCGCAGGCCACACCCAACACCGCCAGCCCGACGGTCGCCGCCTGCAACACGCGCAACGCGCGCAGGTCGCGTACACCCGGATCGACAAAACGCTTGTAATAGTCTTCGAGCACAATCGTGGCGCCGCTGTTGAGGCTGGTGGAGACCGTGCTCATGCCGGCCGCGAAAATCGCGGCGATCAAAAGTCCGGTGATCCCGACCGGCAATCCTTTGACAATGAAGAAGGGCAGGATCTGATCGGGACGCGCCGCGATCTCAGCCGGCAGCAGATCCGGCCGCGCCTGATAGTAGGCGAACATCGCGGTGCCGATCAGAAAAAACAGGAAAGAGACCGGCACATAAAGCAGCGAGCCGAACAGGGTCGAACGGACAGCGTCACGGTGGTCGCGCGCCGTGATGTAGCGCTGGATGTAATTCTGGTCGATGCCGTAATTCTGAACGTTGATGAAGATGCCGTAGATCAGACAGACCCAGAAGGTCTCGCGGCCCCAGTCTGTCAGCGACCCGCTTCCCAGACTCATCTTTCCGGCCGACGCCGCGATCTCCCACGCTTGTCCGATCCCTTGCGGCATCGCGACGAGCAGCACCGCGAGGCAGAGCAGCGAGCCCGCAATCAGAACGATCCCCTGCACGGCGTCGGTCCAGATGACGGCCTGAATGCCGCCCATCGCGCAATAAAGCAGCGTGCCCGCGCCGGCCACGATAATCAGCAGCGGCACCGACCACCCCAGCAGCGCATTCATCGGCAGTGCCAGCAGATAGAGGATGGTGCCCATGCGCGCGACTTGCGTCACCAAGTAGCAGAGCGAGGCGTAGACACGCGCCCAAGGCCCGAAGCGCGTCTCCAGGTAGCTGTAGGCCGAGGCGCTGTTCAGACTGCGGTATAGCGGTACAAAAAAACGCACCGCCATCCATGCCGCGACGGGGATCGACAGACTGAAAACAAACGCGTTCCAGTTTCCGGCATACGCCTTGGCCGGCAGCCCCAGGAAGCTGATGCTGCTGACGAATGTCGCAAAGATCGACATGCCCACCGCCCAGGCCGGCAGGCGTCCGGCGCCGGAGGTGAAGGTGTCGGCCGCGTCGGCCGTGCCGCGCCGGAAATAAAACGAACAGCCAAACACGGTCACGCCGACCAGGTAGGCTACGAACACCAGAAGATCAACAAGCGGTAAGTTCATGGCGATACCGACGGTCACTCCTTCACGACGTTGGCCCCGAGCGCCAACAGGCGGCTACGGATGATCGACCGCTCCTCCTCGCGGAAGCGGCTGAACGGCTCGGCCATGAAATCATTACAGATGCCCATCAGGTCCAACGAACACTTCACGCCCTTCAGAAAACTCGAAACGTGACGCCCCACGCCATACAGCGCGCCGCTGACCTTCATGATACGCTCCTGCAGCTCGCGCACGCGGCCCACATCGCCCGCGACCGCCGCATCGTACGTCTCGACAAAGAGCGCGGGGAAGAGGTTCGCCCCACCGCACACGCCACCGTGCCCGCCCATCAGCACCACCTCACCGAGCGCCTCCTCCGGCCCCATCAATACCGAGAAATCGGCACGGTCGCGCAACAAGTGGCGTACGGAGTTGAAATAAACAATGTTGGCGGAACTGTCTTTCAAGCCCACAATGTTACCATTCTCCGCAAGGGTGCGCACCGTATAAGGGTCGATCATCACTTTGGTGTGTGACGGCATGTTGTAGAGAAACAGCGGCAGCGGCAGGCTGTTCGCCAAATGCATGTAATACTCGACCAGTTCGGGCTGCCCCGGAGTAAAATAGTAGGGCGGCGCCGCGACAACGCCCTC
>JAQUEX010000373.1 GCA_028684935.1 Kiritimatiellia bacterium | reverse complement strand
CCGCGCCGGCCGTTTTTCATGTCGACAGCGAGGCGGGCAACGACAGCGCGGAGGGCACGCGGCCCGACACCGCGTGGCGCACGCTCGACAAGGTCAACGCCACTGCGCTCATTCCCGGCGACCAGATACTCTTTAAACGCGGCGGGCTCTGGCGCGGCCAGCTCGTGCCGCAGAGCGGCGCGCCCGGAGCGCGCATCCTTTACGGCGCATACGGCGACGGTGCCAAGCCGATTCTGCAAGGGTCCGCGGCCCGCGATCAAGCCGACGAGTGGAGCGAAGTGCGCCCCGGCCTATGGGCCACCCAGAAATTCGAGCCGAAGCTGCTGGGCCAGAGCGAGGATCTGCGCGGCGCGGCTTGGAGCAAGCACAATGAGGGCGGCGCCGCCGTGCGTATCGAACGTGTGCAGGAAGAGGGCTCGGCCTTCACCCGCGTCACCTGCGAAACGGCGGGCAAGGCCAGCAACCACATCCAGCTCTGGGGGCCGGCGGTCACACGGCTCGCGCCATGCATGGTTCTGCGGGTGCGCGCCCGCTCGACGGCCCCCTTCACACTGGACGCCGTACGGGCCAACCTCAACCGCGCCCCCTACACCACCGCGCTCGCCGGCCACACACGGATCAAGATCGACGCGACGTGGCAAACTTTTGACGTGGTCCTGATGATGCATCAGGCGGTCGAAGCGCCGCGCCTGCACATCAATCTGGGCGACATTCTGCCGGCCGGCGCGGTGTTTGATTTTGAGGCGATCGGGCTGTGGGAGGCGAGCATCGAACACTGCGCGCCGATCCATTTAGACGTTGGCATTCTGATCCTCAACCACGGCGAGAAGTGGGGCGTCAAGAAATGGTCATTGGAGGAGGTCAAAGCCCCTCTGGACTACTGGTACGATCCTGACGGCAAGCGACTCTTTCTCGCCAGCGCCGCGCATCCCGCCACGGCATTCAGCAGCGTGGAGCTGGCGCTCACGCGTCACATCGTCAATCAGGGCGGCAAGCACGACATCACGTACGACGGGCTGGCCATCCGTTACGGCGCAGCGCACGGTTTCGGTGGCGGCAGCACCCAGCGCATCACCATCCGCAACTGCGACCTCTCGTGGATCGGCGGCGGCCTGCAGTATTGGAAAACGCGCGAGAACGGCACCCGTTATCCGGTGCGCTTCGGCAACGCCATCGAGTTTTGGGGCGGTGCCAGCGACCATCTGGTCGAACGCAACCGCATCTGGGAGGTCTATGACGCGGCCCTCACCAACCAGGGCAACGGCGACGATTCCAACCAGATCAACATCACCTATCGCGACAACGTGATTTGGAATTCCGAATACTCCTTCGAGTTCTGGAACCGTCCGGCGTCGGTGACCACGAGCAACATCGTGTTTGAGTTCAACACGTGCGTGGATGCAGGCATCTGCTGGTCCCACGCGCAGCGCCCGAACCCCAACGGCGCGCATCTGATGTTCTACCCCAACCCGTCGAAGACCTCCGCCTTCATCGTGCGCAACAACATCTTCTGCCGCAGCAGCGACCGCTGCACGCGCATGTGGAACGCATGGGGGCTAGCCATGCACAACAACCTTTACTGGTCGCCGGACAAGCCGATCATGCGCTGGGCAGAGAAGACCGATTACGCGCAATCGGATTTCTCCCGCTACCAGTCGGAAACGGGACTCGACGCCGGCTCGCTCGCCGCCGAACCGCAGTTCATGAATCCCGCCGCGCGCGACTACCGGCTCAAGCCGGGCTCGCCCGGCAGCACGCTCGCGACCGACGGCGGCCCGGTCGGCGCGCGTGCGCAATAAGCGTCCGGCGACAGGCGACCCGCGTCAGGCGATAAAACCGTTTCTTACACCTTGCCCATTGACTATTGCCCAGGCGCGGCAGCCTTCTCCTGCAGCCACTTCACAGCCGGCGGGAAGCCCTGCCGCGCCGCTTTGTCGATCCACGCTGCGGCGGCCTCGGCATCCGCCGCCGCACCCTGGCCGGCCGCCAGCATCAGCCCCAGCCTGAATTGTGATCCCGCATGCCCCTGATCGGCGGCCTTGCGAAACCAGGCCAGCGCCTCCGCGAAACTCTGCTCGACACCGATGCCCTTGTAATACGCCGCGCCAAGATTGCTCTGGCCGTCATCGCTGCCGCGCTCCGCCGCCTTGCGGAACCAGGCGACCGCCTGCGCATCGTCGCGCGGCATGGCCTCGCCGCGGCTCGCCATCACGCCGAGATTGGACATCGCCAGCGCGTCGCCCTGCGCCGCAGCGCGCTCAAACCAGACGCGCGCCTCATCGAACGACTGCGCCGCGCCCCGGCCGCGATAATGCGCGATCCCGAGTTGCGTCTGCGCGTCGGCGCGTCCCTGTCCAGCCGCCTTGCTGTACCAGCGCACGCTCTCTTCGTCATTCTGCGCCACCACATAACCTTTGTGATACATCAGCCCCAGGGCCACCTGCGCCGTCACGTCGCCTTGCCCCGCCGCGCGCTTCAGCCACACCACGCCCGCCTCAGGATCGCGCACGGCGCTGCTCTGCGCGAGCAGCAGAGCGCCCAAGCTCGCCTGCGATGACGCATGTCCCTGCTGAGCGGCCATCTCCAGCCACTGCACGGCCTGTCGCTCATCAACTGACACATCGCCGGGCATGCCTTTCATATACAGGAGCCCAAGTGCCGCCTGCGCCTTCAGGAAGCCGATCTCGCCGGACTTCCGCAGCCACGCCAACCCCTCGCCCACGTCGCGCGGCAGCCCCTCGCCGTACAACAGCGAAAACCCCAGAGCATACTGCGCCGCCGCGTCACCGGCCGCCGCATCCGCCTTCAACGCCTCGTCCGCCGTCGGCTCGCCGCGCCGTATCCAGGTCTTCCAGTCCCACGACCACGCGCTCTCCTCCGGCATCCTCAGGTGCGAACAGCCGCCCAGGCTGGCCAGCACCGCAGCCCCCAACACCGCCCGAACACAGAATCTCACCCGCATATCCACTCTCCTTACGTCGTGCCCTCAAAACAGGCGTGATTCACCTTAGCGCATTCT
>JAQUEX010000372.1 GCA_028684935.1 Kiritimatiellia bacterium | reverse complement strand
CCGTGCCGCCGTTGAAGTTGGCGATCGCCAGCATGTTCGTGCGGTCGGCCAGATTGATGTTGCCGTTGATTCTGACCTGCGCGTCGCCGTCCACCGTGAACACCGCAAAACCGTTTTGCACGTTATTGTCGCTGGCTTCACCCACGTTCAATTGCGATGACGTGTTGAACGTGCCGCCGGCCGTGTGCACCACGCCGGTGCCGCCGCGGCTGAGCCCCAAGCTTCCGCCGTAGACGCTGCCCATCTTGAAGGCTCCGCCGGTCTGCCGCAGGATGCCGACGCTGTTGGCGTTGCGCCCGAGATGGAAATAGCCCATGTTCGTGAAGGTGCCGCTGTTTAACTCGTAGTAGCCGTATCCGGAATATCCGATGCGCCCGTCGCTGGATGAACCGCCCCAATTGTGCATGACGCCGCCGTTCTGATAGACCGCGCCGTGGCTGCCGCTGTTGTTGCCGACATAGAGCCGCTGCGTGACCGAGGCGTTGTCTTGAATCGTCAGAACGCCGCGTCCGTTGTCGCCGATCACCAGCGTCGTCTGTGGCACATTGTAGGGATAGAGATAGCCGCCCCATGCGGTGTTTCCGCCGACGGTCATGCGGCCGAAATCACTCGCGCTGTTTCCGACATACGCCGAATTGCTGGACACGTAAACGAACGTCGGCACCGGGTTGGTGAGAAACAGATGGGCGTTGCCGACATACAGCGTGCCGATCTGATGATCGCCCGGAGCGTCGACCGACAACGCGCCGCCGTAAACCCGCGTGTCGCCCTTGTAGGCGGTCTTGCCTTTCAGCGAAAGGGTCTGGTTGCCCAGTTTCGTCAGTCCCATCAGATTGGTGAAGTCGTAGGTGTAGGCCAGCGGCGAGAGGCTGGTGTCGATGGCGAGGATCGCGTTGACGGCTTTGAAGGCGGCCGTGTCGTGCAGGTCGCGCAGCGCGTCAGCCGTCCAGCCCTGCGTGCCGTTGCTGGCGTGCACGGAGAGCGTGCCGCCGCCGGCGACCGTCACGCGCCCGTCGTTGTAGCCCGGCAGCGAACCCGGATGCTTCGCGTAGAGCGTGCCGTTGCTGATCGTGGTCGTGCCGGCGTAACTGTTGGCCGTGTGGTTGAGCGAGATCGTGCCGGCGCCGATCTTCACCGCGCTGCCCGGCCCCGAGACCTCCCCGTTGAACGAGGCGTAATACCCGCTCGCCGCATCCAGGCGCGTCCAGCCGTTCAGCGTGGCCGGACCGTTCCAGAAGTTCCGCGTGTTGTTGCCCTGACGGGCGTAAAAGCGGGCGTTGTCGTCCAGCACCAGGCTCCAGAGCGTGGGGGTCGTCATCTCGTAGATGTCGAAATACGCGCCGCCGCGGACGGTCATCACGTTGTTCTCGTCACCGCCCATGTTGGTGCCGGCCTCGATCGTGAAGCTGCCTTCCTGAACGTCGATCGCCGCCGTAGGGCCGCCCGGTGTGACGGCCACGCCGGTCAGGCCCACCTGGTTCTGGCCGACCTTGGCAAGGGTGTGGCCGTTCATGGTGAGCGTCGAAGTGCCGTTGACGTTACGCAGATCCCAGCGGCCGTTCTGCACGCCGCCGAAGGTCGTGTCGCCCGCGAGCGTGACGATGCGCAACGCGTTGTACTGCGAGACGCCGGAGTTGTTGACGATCGCGCCCAGGTTGTCGACGCCCGCGCCGGAGACCGTGATCGCCTCGGCGTTCAGGTTCATGGCTTGCCCGGACAGCGACCCGCCCAGATCGAGCGTGCCGCCGGCTTCGATGACCGTGCCGGCGTCAGCCGTGCCGAAGGCCGCGTTGTTCGAAGCCAGCACCATGCCGCTCTTGATGACAGTCGGTCCGGAATAGGTGTTCGCGGCGGTGAGGACCAGCTTGCCCGTGCCTTCATGGGTCAGGGTTCCGCCGCCCGTGATGACGCCCGCGAGTGTTTGCGTCACGCTGCCGCCGAAAGCCAGCGTGCCCGCGCCCAGGGTGGTCGGGCCGGTGTAGCTGTTGTCCGCCGTGAGCAGCGCCTTGCCGGTGCCGTCCTTGGCGAGGCCGGCGGCCGCGCCGTTGTCCGACACCCGCGCGTTGACGGTCAGCACGGCTGTGGCGTCGTCGTTCTGCAGGATGACGTTTCCGCCCTGCGCGAGCGGCGCGAGGAATCCGTCGGCGGGAACCGCGCCGACCGTGACGGCGGCCTTGCCCGCGCCGATGAAGAGCGCGTCGGCGCGCAGGGTCTTGTTGGTGCCGTTCTCGAGGGTGGCGATCACTGCCGGCGTGGCGGTGTTTTGGCGCACGTAAAGGATGCTGTTGGTCCACGCGCCCGCCAGCGTGATCGCGCCGGCCGTGCCGTCGCTGTCGATCTCCGCGCCGAGCGCCGCGTTGTCGGGGATGACCGAATCCGGCCCGCGCGCCGCGATGGAGACGGCCGACGCGCTGGTGAGATGCAGCCCGTTCACCGCGTCATAGGCCACCATGCCCTGTCCGTTGATCGTGATCCACGAGCCGACCAGTCCCGCCGGCTGTCCGGTGATGAAGATCCGAGCGCGGTCGCTCTCGCCGATGCCGGCACCCGTGATGGTGAGCGTGCCGCTGCCGGCGCGGGTCAGGGCCGCGAAGGTCAGCGTGGCGCTCTGCCCCTCGGCCGCCGGCGTGAAGGCCAGCGTGCTGGCGTCGCGGCGCACGGTGAGCGTGCCGGCGGTTTCGCTGAAATTCGCCGCGCCGCCGTCGTTCTCGACACTCAGCGTGCCGCCGTCGAAAATAACCGGCGAAGCGTCGCGCAGCCGGTTGCCGTTGTTGGCGGCGGCCGTATTGACCAGCCGCAGCGTCGCGCCGTTGGTGATCGTGTAGGACGAAGAGGAGGCGATCGCGCCGGACGCGCCGGAAAGCGTGAGCGTGCCGTTCTCGACAGCGGTCGGACCGCTGTAAGAACTGGCGCCCGAGATCGTCCACGCGCCGCTGCCGCGCTTGCTCAGCGAGACCGTGCCCTGGTCGTTCATGATGCCGCCGCTGAACTCGCCGGTGCCGGCGGTCGAGCCCTGCAGGATCAGGGT
>JAQUEX010000084.1 GCA_028684935.1 Kiritimatiellia bacterium | reverse complement strand
GGTGTATGATAGCGCGGATTTGGGGTTATTATGTCCTTCTTCATGATTCTTAAAGTCGCGCTGCGGGCTATTTTCCGCAACAAGACGCGGTCGCTGCTGACCGCTCTGGGCATCATTGTCGGCATCGCGGCGGTGATCGCCGTCGTAGCCATCGGCCAAGGGGCCCAGGCCATGATGATCAAGGAAATCAGCAGCATCGGCAACAACATCATCATGGTGTTCCCGGGCAGCCGCACGCAGGGCGGAGTGCACGGCGGCTCGGGATCGAGCCAGACGCTCACGGCCGAGGACGGCGAGCGCATCGCGCAGGATCTCTCGCACCTCGTCCGCGCCGTCACCCCTGTCGTCCGCACCGGCTCGCAGGTCATCTATCAGGAGAACAACTGGTCCACCCAGATCCAAGGGGTTTCCGTCGATTACCCCGAGGTGCGCAACTGGACTGCGGAGGACGGCGTCTTCTTCACCGAGGCCGATCAGCGCGCCGGCACCCGCGTCTGCGTGTTGGGCGCGACCGTAGTCGACAACCTTTTCACAAGCGCCTCACCGGTGGGGCAAACCATTCGCATCCGCAACATGCCGTTCCGCGTGCTCGGCGTGATGGCGCGCAAGGGCAGCAACACCATGGGCCACGACCAGGACGATGTGATCCTCGTCCCCTTCACCACCGTGAAACGCGTGCTGCAGAATTCTATCTTCAACAACGTCAACATGCTGATGATCAGCCTGCACTCGCTGGATGACATCACCGCGGCCAAGGCGGAGATCGGCGCGCTGCTGCGCCAGCGCCACAAGCTCGCGCCGCAGGCCCCGGACGATTTCAACAGCATCGACATGACCGAAATCACCAACACGATCGGCAGCATGACCAAACTGATGACGCTGCTGCTCACGGTGGTCGCCTCCATCTCGCTGCTGGTCGGCGGCATCGGCATCATGAACATCATGCTGGTGTCGGTCACCGAGCGCACGCGCGAGATCGGACTGCGCATGGCGATCGGCGCCACGCCCAGCGACATCCTGCTGCAATTCATCGCCGAGGCCATGGCGCTCTCGGTCGTCGGCGGCCTGCTCGGCGTGCTGCTCGGCACGGGCGGCGCGCGGCTGGTCGGCCGCCTTCAGCAGTGGCCCATCCTGATCACCGAATCGTCGGTGTTGGTCGCCTTCCTCTTCAGTGCCGCAGTCGGCATGTTCTTCGGCTTTTATCCCGCGCTGCGCGCCTCGCGCCTCAATCCGATCGATTGTCTGCGGTACGAGTGACCCGGGTCCGCAAATATTTTTCCGTCCCGTACGGAAAGTCGGACGGCACGTAGTTCCACACCCGGGATTGACAGAGGCTGTAGACCTTCTGGAAATGCAGGAAGACCCACGGACAATCCTCGCGCACCAGCTCCTGCGCCTCGGCCCAAAGCCGGTTGCGCGCCGCTTCGTCCGGTGCCGCGCAGGCGGCCTCATAGACCTGGTCAAAGCGCGGATTGACGTAATTGCAGCGATTGGGCCCCGGCGACACGTTGCGCCCGTAGAAAAGCTGAAGGAAGTTCTCCGCGTCCGGATAGTCCCCCACCCAGCCGATGCGGAACATCTGGCTCTGGCGTCCGGAAACACGGCGCAGAAACGTGGGCCAGTTGTGATACTGCGCCTTCAGCGAAATGCCCACACGCGCGAAAAATGAGACCAGCAACTCCGTCGATTCCCGCACATCCTGCGAGGTCCGGCCCAAGTCCACGGTCAGCTCCAGCCGTTTGCCGGTCCGCGGGTCCATACCGTCCGGATACCCCGCCTCGCGCAGCAGCGCCCGCGCGCGCGCCGGATCATAGGCATACGGAAACGGTGTCTCCAAACGGCCATCGGTGCCAGGCGGCACGGGGCCGTCACACACGACTGTACGGTGGTTAAAAAACCGCACCCACGCCGCGCTGTCAAACGCGCAGTTGAGCGCCTGACGCAAGGCGCGATTGGGCCCCAGCACCGGGTCCTCCATATTGATGCCGATGTAGGCGACCTCCAGCGTGGGCATCGAATAGAGCGTGATGCCGCGCCGCTTCAGCGGTTCGTTCAATCGGCCCGTTCCGTCGATCACCACATCCCAATTGTCCCGCGCGATCTCGCCCAGGAAATCCAACTCGCCGGCCAGAAAGCAAAGCCACTGCGTCGACACATCGTCGATCACCGAATAGACGATACGGTCAAAGGGGACTTCGCTCGCGCCCGCTGTCAGTGCGGCAGGCCCCTTGCGCCAGCCGCGCCACGCCGGGTCGCGCACAAACGCCATCCGGTGGTTGCGGCGCCACTCGGCCAGCCGGTACGGCCCGCTGCCGACCGCGTGGCTGCCGAACGCCGCGCCGTACTGCTCGACCGCCTCGCGCGGCACGACCGCCGTGAAGCACATGGCCAGATACCAGACAAACTGATGCGCCGGCCGCGTCAGCGTGATGCGCACCGTGCGCTCGTCAAGCGCCTCCAGCCCGCTCACCGGACGCGCGTAATCCGTGGACGAGCCGCCCATCGAAGCCTCCGCAAACGCCCGCATGCCCCGGATCATGTCGAGCACCAGCCACTCGCCGGGCGACGCCACGCGCCGGTCGCCCAGCCGTTTCAGCGAAAACACCACATCGTCCGCCGTAACCGCCCGTCCCCGCGCGCGTCCGTCCGCATCGAGCCCGAAGCAGGCGTCCGACTGAAAACGCGCCTCGGGGTCCAGCCGCACCACGTAGACCAGCCCGTTCGACTGCACCTCGGGCAGCGCCGCGGCCAAACCCGGGATCAACTGATACGGACGCGCGCGGTAGTCATACTCCAGCAGCGTCTCATACACGAGCTGCGCCGAACGCGCCGCATAGATCGACGCCGCGTCGGCCGGATCCAGGCTTGACACCCGGTCCATGCTTCGGCGGTACACGCTCTCCCCGCATGCCTGGCACGCGCACCATCCCGCAAAAAGAATGAGTAAAACTGCTTTCATGCCTGTCACCCCGCGGCGGCGGCCACCGCCGGATGCAGATAGATCGGCAACGGCTCGCGCACGCGGCACGAAGGCTCCGCCAGCGCCAACCGCCCCACGTCCGCCGCTGCCGGATACACCGCGCGCGCCACCAGACGGTCCGCCGCGAACGTGGCGCGCAACAGCGACTCCAGCCGCTCCCAGTCCGCCGACACGATCCGCGTCGCGTCCGGCACCGCGCGGCCGAGCGCGTCAGACGGAACAAGCTGAAAATCCTCCGCCGTATGCGACGGCAGTCCGTCCCCGTGAATGCGCACCTGCGCGGCGTCGGACCGCACCTCATACGTGACGCACCAAAGCCGGTTGCGCCGAGCGTCGCCCACCACCGTCACGCGCTCCGCGCCTTCAGCCTGGCCCAGCGCCAGAGCCGCCGCGCTGGCCACACCGTACACCGGCTTGCCGTCCGGAAGTGCCAGCCCCTGCAACGCCGAAAGGCAGGCGCGGATACCCGAGAACGATCCGGGGCCCAGTCCGCAAACAAAGGCGTCGAAGGACGCTCCGTTCAAACCATGATCCGCAAGCGTGAGGGCCATTTCCGCCAGCCACCCCGGCGCGCGTGTCGGCTCGCCGTCCCACACCTTTTCGCACACCCGTTCGTTGCCCTCGAACACCGCCATGCCGGGGCGGCCGGAGGAACGGTCAATCACCAGACTTCGCATACGTCATCACTCCCTTGCAAGGTGCATGCTCAGGCAAGCGCTGTTTCGACGGGCTCAGCCTTTTTCTTGCGCTTAGTCCGGACGCGCTCTTCTTCCACGGTCGGCACCGACTCGGGCGCACCCATCGACAGCTCTTTGACGCCGATCTCCTTGAGCCGCATGGAGACGATCTTCGAGATGCCCTTCTCCTGCTGCGTCACGCCGTACACAATGTCCGAGCCGGCGATCGTGTGCTGGTTGTGCGTAATGATCAGGAACTGCGAATGCGTTAAGAAGTCCTTGAGCGCCTGCACGAACCGCCCGATGTTGCTGTCGTCGAGCGCGGCATCCAGCTCGTCGAGCATACAGAACGGCGCCGGCTTGATCATGAAGATCGCGAAAAGAAGGCTCACGGCCGTCATGGTACGCTCGCCGCCCGAGAGCAACGTCACCGACTGCGGGCGCTTGCCGGGCGGACGCGCAATGATGTCGATCCCGCATTCGAGCGGATCTTCCACATTATCCAGCAGAACCAGTTTGGCCTGGCCGCCATTGAAAAGCTTGGTGAACATCGTCTCGAAATTGGCGTTGGCCTGCTCGAATGTCGTCTGGAACATCTCGCCCGACTTCTTGTTGATCATGGTGATCAATTCAAGAATCTGCTCTTTCGACTTCAGCAGGTCCTGCTCTTGCGCCTTCAGGAAGGTATACCGCTCCTCCAACTCCTTGTACTCCTCGATCGCCACCAGATTCACCGGACCGAGCGCCTGAATGTCCGCCGTCAACTGAGCGACGCGCGCCTCGATCTCCGGCACAGGCGGCTGCTCGTTGTTCTCCCAGGCCGGATCGGCATGCGCGACCAACTCATCCGCCGAGAGCCCGTACTCATTGTAGATGTGATCGATCTGATTCTGGCGGCGCATGCGCGACTCGGTGATCTCGACCTCGGCCTTGCCTTTTTCCTCGCGCGCGCGGTCCAAGGCGCGGCGCCGCTCGGTGAGGGTCGCGTCGGTCTTCTCCAACTCGCGTTGGCGCGCCGCGCGCTCGCGCCGGGTCTCTTCGATCTTCATGTGCAGCGCTTCCGCCGCGATGCGCATCGGATCGAGGTTGGCTTCAAGCGTTGTAATCTCAACCGTCAGTCGCTCGATGCTTTCGTCGTACGACATCACGCCGCGGCTGCGTCCCTGGATCGTGCGTTCCAGTTCGTCGATGCGCGTCTGGACCGATTCCCGCTGCGACGCCGCGTGCTCCAACTGCTGCGTCAGGCTGGAGACCTGAATGCGGCATTCGGTGAGCGCATGGCTCAGTTCGCCATAAACGCTCTCCAGTTCCTGCAGCATCGTCGACAGTTCCGCCGTGCGTTCCAGCAGTTCGCCGCGCAATACCGTCAAAGCCTGAAGCTCGTCGCTCAGCGCACTGCGGCGTTCGTCATCGCCTGCGGTCAGCGCGGAGATCGACCCCAGTTCCGTGGCGACCGCAGCCAACCGGCCGCGCGCGCGGTCGGTGTCGCGGCTGACCGTCTGATACTCGCCTTCAGCCTGCGCGGCCTTGCGCCGATTCTCATCCCGCTCCTGGCGTGTCTGGTTGATCAGCACGCCCAGCTCGCCGGCTCGCGCATTGAGCTGTTCCAGGCGGCGGCGGTGCGTGGCCAAACGTTCTTCAAGCGCGGCGAGCTGTTCGCTGGTGTCGGCCACCAGCATGCGCCGCGCGAGCGGGCTGGACACTTGGCTGTCCGGCATCCAGAGTTCCGCACAGCCGTCGCCGTGCACGATCACACCGCCGCGCGTGACGACGCTGCACCCCTCCGGGACCTCCTCCGGCACATCCTCCAGCCGTTCGGCCAGAAACACCGAGCCGAGCAGCCGGGCCGCAGCCGGCGCGAACGCGTCGTCGACCTGCACCTGATCCAGCAGGCTAACCAGTCCGGGCGGCGGCGGGCGGCGTCCGCCCTTGCCGCCATCGGCCGCCACGATGCGCGCTGCCGCATGCTGGCCCTGCGCAAAAAGGGCGGCCAGCGCCTGCCGCGCGCTGGCGGCATCGCGCACCACCACCGCGTCCAGCCAGGCGCGAAGCGCCGCCTCAAGCGCCAAGCGCAGATCGGAGGGGGCGTTCAATTGGTCGGCCAGCGCCCCGAGCACCGCCTGCGGCGCGAGCCCCAACGGATTTTCCGGGTCCAGCACCTGCTGCGAGCCGGCGGCGAATTCATCGGAGGACTCCCGCTTATCGGTCAGCAGCTCGATTTGCGCGTGCTTCGCGGAGGCCTCCGACTGCATACGGGAGGCCTCTTCCTGCATGCGCTTCAACTCAGCGGCAACAGAGGCGCGCTCGTCTTCCAGCGTTTCCAGCCGCTCCCCTACGCTCTCGGCGTCAGACTGGAAACGGTCGAGCCGCGCCTTGACCTCCACGCGATTCTGATCGGCAGCGGCCAACGCCTCCTCCACCTGGCGATGCTCGGCGGAGAGACGGTCACGCTTCATCAGTACGTCACGCTGGCGCGCCTCCATCTCGGCGAGCGCCTGCTGGATCTGGGCGCTGCGGCGCTCGCACTCGACGGAGCGCTGCCGGTCCTGTTGAAGCTGTTGGCGCGTCTGGTCGATCCGCACCCTGTGCGCGTCAAAGCGAGCCTGAGCCTCTTCCAGTTTGCCGCGCTCGACATCCGCGGCCTGCTGGGTCAGCAGACGCTTCTGCTCCAGCGATTCGATCTGCATCTTGAGCTGTTCGATCTGCGTCCGCGTCTCAGAGATCTCGCGGTTATCGCGTTCGGCCCAGGCCCGGTATTCGGCGATGCGCTGCTCGTTGACCTTGATGACCTCCTGCGCGCGGATGAAGCGGTTGTCCGCCTGCGCGGCCTGTTCGGTCAGCTCGGCAATGCGGGCCTCGGTCTCATGGATCAACGCGTGGATGTGCGACGACTCCGCCTCGGCCTCAGCGACAAACTCCTGGTGCGCCACCAGTTGCTCGCCGAGCGCGTGGATCGACGTGTCTAACTCGCGGATGCGGATATCGAGCGCGGCGAGACGGCGGCGCGTGAGGAAGATATCGAGGCCGCGCAATTCGTCGCGCAGTTCGCGGTACTTCTGCGCTTTGCCCGCCTGGCGCTGGAGCGTGCCGATCTGGCGTTTGACCTCGCGGATCACGTCGGCGAGACGCAGCAGATTCGCTTCGGTCTGATCGATCTTGCGCAGCGCTTCTTTGCGGTCAGCCTTGAACTTGGTGATGCCGGCGGCCTCCTCGAAAACCGCGCGGCGGTCCTCTGGTTTGGAGGAGAGGATGGCGTCGATCTGCCCCTGGGCCATCACCGAATACGAGGTGGTGCCGATGCCGGTGCCCATGAAAAGCCGGTGGACATCTTTGAGGCGGCAGAGATTTTTGTTGATGAAGTACTGGCCCTCGCCCGAGCGGAAGACGCGGCGGGTGATGGTGACCTCATTGAACTCGGTATCGAGCAAACCTTCGCAGTCCGCAAAGGTGATCGAGACTTCGGCCATGCCCAGCGGTTTACGGCTGTCGGTTCCGTTGAAAACCACATCCGGCATCTTGGCGCAGCGCAGCGCGGTCGGCCGCTGCTCGCCCAACACCCAGCGGATCGCGTCGGAGACATTGCTCTTGCCGCAGCCGTTCGGCCCCACAATTGCGATCATGCCGGGCTCGAACTGCAGGCGGGTCTTGTCCGCAAAACTCTTAAAGCCGGTGATTTCGATCTGTTTTAGGTACACGGAAACCTCAAAATCTGATCCCTCGCGGGCGTGCCAATCCCCCGCATGCGGTTGGCTGAGGTTGTAGCAAACCGGCAGCCAAAATGAAAGTCAAAACGGGAAACGGCGGCGATCGCCCCGTTGCGCTAAAACGCAGCCTTGATTTAGGCGTACCCGCCCGCTTACACTGACACCCTAAGTCTGTTTCTTGACAGGGGGAGGTTTTGACCATGTACCGTTCATGTCCGCTCATCGTGCTCATGTTTTGCGCGTCACTCGCTTCGGCCGACTGGCACGATGCGCTCTGGCTCGGCCGGGGCGACGTCTGGCGCGCCCGCTTCCCGGTCACCGTGACGAATCCCTCCGACGTCGCCCTCGACGGCCAACCGGTCGCCCTGACCGTGGGCGACCAGCCCGGCCAAGCGCCGCTCGACGGTGCGCGGGCCGAAGCGCTGCGCGTGGCCGACAGCCAAGGGCGCCACCTGCTCTACGCGCTCTGGACGCCGGAACTGGACAGCCTGATCACTACCGGCGCGGTTCCGGCCGGTGCGGTTTTGACGCTGCCCGCCGTGTGCGGCCCCGCCACCTCCACCACTTATCACGTTTATTTCGACAATGCGCGCGCGTGGGGTCTGGCTGATTTCTTCGACAAACGTCCCGTCACCGATCTCAACGGCGATTTTGAACGCGGCAGCCGCGACACGCCGTTAAGCTGGCAACAGAAGATAAGCGACGACGCGCACCGGCTCGCGTGGTCGACCGACGCGCCGTTCTCAGGTGCGCGCTGTCTCAAGGCCGAGGTCGCCTCCGGTGCCGTCCCCACCTGGTTCGGATTCTCGCGCTCCGACTTCACCGTCATTCCCGGCGCGCGCTGTACGGTCCGGGTCCGCGTGCGCGGCGAAAACGTCTCCGGTACCGCCGGCTGGTATGTGCACGTGGGCGACGAACAGAATCCGCAGCTTCTCAACCGTGTCGTGAAAACCGGCGACGGCACCTTTGGCTGGACAGAGACGCAGATCACCTTCACCGTCCCGAAGGGCGCGACGCGCATGACCACCGGCTCCGTGCTCCACGGCAGCGGCACCGCTTGGTACGACGCCTTCACCTTTGAAAACGACCGTCCGGCACCCACCCCCACCGCACGCGCCGGCGCGGCCGAACGCCTTTCGCTGACTGAACGCGGCGCGGACGCGCCGTGGCCCGCAGCCCTGCGCTGCCGACCGCACTGGCTGGGACGCATCACCGCGCCGTTCCGCTCCCATCGCCGCCCCGCCGAGAGCCTCTGGCGTCACCGCCTGCCGATCCGCGTCGTGAACCTGCGTGACACGCCGGCCGCCAACCTGCTCGCCGTGGCCGATCTCGCGAGCGCCGCGCGCGGGATCGTCGCGCCCGAGTTCCGTCTGACCTTCAACGGACAGACCGTCGAGGCCTGCCGGCTGGGCGACCGCCTGCTCTTCTCCTGCTCGCCCGACGCGCGAAGCATAATGACCTACTACCTGTATGTAGCCGACACCGGCAAGCGCCCGCAACCGCGTGCCGCCGTCACCTCCGCGCTGGGCAGCGACATCCCTTCCGACCAGATCCTGGCGGCCGGCTCCGACACCACCGATGCGGCCGCCTTTGCCAAACTGCTCGCCGGCCCGGTGAACCGGATCAAGAATCCCGACTTCGAAGCGGGTGCAGACCAGCCCGACGGCTGGTCGCGCAGCGGCGAAGGCAAGGGCGTCCGGTTCAGCGTCGAAAGCCCCGGCGGGTTCGGCCAGCGCCACGCCCGCATGACCGTTGACAAATCCGTTGCAGCCTCGTGGCGCGGCTGGCAGCAGTCGGTCCCGGTCAAGGCCGGGCACACCTACCTGTACGGTGCCTGGCTCGCCTGCGAGTCGCTGGAGGGCTCCGCCCTGCTGCACGCGCACCTGCGGACCGCTGGGGGGCACGTGGCGTCAGGCGGTTTCCTCAGCGCGGGCGCCGGCATCAGCGGCACTGCGGCGTGGACGCCGATGTTCGGCACCGCCACCGTTCCGGCGGACGCGAGCCAGCTCCAGATCCATCTCACCATGGACGCGCACGGCACACTCAAACATGACGGCGTCTTCCTGGCCGAGTGCCTGAACGCCGCGACCGGCGATCCAGAAACCCCGCCCATGGGCCAAGGTGAACTGGCGGTGTGGCCGGTTGACCCCATCGTCAAAGTATTCCACGAGACCCTGCCGCCGGCGAAACGGGCGGCGGGCGCGATCGCTCTCGTGCGCAACGAGGAGGAAGCGCTGCAACTTGCACTGCGCGCCGGACGGGACATCGCCGATCTTGAGATCGCGGTCGACCCGCCGAAGCGGCGCGACGGCCGGACGCTCGACGCATTCACGATCGGATGGGTCGGCTATGTGCCAATCGACCATCCGACCGCCTACTATAACCTGACCACGCCGGCGTGGCAGTTGAAGCATCCCACGCGGGGCGGCTCATCGGACGGCTGGTCCGGCTGGTGGCCCGACCCGATCCGGCCGACCGCGCGCGGCACGCTGCGCGCCAACCAAACGCAGGCCGTGTGGCTTTCGTTTAGGACCACGGCGGACACAGCGCCGGGTACCTACGCCGGCTCCGTACGGCTGCTCGAGGCGGGCAAGCGCCTGGTGCGGCGCGTACCCTTCACCGTCACGGTCTGGGATGTCGAACTGCCCGCCGTATCGTCTTGTGGCGCGATCTACGACATCCGCCTCAACGCACACTGGTCTGCCGACGGTTCAACGGCGGAGCAGCAGCGTGAGCGGCTGATGCGCCTCATGGCCGACAAACGGGTGTCACCCGACGAGGTCGGCGCGAATCCGGTCTTCACGCGCGACGCGCAAGGACGCATCACCGCCGATTTCACGGCGTACGACCGCGCCGCGCAGCTCTATTTCGACGAACTGAAGTTCCGGTTCTCCTACACCCCGCACGTCTTCTATCTGTTCGGTTGGGAACATCCGCCCAAGAAAGTGATGGGCGAGGCGCCTTACGAGGGCGAGTATCCGTATGCCGCCACGGACCGCACGCGCCTGCGCGCCGCCTACAAAGAGACCTACCAAGCCTGCCTGCGCCTCTACTGGGAACACGTCAAGGCCAAGGGCTGGGCCGACAGGCTGGTGCTCTACATTTCAGACGAACCCTTCCTCACCAAAAAGCCCATCATCGACCAGATGAAGGCCCTCTGTGACATGATCCATGAAGTCGACCCGAAGATCCCGATCTACTGCAGCACATGGCGCCACTGCCCGGACTGGAACGGGTATCTCGACGTTTGGGGCGTCGGGCATTACGGCTGTTTCCCTGTCGAGGAGATGCGCGCGCGGCGCGCCGCCGGCGACCGTATCTGGTTCACCACCGACGGCCAGATGTGCACCGACACGCCCTTCTGCGCGGTCGAGCGCCTGCTCCCGCATTACTGCTTCCAGTTCGGTGCCGAAGCGTACGAATTCTGGGGCGTGAGCTGGCTGACCTATGATCCCTGGCAGTTCGGCTGGCACCGCTACATCCATCAAAGCAGCACGCCCGGCGAATCCTACTATGTGCGCTATCCGAACGGCGACGGCTACCTGCTCTATCCCGGCGCACCGACCGGCGTCCAAGGTCCCGTGACTACGGTGCGCCTCGAAGCCGCGCGCGACGGCGTCGAAGATTACGAATACCTCATGCTCCTGAAACGGCACGCCGGCAGCCCGCAGGCCGATGCCTTGCTCAAGGAGTTCGCCGCGCTAGTCGAAATCCCCAACGCCGGCGGCCGATTCTCGACGCGTATCCTGCCTGACCCGACGCGCCTCGCCGCATTACGCCTGCGCGCCGGCGCGCTCTTGGAGCAGCTTACTGCACGATAAAAAGCGTGGAGCGGGCAGCCACCGGCGCCACGGTCACGTCATCGATCGCCAGAGCTTGCGCGCCGGCCGCCGCCTCGCCCTCCGCAACAGCCACCTGCCACGCGAGATAGAACACCCCGCCCGGCGCGACCGGCGCACCGAACACAGCCTGACGTTCGGCGTGACGGGTTTCGCCCGGGCGCTGCGTCAACGGGAATCCCGCGCAGTCGGCATCCGCCTCAAAGACGACCGGCGCGCCTGCTTCGCTCCATGTGACGCCGTCCGCGCTGCACAGCAGCCTCACCGCGCTGGCAACGGTGCCGCGCCTGTACTTCTCCACCGCGAACGCCACGCTCCATGTGCGCACGCTCCGGCCCGTATCATTGACAAAACATGCCAGCATCGAGACGCTTGTCGCCTGCGCGTCATCCGTGAGCCCGCCGACCGCCTGATCGCGGCAACCGCATGATGAATATGTGTAGCTGCCGGCAGCCGTGAAATCAGGGACGGCATTGACGTACGCGACCACCAACCCCGCATCTGGATAGGCACCGGTCACGCGCGCACCGTCGCCCCGTGATTCCGCGCGCCAGCCCCACGGCAAGCCACCTGCCGCGTGCTCGCCTATCTCATCGAAGGTTTCTGTCACGCCGTCCGGCGGCACGTGGATCCCCGCCGGCGCTTCGCCCGACGTCCATGCGACATGCACGCGATCGATGCCGAACGCATGGTCGCTCCCCGGATCATCCACATCGAACCAACGTAACAGTAACACCCCGCCCGGCGGGATAGGCCGTGACAGGCGCGCACAGCCGTCAGCTGACACATCGGCGGTCACCGCGCCGGCCGGCTGGACCTCGTTCGTCACGCAGGGCGAATCAAAGCACAGTCCGTTCATCCTGTGCCACATCCCTTCGTTCAAGGGCACCACGCGATTCGTCACGCAGTATTCGGCCAGCAGCGTGTTCGTCAGCGCGCTGGCGCCGACACGCCACTGCCGCGAGCGGCTCTGGATCACGCTGCGGGTGATCGTGCCGCCACTGGCATTGGTCAATGCCACGCCGTACACAAAGTCGTGTCCGCCCCCAGCTAGGGAACCCAGCGAATACGCATTGCTTTCTGCAAAGCTGAACGCATACAAACCGCTCGCGGTCCCTGAACCTGTGCCGAAACGCAACGACGTAACGGCCGCGGCATCGGCGTATGCGTACCAGGCGTTGAGCGGTTCTGCCGCATTGTCCCATGCGATGGAACCGCCATTCACCAACCCTTCGAAAGCCTGGGTATAGACACCGCAAGCGCCTGCCATGACCACCGCCGGCACACGGGCCGGGCGCACCGTGACACTCAACTCGCGGCCCTCGCACCAACCGTCCTTATCCTGGGCAATGAAGATGAAGGTACGCTCGCCCTCATCCGCAGCATCAGGCGTGAAGGTGAAGTACCCCGCGCCCAATGCCCACACGCCGGACACACCGGCGGCGGCGGACACGTTGGTCGCGGTCACCGGATCACCGTTGGTCTCCTGAATCACGATGCCGCAACTGAGCGTCTC
>JAQUEX010000371.1 GCA_028684935.1 Kiritimatiellia bacterium | reverse complement strand
CGCCGGCCACGGCCGTGTCCGAAGCCGCCGCCAACGTCGTGACCCTCTCCGGCGACGCGCCCTTCGCGGTCACCTCCCTGCGCATCAACGGCGCGGAGACCGACGTCACCTGGACCTCGTCCACCACCTGGAGCGCGCAGGCGGTGCTCAACAACGGCACCAACACCTTCCAGATCGAGGCTTTCACTGCGGACGGCACGCGCCTGCCCGGCGGCAGCGTCACCCGCACGATCGTCTACACCGGCACGCCGCTCGATCCGCTGGACGGCTATCTTCTGATCAGCGAGATCATGGCGAATCCGGTCACCAACACCGCCGCGTATGTCGAGATCGCCAACCGCTCGGCCGCGACGCGCATGAACCTGACCGGCGTCTATCTGGACGGCGCGGTCGCCTTCGCCTTCGCTAGCGGCACGGTCCTGAACCCCGGCGAGCGCCTGCTGGTGGCGGCCGACCCCGCGGCGATCGCGCAGGTCTACGGCACCGGCGCCTGGCAGCGGGTCGCCGGCGCCTACAGCGGCGTCCTGCCGCCGGCCGGCACCCTGCGCCTGCGCCGGCGCGCGGCTGGCTTCGAGCCCGACGACCCGGTGCTCGACCGCGTGACGTACGGCGACCGCCACCCCTGGCCCGAGGCGGTGCCGCCGGGCACCGCGCTGCAGCTCATCAACCCCGCGCTCGACAACAGCCGGCCGGCCAACTGGGTGGCGGACGGCGTCTCCAACAGCGTCACTGTGACCGCCGTGCCGTGGGCGCACGCCTGGTCCTACTTCGTCACCGCCTACCCCGGCGACACTTGGACCGCGCCCGCCTTCGACGACGCGGCGTGGCCGGCCGGGCCCGGCCCCTTGGGCTTTGAGACCGACGCGCTGCCGGTCCCGCTCGCCACCACGATCCCCAAGGTGAGCGGCCGCGTCGCCTACTACTTCCGCACAGCGTTCTCCTACAGCGGCAACCCCGTCAACGCCACGCTGCGGCTCACCTACATGCTCGACGATGCGGCCGCCTTTTATCTCAACGGCGAGGAGATCCACCGTTCCGCCCTGATGCCCATCGGCCCGCTGACCGACGCCAGCGTCGCGACCACGCACATCCTGCCGGAGGGGCAGATCCAAGGGCCCTTCGAGCTGCCCGCCACCGCCCTGCGCAGCGGCCTCAACACCTTGGCCGTCAGCGTCCATCAGAATCAGGGCGGCAGCTCCGACCTGGTGTTCGGCATGACGCTCGACATCGCGACGGTCCAGACCGACACCTGCACGCCGGGCGAGGCCAACGCCTCCTCGCTGCCGCTCACCGCCCTGCCGGATGTGTGGCTCAACGAACTCCAGCCGCGCAACTTGAACGGCGCCGCCGACAATGCCGGCGAGCGCGAACCGTGGGTGGAACTCTACAACAGCGGCGATGCCGCCGTGGCGCTGGACGGCTGGACGCTGGCCACGGCGCAGGGCGACCCCGGCTGGAGCTTCCCCGCCGGTACCCTGCTTGACCCCGGCGCATTCCTGCGCGTCTGGCTCGACGCCGAAGCCGGCGAGAGCGCGCCCGGCCACCTGCATGCCGGCTTCCGCTTCGATTTTGTTTCCGGCACGCTGCTGCTGCGCGCGCCGCTCGACGGCCGCGCGGTGGTGGTCGACGCCCTTGACTATACCGACTGCGCCGACGACGCGGCGTGGGGCGCCTGGCCCGACGGCTCGCCGGATCAGCGCCGCTGGCTCCATCCCGCCACGCCCGGTGCCGCCAACCGCGCCGACCGGCCGGCGTGCAGGATCGTGATCAACGAATTCATGGCGCAGAATGACCTCTTCACCAATCCGCTCACCGGCAAAAAGGAGGATTGGTTCGAGCTGTTCAACGACGGCGCGGGACCGGTTGATCTCGGCGGCTGGGTGGTGACCGACACCCTGACCAGCGAGACACCGCCGACGCCGGATCTGCGCGCCACCAAAGCGCTGGTCATCCCGCCGGGCGTGACGCTCGCGCCCGGCGCGGCCCTGCGCATCTGGACCGGCGCGAGCGACGCCGCGTCGCTGCCGGTCGATCCCGCGAACCTGCAGGCGCCCTTCGGCCTCGGCAAGAGCGGCGACCGCATCTGCCTCTTCACGCCGGCGCTGGCGCTAGCCGACCGAATCGCGTATGCGACCGAGCAGAGCGGCGCCGCCAGCATGGGCCGCTGGCTCAACGGCGCGTCCGGCGATCTGGTGCTCTTCAACCGACCCACCCCCGGCGCACCCAACCGCAACCCGCGCTTTACGGAAACGCTGCTCGCGCAGCCCGACCCTTATGCCATCCGCGAAGAGCAGCCGTTCGTTTGCACCAACACCCTCGCGGCGGCGCGGCCCGACGCCTTTGCCTTCCGCCTCTTCCCGACCGAAGGCGCCGCGCTGCCCGCAGGCCTCCAGTTCGACACCGCGAGCGGCGTGCTGACCTGGACGCCGACCGAAGCGCAGGGGCCCGGCCTCTACGCGCTGCGCCTCTGCGGCTTTCTGGTGGACGGCCTGAGCGTGACCGGCTGCGACGAAGCCCTGCTGACGCTGCGCGTGCTGGAAACGCCCAGCCGGCCGCAGTTCGGTCCGCTCGCGGACGTCACGGTCAACGAAGGCCAGCTCGCAACCTTCACCGTGACCGCCATACGCACGGAAGAGATCCCGCCCTATCCCACCGCCACCCGCCTGCGGCTGGAGGGCGTGCTGCCGTCGAACGCCGTCTTCAACGCCGACAGTGGCGCGTTCTCCTGGCAGACAGACGAGCCGGATGGACCGGGCGAATTCCCCTTCACCGTGATTGCCGAAGACGCCGACGATCCGAGTGTCTTCTGCGTCACGCAGGTGACGGTGCGCGTCAACGAGGTCAACCGTTCCTTTGCCTACGCCTCGCCCGCCACATTCCTGCTCTGGCGTGAGGAGCCCTTCGCCGTGCACCTGCGTTACAGCGATCCCGACCTGCCGCCCAACGTCTTCACCTACTCGCTGCTGTCGGGTCCGGACGGCTTGACGCTCAACCCCGCGACCGGACAGGTGCAGTGGCAGCCGCGTGTCGATCAGACCG
>JAQUEX010000370.1 GCA_028684935.1 Kiritimatiellia bacterium | reverse complement strand
CCGTGTCTTTCCTCCCCGCCATTCAGCAGCTTCCGTTTGTTCGCGAGCGCATCCTGCCGCTGGTCGCGTCGCCGACACGCCGCCGGCTGGCGCGCGGCGCGTTCTGGGGCGGGGTGGCCGCGGTCGGCGCGCGCGTCATTACCGTGGCCTGCTCGTTCCTGCTGGCGCGCATGCTCGGCCGAACCGGCTTCGGCGAGTATGGCATCGTGAACAGCACGGCGGCCACCGTCGGCAGCCTGGCCGGTCTGGGCCTCGGCCAGACCGTCACGAAACACATCGCGGAATTGAAACATATCGACCCCGAACGCGCCGGCCGGATCTTGGCGCTGTCGACGCTTGTCGCCGCTGCGAGCGCGATCCTGTACGGGGTCGCGCTCTTCTTTTTTGCGCCTTGGCTGGCCGAGCGCGCCTTGGCCGCGCCGCATCTGGCGGGGCTCTTGCGCATCAGCGCGGCCACGGTGGCGCTCGGCGTGCTGAACAGCGTGCAGAGCTGCTCGTTGAGCGGATGCGAGGCCTTTGCGGCCGCCTCGCGCGTCAACATCGCCGGCAGTCTTCTCCAGTCGCTGCTGGTGGTGCTGGGGGCTTGGCGCTGGGGCATGCCGGGCGCGGTGACCGCGCTGGCGTGCGGCACGGGGGCCACGGTGCTGCTGACGCGGGTGGCGGTGCGGCGCGCCTGGCGGCCGTTCGCCCTGCGCCTGCGCTGGCACGGCATGACGGCCGAGTGGCGGGTGCTGGTCCGCTACAGCCTGCCGACCTTCCTGATCCTGCTCTGCCTCGGTCCGGTCAACTGGGCCACCTGCGCGTTTCTGGCCAACCGGCCCGACGGCTATGCGGAACTGGGCATTTTCAACGCCGCGTTCCAGTGGCAGGCCGCGCTGCAGTTCCTGGCCGCCATTCTCTGCACCGCGGCCGTGCCGGTGATGGCCGAACAGCTCGGCGCCGGCGAGGTGCAGGCCTCGCAGCGTGTCCTGCGCGGCATGCTCACAGGCGTGGCCTGCGTCACGCTGCCCGCCGCGCTGGCGCTCTGCGCGGTCAGTCCCTGGGTGATGCGCGGCTACGGACCCGCTTTCGCCGGCGGCCACTGGACTATGGTGATGCTGGTCCTGGCCGGCGCGGTGTCGGCCGTGCTCACGCCGGTCGCCAGCGCGATCACCGCGAGCGGACGCATGTGGGCCGGCTTTCTGATCAACACCGGCTGGGTCGCGGCGATGCTGGTCGGCGGCTGGTGTCTGGTCCGGTGGGGGGCCGAGGGGCTGGCCGCCTCGCGCCTGCTCGCGGCTGTCATCCATCTCGCCATCGTCCTGATCGTCTTCCCGCGGCTGGCGTTGAGTGGCAGCGTTGTTACCCCGCAGGGCGCGAAGAAGAACCCTCAAATAAATCATTCTTAACCACAGAGAACACGGAGAAGGCGCAAAGCGTTCAGACCTTCGCGTCTTGGCGGGAAATAATGATGGGGTGTGGTGTCACTAAAGGTGAAAGAGGGGCCAACCGACCGGATATGCGGCCGTTCGCCACATGGATCTACGCCCGCTGTCTGGCCGCGCGCGGAGTGCGGCGCAAGGCGTGGCTCTGCGCCCGCGCGGCTGCGGTGCGGCTGCTGGGCGACCCCTCGTGCGCGATGAATGTCCACGGCCGCACGCTCCGCATGCCGCTGTCGCACCCCTTGCCGGATTACCTGGCGCGCTACCGCTATTACGACCGCCTGCCGCGCCGGCTGGCCGATTTCCTGCGCCGCGCGCGCGGCTGCCTCGCGGCGATCGATGTCGGCGCCAACATCGGCGACACGCTCGCGGCGCTCGCTCCGCAGGCCGGCGACCGCCTGCTGGCGATCGAACCCGATCCCACGTTTTTCGGTTGTCTGCAACGCAACTGGGGGGACGATCCGCGCGTGACGCTGCGTCAGGAATTCTGCGGCGCCGCGTGCGGCGACGGACGTTTCGCCATCCGCGAACAGAACGGTTCCGCCACGATCACGCCCGACGAACACGGCCGTCCGCTGCGGTGCGCGACCCTCGACGCCTTGACGCGCGACACGCCTTTCGCGAGCGGGGTCGACCTGCTCAAGATCGATACCGACGGCCACGAGTTCGAGGTGCTGGAGGGCGCGCGCGACGTGTTGCGCCGCGACCGCCCGGCACTGCTGATCGAGTGCGACGCCCGCGGCGATCCGGCCTTCGGCGAACGCTGCGCCGGGTTGTTCGCGCGGCTGGCCGCCTGCGGCTACCACGGGTTTCTGGTCTACGATAACTACGGGGTTCTGATGGGACGCCACACGTGTGCCGACACACACGCCTTCCGCGATCTGCTGGCCTATCACCAGTCCGGCGGCTGTTACTACCTTGATCTGCTGATGATGGATGCCGCCTCCCTGGAACCGTTCGCCGCCGCCGAAGCCGCCTTCTTTTCGCGCGAAGCAGTGAGGAAGAGCGGAGAGTGAATAACGAATAGTGAATAGTTGGGGGAAGGAACGCTCAACGTTCAAGGTTGGGACGGCACACCGAATGTCGCCTGTCGAGCATTCGCCGCCGAAGTGCCGGGAGGGGCAAGCGTCTGCTTGCCCAGACGAATGGCGCTCGACCGTCGGATCTTCGCTTGGAGCGAAGCCAATAGGGCGAGGCGCTCGCGCGCCGGGACGAGCAGACGCTCGTCCCTCCCGGTTCGCAACGGCCAGCGGCCAGAGATCAGCGGTCAGAGGCCAGTAAAACTATTCACTATTCGTTATTAACTATTCACTTTCTCCTTCCTCCTTCCTCCTTCCTCCTTATTACTTTTTACCTATTACTTCTTCCTTCTTCCTTTCTCCTTCCTCCTTATTACCTATTACTTATTACCTATTACTTGTTACCTATTACTTATTACCTATTACTTCTTCCTTCTTCCTTTCTCCCCATGCGTATCCTCTACGACGATCAGATCTTCATCTACCAGCGCTGGGGCGGGATCTCGCGGTACTTTGCCGAGCTGATCGCGCACCTGCCGGCCGACTGCACGCCGGTCGTGGGGGTGTCGGTCTCGCCCAACGTCCACGCCGCGGCGCTGCC
>JAQUEX010000369.1 GCA_028684935.1 Kiritimatiellia bacterium | reverse complement strand
CGCGGGCCGTTCGCCGTGCAGCAGTCCGTGTGCATGTAGCAGTGATGCTGGCCGTGATAGCGGTTGCCGGAGAGCGGCGTGTAGCCGGCGAATTCCGAGCCGTCCGCCTTCATCGCGCCGAGATAGGCATTGTAGAAGGTGCGCTCGATCTCATCCGCCCACTTCGGGTCGCCCGTCAAGTCGAGCAGCTTCTCGCAAAAGCGCATCCACGTCGTTGTGACGCACGTCTCCTGGAGACGCAGATAAGGCAGGTGCTGCTTGCGCGCGCCGTGGAACCACGCTTCTGAACACGCGCAGCCGCCGGCGAGATTAATCTCCTCTTTGATGATGTCGTTGCCGGTCGCGACCGCCGCGTCGAACAGCTCTTTACGTCCCGTCACCTCAAAGTAATCGAGCATGCCCTGATAGCAGCTCATCATCTCGTAGGATTTCCAGCGGTTGTGCTTCATCACGTATCCGCCATGGGTCTCGGCCTTGTTGCCGTAGCCGTTGCGGTCCGCCACGGAAATACCCTTCAAGGCGAGGTCGAGCAGCCGCGGGCCGTCTTCCGCTTCGGTCATGTCCTTGACCAGATAGGTCGCGAAATCGAGGTATTTCTTGTCTTGGGTCCGCCGGTAGAGCCACATCACCGGCTCCAGGATCGACGAGCTGGCATAGCCGGACCAGTTGCCGGTCTGGTACAGGCGCCTGCCGCGCTTACCGTCCGGGCCCAACTCTGCGATCACATAATCGCACAGCCGCTTGCACCCCTCCAGGACCTCCGGAGACTTCGTCGCATCGTAGTAGTGCATCAAGCCCATCATCGTGTACTTCATGCCCCAGACATCCCACCCCTCGCCGCAGCGCAGCGCGTCCGGGTAGTTGCCGATGTATCCGTTCTTTTCCTGCGAAGCGAGCATGCGTGCGATGCCCCGGTCGACAGCGGTCTTCAATTTCGCGGAGCCGGTATACTGCAGATACGGCATGGCCGAGTGCATGTATTTGCCCCAGAACTCCGTCTGCCACCAGCCCTTGGTTTCCGTCTTTTCCTGAAACGGCGCGGTGATGTAGTCGACATCCGTTCCGATCACATGGCGTTCGATCATCGCATCGAGCCGCTCGCCGAGAGGGCCCTTGAGCCGCACGTCGCCGATCTCGCAGCGGACCGGCGTCCACGTCTTTCCGGATTCCTGCGCGGTCACGACAAGGGCCGCCAAAACCATACTTGCAGAGATCATCATTCTTTTCATTTTCTCATGCTCCTTAGGAGTCACAATATAGTTCCATTTTTTTTCGCCGTCAACGTCCCGTCACCAAAAGAAAGAACGTCATGGGCTGTCATGGGCTGTTTTGCACGAGCCTTTTGGATTAAGTTTTACGAGAAGGTGCTCCAACAGAACTGCCATGCTCCCGAATGTCATCCCGCGTCAACATACCCTCTTGCGCCTTTTAAACTATTGCGGTACGTTAATACTACATTAAGCGGTGTCGGGCGGCGTACCCGCCGCATGGAGGGAACATGAACGTGACAAAAAGAAAAGTCGTGATCGTGGGGGCGGGCGATGTTGGCGCCTCGTTTGCCTATGCCTTGGCACAGGCGGGGTTGGCCGAGGCGATCGCGCTGGTCGACAGGAACGACGCCCTCGCCCGGGGGCAGGCGCTCGATCTCGCGCACGGGCTGCCGTTCCTGTCGCCTGTGAACATTCACGCCGGCACCGCTGACGACTATGCCGATGCTGCGGTGATCGTCATTACCGCCGGTGCCAAACAGCAGCCCGGCGAATCGCGCCTCAATCTGCTCAGCCGCAACGCATGTATCGTCGCGGAGGTCATGGACGCCATCGTGGCGAGCGGTTCCCGGGCCGTGGTGGTCGTCGTCACCAATCCGGTCGACATCCTGACGCATGTGGCATTACGGCGTTCCGGCCTACCGCCGCAACGGATTTTCGGTTCGGGCACGGTGTTGGACAGCGCGCGCTTCCGCTACCTGCTGAGCCGCCATTGCGGGGTCGATGTGCGCAACGTGCACGCCTACATCCTCGGCGAACACGGCGACAGTGAAGTCGCCGCCTGGTCGATGGCCCATGTGGCGGGGATGCCCATCGCCGATTACTGCGCCGTCTGCGGCCGCTGCGAAGGGTGGCGGCAGGCCAGGGAGGAGATCGTGCGGCACGTGCGCGATTCGGCCTACCACATCATCGGCTACAAGGGGTCAACCTGCTACGGCATTGGTCTGGCGCTGGTGCGGATCGTCGGCGCGGTGCTGCGGAACGAGCGGAGCGTGCTGACCGTCTCCAGCCTGATGGACGGCGCGTACGACATCCACGGCGTCTGTCTCAGTGTTCCCTGCATTGTGGGTACAAACGGCGTCGAACAGGTCATCCGAGGCCGTTTGAATGACGACGAGTCGTCGGCGTTGCGACGTTCGGCCGACCTGCTCCGGCAAACCTTGACCGCGCTCGACGCGTCGTCGGCAAACGCAGCCGCCGCTGATGTCCCATGAAACGCTGACGCAAGCCAACGGTTCTATACTGACTTCGGACGTCAGCCTGAGCATTCGAGAGGGCCCTGCGTGCGCCGGTCACAGGATCAAAATGGCTGTTCCCGCCGACACGACTTCAAACCTCTGAGCCTCGCTGTACGCTGTCAAATCGCCGTCAGTGACTTTGACGCGGAAGGCAAACGCCCCCGTGCCGTTCACCGTCACCTGCGTGGCGGCGGCGTTTTGCGCAGAAAACGTCACGGCCGCCGCATTTCCGACAACCACCTGCCAGTCGTAGGTGAGCGAAGCACCTAACGGCAGCCCGTCATCAAACGCCATTGCCGTGAAGGTCATCGGGCGATTACGAACGATCTTGCTGTCCGGTCCCCCCGCAGGAGAAACGGTGACCTGCGGAGCGCGGTTGTTCATCGAAACGGGCTCCGCCGCAAGCTGCCGGATTTCGGCTGGCGAAAGTTTACGGTTCCACACGCGCACCTCATCAACGATTCCCGGGAAGGTACGCGACAGCTCCTTGCCCTCTCCGTCAGGGAAATAGCCCCAGACCGTATTCGCGGCCGTTTC
>JAQUEX010000368.1 GCA_028684935.1 Kiritimatiellia bacterium | reverse complement strand
TGCCGCCGCCGTGCGGCACGCAATCCTGCCAGACGCGCATCCCGAGAGAGCGGGCGCGCGCCGTGAACGCCTTGAAATCATCGGGCGTGCCGATACCCTCCTGAAGCTTGTAGTAGTCGCGCGGCCAGTAGATCGATTTGTCCTCGAGCGGCATCAGCCAGATCGCGTTGCAGCCCAGGCCGTCGATGTGCGGCAGCAAGCCGGTGGCGGAGGGAAAGCCGCCGAGATCGCGGCAGTTCGAACCGATCGTTCCACCCGGGTGAAACGAGTAGAGTATCACGCGCTTGAGCCAGTCCGGGCGCCCCTCCGGCGGCACCTGGCCGACTGCGGCGAACCACTCGGGCAGGCGCCGCAGCGCCGTCTCCGCATCGTTCGGCTGCACCCAGAGCCAAGTGTCGCCGACCCGCTGCGTCACACCGCTGCGCATGTGCCCCTGTACGCTAAAGGATTGCGTGACGCGAATCTCGCCGCGCCCCTCCTGCACGCCCGTGCTGCCGCGGTCCGCGTAGGGCTGAAGCTCATCCAGCGCCCACACCACGGACCAGCCGCGCCCGTTCTCGCCGATCACGGCACACGGACTGCGCCAACTGCCGGTGCGGCGATCAGCGGTCAGTTCGCCGGCCGCGATGCTGCGCGGCGGATACTGCGCAGGCAACAGATAGCGGCCAGACTCAGCAAGCGGCAGCACGCCGCTCTGCACCCAGAAGCCCTTGATCTTCGTGGCGGACGCGCCATGCCAGGTCACATCGAACCAGCGTCGCACGGTGCGGCGTTCAGGATCGAGCCGGAGATAGGCCTCGACCGTCCAATCACCCGCACGCGTCCGGCATCGGACCGTGTCGGGCGACACGCGCTCCACGCCTTGCCGCTCAATCACCTGGCCGCCGCCCGTGACCCACGCCTCGTCGTGGCGGATATCATAGGCCTGCGCGGTCGGCGACGCCGCCACGACCGGCTGGCCGTCGCACAGCACTTCGGCCAGCCAGCCATTCCGCACGTCAATCCGCACCGCGAAACGATCCGTTCCGAACAGCGTCCCGCGCGCGTCGCCGCGCAGCGGCACCTCCGCCCGTGCGGCGAACGCCATCCCGCTCAGCGCCATCACGATTCCGACCGTATGCCTCAGCATAGCATCTCCTTGAAAATGTCCAACTCTCCATAACGGCAACATTCGGGTAGTGTACCGCATCCGACCGCACGCTTCACGCTTAACCTGTAGCCGCACGGGAGAGGCCGGAATCGGCTGGACCATCCGCAACCGGAGCGTGTACGCTGTTACCAGCGCCACACCAGCGCAAGGGGAGCAGATGATGCAAAGTCAAAACCGAAGCCGGATTTCAGCGCGAAGCATGTTCACACTCGTGGCGGTTCTGCTTCTGCATCCATCACGGCCGCATGCCGCGCAGGCCCCCGGCTTTCCTCAGCGAGACGTGACGCCAGCGGAGCTTCGGCGCGCCTTCAATACCCCGCCGCCGGGCTACGGTCAGGTGCCGTTCTGGTGGTGGACGGGCGAACCGCTGAATCGGGAGCGCCTGCTCTGGCAGCTCGACGAACTGCACAAGGCCGGCGTGTCGGGCACTCAGATCAATTACGCCCACACGCGGTCGGACGGCTGGCGTACCGAGACGGTCGAACCGCCGATCTTTTCGGATGCGTGGTGGGACCTCTTTGCCTTCATGGCCGTTGAATCAGCCAAGCGGGGCATGGGCATCGGGATGAGCGGCTATACTCTGGATTGGCCCGGGCGCGACAATCTTTTCCGGCAGCTCGGCATCACGACCGACGAGCTTCATGCGCACGGTCTGGTCCTGCGGACACGCGACCTCCGCGCGGCGGACGACGCGCAACCGGTTGTCCCCTTGCCGCACGAGGCCTCCGCGATCTCCGTCACGGCCTTGCCGCTGCGCGACGGCCGCCCACACCCGACCGAAAAACGTTCATTCGATCCGCGTGCCGCCTCCTGGTCCCTGCCGAAAGGCGACTGGCGTCTGCTCGCGGTCCTCGCCGAACCCCGTCCCGACACCCTGGACCCGCTCAACCCGGTGTCGGGCCGCCGCGTCATCGAGCGGTTCCTCAACCCCTTTCTGGCGCGCACACCGCCCGAGGCCCGCAGCGCGCTGAACTATTTCTTTCAGGACGAACTGCGCCTTGCCGGCGACAAGCACCTGTGGAGCGACGCATTCGCCGCCGAGTTCCAGCAGCGTAAAGGGTATGACGTACGTCCTGTTCTCGCCGCGCTCTTCACGGATCTGGGACCTGAAACCCCCAAGGTGCGCCTGGATGTGAACGACGTCATGGTGTCGCTCTCGGAGGCGTATTATTTCAAACCCATCTTCGAGTGGCACAACAGCCGCGGCATGATTTACGCTTGTGACCCGGCCTCGCGCGGCCGCGACCCGCTGGAGTTCGGCGACTACATGCGCGCCATGCGCTGGTACACCGCGCCCGGCTTCGACACGCCGGGCTCCAGCGCCGACCTGATCAAGAACAAGGTCGGCTCGTCGATCGCCCATCTTTATGAACGGCCGCGCGTGTGGGTCGAGGGCTACCACAGCCTCGGCTGGCAGGCCTCGCCGACCGTGCTGTTCGATTCAAGCAACCGCAACTTCCTGTACGGCACCACGCTGCTCAACCTGCACGGCCTCTATTACTCCACCTTCGGCGGCTGGTGGGAATGGGCGCCGCCCTGCTATCACTTCCGCATGCCCTATTGGCGCCACATGCCGGTGTTCTTCAAATACTTTGAACGCCTCAGCTATCTGCTCAGCCAGGGCGATCACGTCGCGGACGTCGCGATCATCCAGCCGCATGAGCCGCTGGTGGCCGATCCGGCGCGCGGCAAAACGGCGCAGGAATGTGCGTATGCCCTGGCCGCCGATCTGATCGCGCAACAGACCGACTTCGACTTCATCGATGCCGAATCGCTCGCGCGCGCCGAGATCGTGCCGCCGGGCGAGGCGCGCGCGACCCTTCGGCCGGACGATCACGCGCGCCTCTGCGTGGCCGGCGAGGCCTACCGCGCGCTGGTCTTGCCCGGCATGTTCGCGATCCGCCACGCATC
>JAQUEX010000367.1 GCA_028684935.1 Kiritimatiellia bacterium | reverse complement strand
CGGCGACGGCAACCGTCAGCGGCAGCGGCACGATCGCGAAAAGCGGCGCCGCCCCCCTGACCCTTACAAACGGGGCTGAGCGCGCGTTTGGCGGGACGGTCAAGTTACATGAAGGCGCGCTGACCGCTGTCGGCACCCCCTTCCTGATGGACGTGGACTCGGGCGGCCAGATTCTGAACGTTCAAGGCAGCACCACACTTCGCCAACCGGCACCCGACGCCGGTTGCCTGCGCAAGAGCGGCAGCGGTGAACTGGCGATCGCCGCCCTTGACGCCGGCATCACGAGCGTGGTGGTCGAAGCCGGCGGTCTGCGTCTGGCCACGCCACCGGCCCCCGCCTGCCCGCCCCCCGCCGATGCGGCTGTCACCGAGGCAAGCCTCGAAGCGTTCGTGGCCGAGCTCCGTCCCTCGCTCACATATCGGGCCTATCTGAACACCACGGCCCACGGCTGGAGTTTTACGCAGGACGTCGCCACCGTGGGCACGGGTTTTCACGCGGGCATCGCCTTAGACGACGCGGGCGGCCTCATGCCCCCCGGCTCCGCGCCCGACGGCGACGCGGTCCTGTATCTCAACCGCGGGCAGGCTTCAACCCCGTTTGAGGTGCCGACCTCCGGCGTGTACAGACTGTCATTTCACGCGGCGGGACGCATCGGGTATCTCAACCGTCACGTGATCGTTTCTGTCGACGGCATGCCCGTACGGACGCTCGCCACGCGCAGCACGGCATTCTGTCAGCATGCCGTCATGCTGCCCTTCCTCCCCGCCGGCACACATGTGCTCGGTTTCCGGGGCAAAGGCCCCGACAACAACGGCGCTTCATTCCTGGATGCGATCCGCGTGACGGCCGTCCGGCTGTGCCCCGCCGCGCCGGTTCTGGCGACCGTCACGAATGCGAGTTTCGAAGAGCCCGTCGAACAGTTCGAGACAGCGGTGATGACGACAGCACCGACAGGGACCGGATGGACCTTTGAGGGCACGGCCGGAACGGGGTGCATTCAATCGGCCGATCCCGTGTTACGCCAGATGCCATCTGCGGTCCCGGAAGGCATGGCCGCCGCCTGGCTTGCGGGCAGCGGCAGCCTGAGACAATCGGTGCAGATTCCGCTGGCGGGCGATTACCGGCTCACGTTTTCCGCGGCGGCCATGCCCGGGCGCGTGAACCATGCGTTCGAGATCAGGTTTGACGGTGCGCCGCTGGCTGCGTTCACCACGACGGACACGCTTTTCGAGCGACGCGCGCTTCATCTGCCCGGCTTGTCAACCGGCGCGTCGGCGGAGCTGGCCTTCGCGGGAAAAGGCGCGACATCCACCGCCTCGCTGATCGACGACATCCGCATCGAACGATGCGAAGACAGCCACGCCGCGCTGCGGCGCACATTGGCCGGACGTTTCCCGGAAACGCTGTCGCTGGATCTTGCAGCAGGCACAGCGCTCATTCTCGATTACGACGGCACGGTGCCGCTGAATGCGCTCCGCTATGGAGGGCGCCCGCTCGCCGGAATGATCGACGCCGCATCGGAACCCGGCTTCGTCTCCGGAACGGGCCGCCTGGCCGTGCCGGTGCACGGGACGCGGGTTCGGATTCAATAACCTGAGACCACTATGAGCCCCAGAATCAGATCGATGTTGAAACACGGGCGGACGTACGCCGCATTCACTGCGGTCGCGTTCTGCGCGACGGCGGGGTGGAGCGCCACCGTGCAGCGCCCGCCGGCGTTTCATGCGCCGTTCGACGGCTCCTTGACGGCACGTGCTGCGGCGGGCAAGGCCGAGCCGGTGATCGCGGAGGGCTTGGCATTCGAACCCGGGCTGAAGGGGCAGGCCGTCCGGTTCGATGCTGCAGCGCGCCCGCGGCTTGCATACGCGTTTGACAAAAATCTGTCCGCACGTCAGGGCGCGGTGTCGTTCTGGTTCAAGCCGAACTGGGGCGATGCCCCCGCATTGAGCCGGTTCCTTTTCGCGTTCGACTGTCCGTGGGGCGCTTCCCGCTTGGGCACGGGCGCGATTTTCCTCTGGTCATGGGAAGGCGTCCCGCGGGCGGACCGCTCGCCGGCGGCCGACACCTATCTGGTCGCCCCGATGCGTTTTGAAACAGGCGTCTGGCACCACATCGCCTATGTTTGGGATGAGAAAGGGGCGGCTTTCTATTTCGACGGCCGCATGTTCAGGGATGCCCCAAAAGGCGACGTCTTCTTGGACGCGCCCACGCCTGGTATCAACCGGGCCAGAACGTTCGACACCTTCGTCGTCGGCGGCTGCCTCGGGGGCCGAGCGGCGGACGGGCTGATCGACGACCTGCAGATTTTCGCTGAACCGCTGACCGAGGCCGAAGTCCTCGCGTTGCGCGCTGAGTTTGCCGCTTTGGATGTCTGGTCCGCGCCCGCCTACTTCTTGGCCGGTGCCGAGGGCAGTCTGTCCGTCACGGCCAGTAACCGGTCCGCCGTCACGCGCGCGGCGGAATGGAGCGCGGCCGGCCGTAGCGGAACGCTCGCGGTTCCCGCGCACGGGGCGGCCGCCGTCAGTCTCGCCGCCGCGACGCTGCCCGCCGGGCGCATGGCCGTCCGCGTCACCGCCCCCGGCACGTTTGCCGCTGAAACGGAAGTTTGGGGCTTGCGGCGCGAGAATCCGCTCGTCATCCCATCCGGCAGCAAACTGGACATGCGGCTAGCGGAGCGCGTGACGCTGGACAGGCTGCCGCCGCCGGAACGTTTTGTGACAACCGGGGAGCAGGCGTTCCGCGAGCTGGACGGGCGGACGTATCTGGAAACGGGCACCAAACGCGGCAGCCGCTTCGCGGTGCGGTTCCACCTGCCGGCGAAGGCCGCGCTCTGCTGTTTCGAGTGGGACTATCCCGACGACGCCTATCGCATCGCGGACATCATCGTGCAGCCGGTTAACGCAGGTTCGGAGAGTCTCAAACAGCATGGCGAGAGCGACATCCACGACTATCAGTTGCAGGTCGGCTATCTCACCGGCGACGAGTACCCGAACCAGAACCGCATGCTGACCGCGCGCTGCCTGTATTGGGTTGACAAGCGGGATGTCGCCGTGGTGTTCGCCGCGCTCAAAGACAACGCGCCCGC
>JAQUEX010000366.1 GCA_028684935.1 Kiritimatiellia bacterium | reverse complement strand
CCCTCGCACCCGCGCTCAACATTCTTGTTGACAGGAATTCACCACGCTCTTACCCTGATTCCATCATTGCGGTTTGCCTATTGTGTGGCGGGCTTCGCCCGCTTTAGGCTGTGCGTCCACCAACAGAGCGAGGTCCCGAATGAGTGACGGATTGGCGATCTCTCGCAAGCACCAATATCTCTGGATGGCGTCGTTCATTGTAGCGGCCTGTGTGATGCTGATGCTCGGCGTGCTCGTCTATCAGACCGACCGCGTGCAGATCCTGAAGAGCCGGACTCAGGAACTGACCGCCATCGGCACCTTAAAGGCGGGTGAAATTGCCGACTGGCGGCGGGAACGTTTGGCCGACGCGATCCGGTTCGCGCGCGGCCCGACATTGATCCGGGCGATCGAGCGGGACAATTTGGCGGATTTGCGCCTCATGCTCTCGGTCAACCGCAAGGGCGGCATTTATGCGGACGCGCTGCTGGTCGCCGCAGACGGCAAAATCCTGGGCTCCGCGCTGGAATCGCCCCTGCCACTCCCGGCGACTACGCGGCGGGCCATCGCCCAGACCGTGGCCACGCGCGCGCCCACGCTTTCCGATTTTTATGAGCAGGTGGACGGCTCGGTCCACATCGATGTCGCGGCGGCCGTTTCTGGCGCCACGAAGGAACTCTGCGTCCTGGTCCTTCGCTGCGACGCCACCCAGCGCCTGCATCCGCTGATTCAGGCATGGCCCGGTTCAAGTCCCAGTTCAGAGTCTGTGCTGGTCCGCCGCGATGGCGAGCACGTGGTGTACCTCAGCCGGCTGCGCCACCAAAGCCACAAAACCATGGTGCTCAAACAGCCGCTCGCGCGTGTCAACTTGCCCGCCGCCCTTGCGGTCAAGGGCCGGCAGGGCATCGTTTCCGGGATCGACTATCGCGGGGTCCGTGTCCTGGCCGACCTTCGCGCGATTCCCGAGTCTGACTGGTTCATGATCACGAAAATGGATGCCGTCGAACTGGTCGGCTCCGTGCGCGAACGCGCGCTCACCATCGCCGGGATGGTCTTGCTGGGTATCCTGCTGGCGGCCTTCGCCACCGCCCTGGGCTTCCGGCACCGTCAAGCCGGCCTCTACCGCACGCTGTACCACGCGCAGCGCGACCAGTTCACGGCCACCGCCAAATACCGCGCGATCCTCTACAGCATCGGCGACGCCGTGATCACGACCGACAGCGAGGGACGCGTCGTGCAGATGAATCCGGTGGCTGAAACCCTGACCGGCTGGCGCGAGGCCGACGCCCAAGGGCAGCTCCTGGAAACGGTCTTCCGCATCATCAGCGAGACCACGCGCGAGGAGATCGCGTCACCGGTCCGCCGGGTGCTCAGCGACGGCAAGGTCACCACCCTTGTCAACCACACCCTCCTGCTCGCGCGCGACGGCAAGGAGTACCCGATCGCCGACAGCGCCGCACCGGTGATCGACGACCAGCACGCGGTGGCCGGCGTGGTGCTGGTGTTTAAAGACCAGACGGCGGAACGCGCCGCTGAAAAGGCCGTGCTTGCCAGCGAGCAGCAGCTCAAGACGTTGATCGACAATGTGCCGGGCGTTGTCTTCCGCTGCGGACTGGACACCTACTGGACCATGCAGTACCTCTCGACCAACTGCCGTTCTCTCACCGGCTATGACGCCGAAGACTTGATTGACAACCGCCAGCGTTCCTATTATGACCTGATCCATCCGGATGACCGTCAGACCGTCTGGGACACAATCACCGCAGCCATCAAGCGCGGCGAATCCTATACGCTCGAATACCGTCTCGTCACGGCGGACGGCACCGTCAAGTGGGTCTGGGAACGCGGCTGTGCCATCGGCGATCCTGCCCTGGGGAAGCAGATGCTGGAAGGCGTGATCCATGACGTTACCGCGCGCCGTCTGGCAGCCGAACAGCAGGCCGAACTCGACGAACAGATCCAGCAGACCCAACGCCTCGAGGCCTTGGGCCGCATGGCCGGCGGCGTGGCGCACGATTTCAACAACACCCTCACCGTGATCATCGGCAACGCCGAATTGATCCGGGAGCCGGGGACGACCGACGAAGAGCGCGAGGCCTCGCTGACGGCTATCCTCAAAGCCGGCCAGCATGCCGCGACGCTGGTCAAGCGCCTGCTGGGTTTCGCCGCGCGGCAGACCTCGCTGCCCCGCAGCATTGATCTCAACCACACGATCAGCAACATGACCGAGCCCCTCCAACAAGCCCTTGGCCCAAAGATCCAACTGGCGTGGCGGCCCGGCGAGGTGCTGTGGCCGGTCCTGATCGATCCTGACCAGGTGACCCAGGTCCTGATCAATTTTGCCGACAATGCACGTGACGCCATGCGGGGCGAAGGCACCGTCACGGTAGAAACCGCCAACGTGCACCTCGACGGCGACAACGGCTTCGCTCCGGCCGGTGACTACGTGCGCCTCTCGTTCCGCGACACGGGCTGCGGCATGGACACCGTAACCCAGACCAAGATCTTTGACCCCTTCTACTCGACAAAACCCGACACCCCCGACACCGGCATGGGCCTGGCGATCGTCTATGGCATCGTCAAACAGAACCGCGGCTTCATCCGGGTCTCCAGCCAACCCGGCGACGGCTCCTGCTTCGCGCTCTACCTGCCGCGCCACGGTCAGCCGGAGCCCGCGCCCGCCGCGCCCGCCACGCCGCCCCCCGTCGCCGCGCCGCCGGCCACTCCTGCCGGCACCACGATCCTGCTTGTGGAAGACGAACCGGCCCTGCTGTCCCTCGCGCGACGGCTTCTGGCCGGCATGGGCTATACCGTCCTCGCCGCACAGGATCCGACGGAGGCCCTGCGCCTGGCCCGCAGCCACCCGGACATCATCCACCTTCTGTTGACTGACTTGATCATGCCAGCCATGAACGGTTCGACCCTGTGGGATACGCTGGCGCGCGAACGCCCCTCGATGAAACGGCTTTTCATGTCCGGCTTCACCGCCGATGTCATCGCTCAACACGGCGTCCTGCCGGCCCATACCCCCTTCCTGCAAAAACCGTTCACGCGCGAGCAGCTCGGCGCCAAGGTGCGCGAGGTGCTGGAAGCCGAGTGACGATCACCC
>JAQUEX010000365.1 GCA_028684935.1 Kiritimatiellia bacterium | reverse complement strand
GCGTGCCTTCGTAAATGCGGGTGGCGTTCTCATACGTGTTTGATCCGCTCAAAACCGTCACGCCCGCCCCGTATTTTTCCAGCCACAGGGCGCTTCCGCTCATGTGGCACGCCAGTTCCTGACGGTTTGTTACGTCAAGCTCGACGGTGTTGTTCGCCGTAAACGAGAGCGGTCCGAAATCCGCGCCGTCAGCCAGAACCAGACGCCCCGCACCCCGCTTGGCGAACGCGCCGCCGCCGTCGGGCGATGAACAGGTCACCGCGCCGCGCCACACCGCCCGCTTGCCGCTCACAAGATACGCGACCTGCACCGTCAACGTGCCGTTGGTCACATCGATGGGATTCGCCCAATACAGCACATCCGTCGCCTCGTCGTCCTGGAGTCGCAGCCGCTGCGGCGCAAACCCGTTTTCGCCTAAGACCAGCTTCCGGCGGTCACCGCCCAGATTAACCGTGAGATCGCCGCCATGCGCCGAGAACCCGCCGCCTGCGGCCGGTGTGGTCAGCGTCGCGACATACCCCGGCGCGACCTCCGTCACGCGTCCCCACCACACCTGTCCCGGACCGGTTCCAGGCGCGCGCGTAAAGGTTCCGCTTGTCTCCAAAACGCCGCCTGCAGCGTCGGTGCTGCTCACATCGCACAGCAATAATCCCGCGCGGGGCGGCAGGCTGTCGGCCATGCCCAACCTCAGCATCCCGTGCACCGCCACAGTCCCCGCAAACCCGCGATTGTCACCGCCCAGCAGCACTACGCTGCGAATGTTTGATCCGGACCAATGGTTCATCACCAGAACCCCCTCGCCGCTGATGTCGCCGGCCACATCGAACAACACGCGCCCGGCCTGCGAGCCGGTGTCGCCGAAGAAGGTCAAGCCGCCGTCGCAGACACGGATGCTGCGGTTACGGTGAAGCGTGACTGTCGCAGAGGTGGCCGGCGCGCGGAGCATGGCCATGCCGGAAGTGAAGATGGCGTTGGTGGGATGCGCGGGCACCGCGCCCAGCGAGCCGTCGTCTGCGACCGCCAGCGCGGTGTCCAGAATGTACGTTCCGCCGGAGTAGGTGTTGTCGGTGCGGGTCAGTTCGACCGCAGGTCCCGTTGCGATTGACATGGCTGCGGGATCCCACGTGCGTCCCAGAGCAAAGAGGGCGACCGGCGTCGTACCGTTGTCGGTGAGACGGGTATCCGCCACCAGTCCGGACTTGCCGTTGGACACGTTACGCCGCTCAATCGCATTGTGAAAATCCGTCAGGATCAGGTCGGTGCCGTTGCCGCTGGTCAGCGTCCCGCCGCTGAGTGTCGTAAAGCCGCCGGTACCGGCGCGCGCCAGCACCACGCCGCTGCCGACCACGGTCGTGCCGCCCTCTTGCAGAGTCAGCACCTTGCCATCGTCCAGACGCACGCTGTTCACCGCGAACCCGTCCGCAATCGCCGACGCCGTGAGATAAAGATTGCTCTCCGTGCCGAACCCTTCGTCATAGTCCGAAAGCGACACGATCCGTCCTTCCGCGTCGAGCGTGGCCAGTTCCGTCGTGACGCCGACACTGGCCGCCGGCACGACCGGCCGCACCGCGCCGAACGCGAATCCCGCAGGATCTCCGCTGACCGTCACATTCAGGTTGGTGGTCGTTGTCACCGCCAAGGCGCCGCCGGGTCGCCTGGTTATCGTCCCGAAAATCAGAGCGGCGCCGTTTGTCGGCGTATATCCGGTCGTGGTGAGCCGGCTCCGTCCGAAGGCCACTTCGAGTGCACTGTAGTGTTGCTGATAAACCGTTTCTTCCGCGCCGCACGGCACGATCACTTCGCCGCCGCCCCAGTCGCCGCCGAGCGTCAGCGTGGCCAGCGGATTCACCAAGTCCCATTTCTCAGGCGTGTTGTCGAAGGCCGTCCCGCTGCCGTTTTGAAACACCGCACCGGGGCCGCTCACGCGGATCCCCCGCACGTGGGGCGATCCCGCGTTGCGGCTGGAGTGCAGGAAAAGGCCTTCGCGCACCTCATACTCACCGTCAAAGTCGGGCTGGCTGTAGATGACCAGCCGCGGCGCGCCGCTCTTGACCAATGGCCCGGCCCTGTTCTCCGAGAGTGCGGCAACGCCCGTGCAGCCGCTGCCGCCTCCGCCGGTGATGCTGACCGTCAGTACATCGCTCTCGTCGTACCCCTCGCCCCGGCAGGTCACCACCGCACCGGTCACGGCACCCGACGCATGATCGATCAAGGCGACCGCCGTCGCATTGCTGCCGCTGCCGCCTGTGAGTACCACGCGCGGCGGCGCCAGATAACCGCTGCCGCCGGCGGTCAGCGTCACAGATGCCACGCCCCAGCCGCCGGGGCCTCGCAGCGTACCGGTCATGACCGCCCCCGACGGCCCGGGGAATCGCAGCCCCAGTCCGCCTTCGAACAGCGTCACCGCGTGCAGGCCTTCGAACAGCGTCGCGTATTCTGAACTGCGCATCAGCTCCAGCGTGCCGCCATCGCCGTTCAAACCGCTGACGCCGCTCTTGCCCTGCAGGAGCGCGGGCGCCCGCAGCGTGCCGCCCCGGTTCAGGTTCACCGCCGTGCGTCCGCCCAGCGTGGTCTCCGGCGAGCGCAGATAGACGGTGCTGCCCGCCTCGACCACGGCATCGTCCGCCACCGTCAACTCCGCGTAACACGGATTCACGCTCGAGCCGCCCGACAGCAGCCGGAGCTGCGTCTCGAAACGCGCCGTTCCGCCATCCGCATAATACACCGCTTCGGCATTGTTGTTGCCGCTGCCGATTTCGAAATGATATCCGACGGAAAGCCCGTTCGTCGCCACCAACAGGTCGCCGCCGCGCTGGTATAAAAGACCTGTCGAATTCGACTGAACGGCCAACCGGTACCGGGTGTTGTTCGCGCCGTAAGGCAACCGCAGCTCGCCGCCCAGCAGTTCGTAAGCGCCATATCCGAAATAGCCGGGCAGGAAGCGTCCCGTCGATTCCACAAGGCCGCCCTTCTGCACGATCGAGCCGACCGAGCCGGTGTTGCGTCCCGGCGAGATGCCGAAATCCGTATCGACCGCGCTGAGCGACAGCCGGGCTTGATCTTTCACCGTCACGCGGCCGCGCGCGTTGTTGGCGTTA